>JAOTYV010000152.1 GCA_029861675.1 Alphaproteobacteria bacterium
GCCAGGGCCTTTCAGTTGCAAGTCTAAAAGCGGAAATTCATGAAGATTAGGGCCAATTCGCTACCCAAAATGCTACCCATCAAGTCCGAACCAAGGTCTAACTTCAACTAACCTTCTGAAAAATTTGGGGTGGCATAGGGGACTTGAACCCCCGACCTCTAGATCCACAATCTAGCGCTCTAACCACCTGAGCTAATGCCACCATAATAACGAATTGCCTGATGTAATCCGGTGTGCGGCGGGCGTCAAGGATAGGGTGCACCGCCCCCGGCTTTCGCTCGACTCACCGCTGGTGTAGAAGCTTGGTCGGGCTAAAAAACAATACCATGCCATGGGGAGGCCGATCATGTTGAAGCTCGCCGAGAACCTGTCGCGGCTCGGCACCGAGACCGCGTTCGAAGTGCTGGCGCGGGCGGCCGCGCTGGAAGCCCAGGGCCAGAGCATCATCAACCTCGGCATCGGCCAGCCCGACTTCAAGACGCCCGACCACATCGTCGAGGCGGCGATCCAGGCGCTGCGGGACGGCCATCACGGCTATACCCCGGCGAACGGCATCCTGCCGCTGCGCGAAGCGGTGGCCGCCGACCTGCACCGGCGGCACGGGGTCGAGGTCAATCCGGACCACGTAGTGGTGCAGCCGGGCGGCAAGCCGACCATGTTTTTCGCCATTCTGATGTTCGGCGAACCGGGCGCCGAGATCATGTATCCGGATCCGGGCTTCCCGATCTACAAATCGGTGATCGACTATTCCGGCGCCAAGGCGGTGCCGATCATCTTGCGCGAAGAAAACGGCTTCGCCTTCAGCGCCACGGAGGTGCTGTCCCAGATCACGGCCAAGACCCGGCTGATCATCCTCAACAGCCCGGCCAATCCGACCGGCGGCGCGGTCGCGAAGGCCGAGTGGGACAAGCTGGTCGAGGGTCTCGGCGCCCATCCCAACGTCGCCATCCTGTCGGACGAGATCTACAGCCAAATGCTCTATGAGGGCCGCGAGCATGTCAGCCTGTTGCAATACGGCGATCTGCGCGACCGGGTCATCATGCTCGACGGCTGGTCCAAGACCTATGCGATGACCGGCTGGCGGCTCGGCTATGCGGTCTGGCCCGAGGCGCTGGCGGAGCGCGCGACACGGCTCGCCGTCAATTGCCACTCCTGCGTCAACGCGCCGACCCAGTTCGCCGGCATCGCCGCGCTGGAAGGACCGCAGGACGCGGCGCGCGACATGGTTGCCGCGTTCGACGAGCGGCGCCGTGTGATCGTCTCGGAACTCAACCAGATCGCTGGATTCCGCTGCGTCGATCCGGGCGGCGCCTTCTATGCCTTTCCCAATATCGAAGGGACCGGGTTCGATGCCCGCACGCTGCAGGACAAGTTGCTGACCGAAGCGGGCGTCGCGACCGTTGCGGGCACCAGCTTCGGCGATTACGGCGAAGGCTATATCCGCTTTTCCTACGCCAACAGCGTCGATAACATTCGGGACGCGATTGCGCGCATCAAACAATGCCTGCAATGACCGCCCGCTAAATAGGCAACCGCTTAATATTTAGGCAGCCACACATGACTCCTCCGGCAGTATTTCCGGCAAGACCCGCGGCTTTCCGCAATCGGTCGTCCCTTGCCGTTCTGGCACGGCACATGCTTATTCTGGTGTCAGAGGCACCTTGTTTGTGCGCGGCGGTCGCGCCGCGCACCGATCGTCACGAGTATGGGAAGCGATCAGCGCAATGAAGAAAATCGAAGCCATCATCAAACCCTTCAAGCTCGATGAAGTGAAGGAAGCCCTGCAGGATGTCGGCATACAGGGCATCACGGTCACCGAGGCCAAGGGATTCGGCCGCCAGAAAGGTCATACGGAACTGTATCGCGGGGCCGAATACGTCGTCGATTTCCTGCCGAAGGTGAAGCTCGAGGTGGTCCTCGAGGAAGGCCTTGTCGACCGGGCGATCGAAGCGATCCAGAACGCCGCGCGGACCGGCCGAATCGGCGACGGCAAGATCTTCGTATCGGATATAGGCGAAGCCATTCGCATCAGGACCGGGGAGCGGGGCGCCGAAGCGGTCTGAGGATCAGGCCGGGCCCGTACCTACCATTCAATTTGAAGAGTACTCAGTAACACACTGACTCCAAGGAGCAAAAAAATATGTCGGATGTGGCAAACGCACTAAAGATGATCAAGGACAATGATGTCCAATACGTCGACTTCCGCTTCACCGACCCGCGTGGGAAGTGGCAGCATACGGCGCAGCATGTCTCGACCATCGATGAAGACGCCTTCAAGGACGGCATCATGTTCGACGGATCGTCGATCGCCGGTTGGAAGGCGATCAATGAATCCGACATGATCCTGATGCCCGACGCGGCGACCGCCGTGATGGACCCCTTCGCCGAACAGCCGCAGATGATTTTGTTCTGTTCAATTTACGAGCCGTCCACCGGACAGCCTTATAGCCGCGACCCGCGGTCCGTTGCGTTGAAAGCGGAAGCGCACCTCAAGTCGACGGGCATCGGCGACACCGCCTATTTTGGCCCGGAAGCGGAATTCTTCGTGTTCGACGACGTCCGTTTCGAGGTGTCGCAGAATTCCACCTTCTACGCCATCGATTCGATCGAAGGACCGTACAATTCCGGCGCCGACATGCCGCCGAGCAATCCCGGTCACCGGCCGAAGGCAAAGGGCGGCTACTTCCCGGTCCCCCCGGTCGATCATGGCACCGATCTCCGGGCCGAGATGGTCACCACCATGGTCGAAATGGGCCTGGAGATGGAAAAGCATCATCACGAGGTCGCGCCGTCACAGCACGAATTGGGCATCAAGTTCGGCACCCTGGTGCGGAGCGCCGACAACATGCAGATCTACAAATACGTGACGCACATGGTCGCGCACCGCTACGGCAAGACCGCGACGTTCATGCCGAAGCCGGTTTTCGACGACAACGGGTCCGGCATGCACACCCATCAGTCGATCTGGAAGGACGGCAAACCGACCTTCGCCGGCTCCGGCTACGCCGATCTGTCGGAAACGGCCCTGTTCTACATAGGCGGCATCATAAAGCACGCCAAGGCGATCAACGCCTTCACCAATCCCTCGACCAACAGCTACAAACGGTTGATCCCGGGCTTCGAAGCGCCCGTGCTGCTCGCCTATTCGGCGCGCAACCGCTCCGCCTCCTGCCGTATTCCCTATGTGACCGGCCCGAACGGCAAGCGGGTGGAGGTGCGCTTCCCGGACCCGGCCGCCAATCCGTATCTCGCCTTTGCGTGCATGCTGATGGCCGGGCTCGACGGCATCGAAAACCGGATCCATCCCGGCGACGCGATGGACAAGGATCTATACGACCTGCCGCCCGAGGAACTCGAAGGCGTGCCGACGGTCTGCGGATCGCTGCGGGAAGCGCTGGAAGCGCTGGACGCGGACCGGGAATTCCTCACCAAGGGCGACGTGATGTCCGACGATTTGATCGACGGCTATCTCGACTTGAAATGGGAGGAAGTCTTCCAGTTCGAGCACGCACCGCATCCGGTCGAATTCTCGATGTACTACAGCGTGTAACGCGTCCCGATCGAGCGCTCAACTCACTCAGAGGGCCGCCAAATTTGGCGGCCCTTTTTTGTATTCGCGGCCGTCCCAAGAGCAAATCCCGAGCGAACCAAATCGGTTCGCGACGACGTATTTGCGAAAAAACAAAGAGAGAGAGAGACCATTTCACATGAGTCAGTTTGAACAGGAAATGGTCGTGCGCGCCTAACGCGGCACCTTCACCCGTATCGTCTTGCCGCCCGTGCCGTGGACGGAATCATGGGCGCGGACCAGCACCGCATCGAGGCCGGCCGGGATCCGTACGCCCGACAGCGATCGGGTAAAGGGCTGCTCATCCTCATGCGGATGAAACAGCGTCCGTGTGCCAAGGACCTTTTTGCCGTCCGGCGACAGCACATCCCATTTGTTGGCGTAGTGCTTCCAGCCAGTATCCGCATGTTTGACCGTGACATCGAAGCTGTACGCGCCGCCGCCACCTTTTCTCGCCTCGACCTTCAAGACATCCGCCTCGCCGGCGCTTGCCGGTGCGGCGAAAGCCGCGGTCAAACACAGGGCCAGTCCCAGTATCGTTTTATGCATGCCGTCCTCCAGGGTTCGCCGCCGCCATCATAGCGCAGGATGCGGATGGACTTCACCAGACATCGCCTCCGTCCGATATGCCGTGGGCCCTGCGACAAATAGTTACATCAAGGAGTTATCCGTACATCTTTGATATCTAAATTCAATGTATCGACAGGCGCAAATTTCAGCGTCCACCCACGGTCGATCATAACTATTCGTTAAGACCAATTGGGTTGAAATGATATAATTAAAGCACGACCGGCGCGCGACAAAACCGGCGACACAACACGCCACAACAGGCTCAAACAGCATGACGGCCAAGACGCCGGTCCATCTTCCGGCCGTCGTCTGAAGAGGGGATTATCGTGAAGCTACTCCGTGACCTGCACGGCAATCTGGCGGCTGGCGCACGCCTCGCCGGATTCATGCCGGTCGATCGGTGGCAATTCAGGCCGGGTCCCGACCAATCCGTGCTGCTCGTCCTGTTGCTGTCGCTGGCCAGCGTATTTCTTTCTTTCGCGGTCACCAAGCCCGACCGGGTCTTCAACAGTTTTGGCCTTGCCACGATCGGCGTCACCAGCCTTGCGCTGCTGTTGGCCTGCTATGCGGCGGTCCGGTTGCATCGCCGCGCATACGAATACGGAACCATCCTGGCGGCGTCCGCCAGCGCACTGACGATCATCTATGTGTTCGCTGGCAGCGTCCTGCAGGTGCTCTGGGCGGCCGGACCGTATTTGACCGAAAACAACCTCGGCGTGCTTTACGCAGCCATCGCCGGACTTTGCCTGGTCGCCATCATGCGCGCGGTTCACGTGGTTTTCGGCGGGTCCCTGGTCAAGGCCGGCGCCCTTGCCGCCCCGATGCTCATCCTGATTTTCGCCTATAATTTCGTGCCGAAGGAGTCGCTGTGGATTTCAATCGCCGAGGAGCCGGAATCGGCTGAAACGGCGATTGATTTCGATCCGGACGTGGAAGCGGCCTACTACCGGCAGCCGGCGTTGCTGGCCACGGCAGCCGGCGCGCTCGCGCCGCAACGCGAGGACACAACCGACCTCTATTTCGTCGGCTTCGCCGGACACGCCCATCAGGATGTCTTCATGAAGGAAGTTCGTTCCGTACGCAGCCTGTTCGACACGCGCTTCGACACCAAGCATCGATCGATGCTGTTGATCAACAACCCGGCGACGATCGACACCGCGCCGCTGGCGAACCGCCACAACCTGACGATCGCGCTGCAGGAAGTCGCCGCGCGCATGGATACGGAGCAGGATATCCTGTTCCTGTTCCTGACCTCGCACGGATCGTCCTACTTGCTGTCGACCAAGTTCTATCCGCTCGGGCTCAATGACCTGACCGCCGACGATCTGAAAGAGGCGCTGGCGAAATCCGGCATTAAATGGCGCGTCGTCGTGGTGTCCGCCTGTTATTCCGGCAGTTTCATCGACACGCTTCGCGACGCCAACACATTGGTGCTGACCGCCTCGAGCGCGACGGCCAATTCGTTCGGCTGCAGCGATCTGGCCGATTGGACCTATTTCGGCAAGGCCTATTTCGATGAGGCGCTGCGCCGAACATATTCCTTCTCCGACGCGTTCGACACCGCGGTAAAATCCATTGCCGCGCGCGAAGCGTCCGAACAGTTGAAAGCCTCGGAGCCGCAAATGCACATGGGCGCGCGCATCCGGCCCCTGCTTCAACGGCTCTCGGAACGGCTTAGCGGCTACGGGGACGGCCAGATCGCCGAACTCCCCTGAGGATACGGAAACGCCCGTTTTGCATCGCAAATAATCGTCGAACAAAAACACAAGATGTTGTGGATTTTTGTCTTTAAATCTACTGCATCGTGCTTGCGTTACGCTCGCGCGCCCATATAATCGCCGCCATGCCAGAAGATCTTTTTGACAGTGCGCCCAAGCGCAAAACCTCAAGCTACTCTGCCAAAGATATTGAGGTCCTCGAGGGGCTCGAACCCGTACGCCGCCGCCCCGGTATGTATATCGGCGGCACCGACGAACGCGCCATGCATCACCTGGCCGCCGAGGTCCTGGACAACGCGATGGACGAGGCGGTGGCCGGTCACGCAAGCCGGATCGAAATGTCGCTGGAAGCGGATGGTTTCGTGACCGTGCGCGACAACGGCCGCGGCATTCCGGTCGATCCGCATCCCAAATTCAAGAAGAAATCGGCGCTGGAAGTCATCATGACGACGCTGCATTCCGGCGGTAAATTTTCCGGCAAGAGCTACGACACCGCCGGCGGCCTGCACGGTGTGGGAATCTCCGTCGTCAATGCGCTTTCCGATACCATGACCGTCGAGGTCGCGCGCGACCGCAAGCTGCACGTGCAGAGCTATGCGCGTGGCGCGCCGAAGGGGCCGCTCAAGAAAGGCGGCGAGGTGAATAATCGCCGCGGCACCACGGTGCGATTCCATCCCGATCCGAAAATTTTCGGCGATAAGGCGCTATTCAGGCCGGCGACCCTGTACCGCATGGCCCGTTCGAAGGCGTATCTGTTTCGCGGTGTCGAAATTCGCTGGAACTGCGACGCCAAGCTCCTCAAGGGCGATGATGAAACGCCGGAGAACGACAAGCTGCATTTCCCCGGCGGCTTGCAGGACTACCTGGCCGCCACCGTCGACGCCCGCCCGACCATCACGCCGAATGCCTTCGCCGGCCGGGTGAGCAACGGCGTCGGCAAGGTCGAATGGGCGATCTGCTGGCCGCAGGATGAAGAAGGTTTCGTCAACTCCTACTGCAACACCATCCCGACTCCGCAAGGCGGCAGCCATGATTCCGCGCTGCGCTCGGCGCTGGCGCGGGGATTGAAGAACTACGCCGACATGACCGGCACAAAGAAGGCTTCGGCGGTCACCGCCGAGGACGTGTTGGGCGGCGCCTGCGTGATGCTGTCGGTCTTCATCACCGATCCGCAATTCCAGGGCCAGACCAAGGAACGGCTGAGCTCACCGGCCGCCGCCAAGCTGGTCGAAGGGTCGGTACGCGATCATTTCGAACTGTGGCTGTCAGGCGACCCGGCAAGCGCCGGCGACCTGATGGAACGCGTGCTGGAACGCGCCGACGAACGCCAGCGCAAGCGCAGTTCCCGCGATCTCGCCCGTAAATCGGCGACCCGGAAACTGCGGCTGCCCGGCAAGCTCACCGATTGCTCGCAAAGCTCATCGGCCGGCACCGAATTGTTCCTGGTCGAGGGCGACTCCGCCGGCGGCTCCGCCAAACAGGCGCGCAACCGGGCGAACCAAGCGGTGCTCCCCTTGCGCGGCAAGATCCTCAACGTCGCCAGCGCATCCGCCGACAAAATGGCCGGCAACCAGGAAATCGCCGACCTGATCCAGGCGCTCGGCTGCGGCACGCGCAGCGATTACAACGGCGACAAACTGCGGTATGAGCGGATCATCATCATGACCGACGCCGATGTGGACGGTGCGCATATCGCCTCGCTGCTCATGACATTCTTTTACCGCGAGATGGCCGGACTGATTCAAGACGGGCGGCTCTTTCTCGCCATGCCGCCGCTGTACCGCCTGACCCATGGCGGCACCACCGCATATGCCCGCGACGACGCCCACAAGGTCGAAATCGAAAAGACGATTTTCAAGGGCAAGACCAAGATCGATGTCAGCCGCTTCAAAGGCCTCGGCGAGATGCCGCCGGCGCAATTGCGCGAGACAACGATGAACCCCGAGACGCGAACATTGTTGCAGGTCAAACTGCCGGATCAGTCGGAAAAGAATAAATACCGGGAAACGGCGCAGTTGGTGGAAAGCCTGATGGGCCGCAAACCTGAAAAGCGCTTCAAGTACATCCAGGAAAACGCGCAATTCGTCCGCGATCTGGACGTTTGATGATTAGCGATAGTGTACACGCGGGTGCGCCCAACCATCAATAAATTCCACCAAGCCTACCAGTAGGCTTCCATCCAGTGCTCGCGTTCGGCCCAATAGACACACCACCGTCCCGCCGACAAGACGACATGGACTTGGAATTGAATGCCATCGGCATCTTCCGTGTCTAAATTATCGATATCGAGACCATGCCGGCTTGCATAATCTTCCGCTTTCCCAAGTAGATCGCGCCCGTAGGCGAGAAATTCGTCCGGCATCATCGGTAAATAGGCGCGGTCAAGCAGGGTCTCGCCGATAATCTCCGCGCAGTCGGTCAAGAATTCCGCACGGAAGGAATAGGCTTCCACATGTCCCATTGGCGCATTGCTGTAGACCGGTATCCCGTCACAAGGCGGAAGGAGGTCGAGCACACGGTATCCTGCAGCTTCACGGAGTGCATTTTCCAGTTGCTCCTCGGTGAAATCCGGATTTTCACTACGGCGAAATTCCCGGGCCCAATTGTCCGCCGCCGCGTCCTGCCCGACCACCGGCGCCTGCAAAGTCTCAAAAGCGGATATGGAAATTTCGAAGAAACGTTCTTCGAGAGCATTTTTCTCCTCATCCGGTAATTCAGATGAGGTCCCATCTTTCGGTTCGGTCAGCTTGTCAAAAATCTGCTTGAATTCAGGTTCAAAGCCCGGTTTGGGCTTATTTCCCGGTAACCAATCAAGGCCCATAATGCGTCATCCTCTTCCCTGCAAGGCGTCGCTATTTTCGTCGCGGCCTGGGGGAGACTTAGTCGGCGCAGGCGTGTAATTCACCTGGAACTTCTTGCATTGCCCACGGCAAATCCGGCCGTGACAATTACAGATCAAAGTTAATTGTTTGTTGCCTATACGGGGCCATCCGGGATCCCGGCAAGGCCCGCGAACTCGGCTTGATTACCGATCAACCCGTGAAATTATGAACAATTCAGACCACCGCCCTTAGTTCGGCGTTGACCGAACCATCGAAGCACCCGGGCGCGTATCCTGCATGGAATAGACCTAACGCACATTGAGCCGGGGGCATTCCGTGACGGCGCTCGACGACGCTTTACCAAGCCAGGCGAAAACCCTGAAATCCGACGGCCCCGGTGCGCTGGATTACGCCCTGCTGGTCCTCCTGGCGGTGCTGTGGGGGAGTTCATACGCCTTCATCAAGATCGCGGTGGAGACCGTGCCGCCGCTCACCACAATCGCCATCCGGGCCCTGCTCGCGAGCCTGATCCTGATCGCCGTGGCGAAGGCCCAGGGACACCGCCTGGACACCGTGCGTGGCCATTGGCCCGCCCTGCTGATGCAGGCCCTATTGAACAGCATCCTGCCCTTCACGCTGATCGCGTGGAGCCTGCTGTACATCGACAGCGGCCTCGCGGGCATTCTCAACGCCACGCCGCCGATCTTCGTTCTCCTGATTACCTATCTCTACACCCGGCACGAGCCCGTGACCCTATCGAGCCTGCTCGGCGTTGCCGCGGGCATTGGCGGCGTCACGCTGATGATCGGCATCGACGCCCTGTCCGGTCTCGGCCAAAGCGCCCTGGCGCAGCTCGCCGTGACCGCCGCAAGCCTATGCTATGGTTTCGCCGCGATTTACGGCCGCCGCTTCAATGCGGTTCCCCCCGCGATGACCGGCGCCGGGACGATGGCCTGGGCGGCGGTCGTACTGGTCCCGCTAAGCCTCTTCTTCGACCGGCCGTGGACCGTGTCACCCTCCGCCGCGTCGCTGGCGGCGCTGTTTTTCCTCTCCGCGTTCAGTACCGCCCTTGCGCTGATCCTGTATTTCCGTCTGATCCGCACCCTGGGCTCGATGGGACTGTCCAGCAACAGCTACCTCCGCGTGGCGATCAGCGTCTGTGTCGGCGTGGCGTTCCTCGGCGAATCCATCGGCTGGCCGACCGTTGCCGGGGTGATCCTCATCCTGACCGGCGTGGCCACGATCAACCGGGCCAAACGCGCGGGCGCCCGAGACCCAGCCAAATAGATCGGGATTACACAATCAGCGGCCGGAAGAACCCTGCCGCTTCCGCCATCGCGTCGTCGACGGATTGGCCCTCCCGCAGCGGCTGATGCACCGTAAACCAGCCGTCATAGCCGACCGCGCGCAGCGTTTCGACGATCGGCAGGACATCGACCCCGCCGGCGTCGTCCAAGGGGACATAGCGGACCCCCACCACGCCCATGCGCCGCGACGGGAAAGCGATCGGCGAGCCCGGATCGAGCCGCACATTCTGGAAGAACACGTTGAACAGATGCGGCGCCAGCCGGCGCACGGCGTCCGGCCCGTAGTCGCCGCCGCACGCCATGATATTCGCCGGATCGAAGGTCACGCCGAAATTTTCACGGCCGACGGCGGCCACAACGTCGAGCGCCAGATCCACGGTTTCGCACAGCGTGCCCCAATGGGTTTGATGGGCGATTGCCAGGCCCCGTTCCGCAGCCATATCGGCGGCGCGGCGCATGCGGCCGACATCCTCCACGTCATGCGCCATCACCCGGATCAGCCGGCTGCCCAGGGCCTCCGCCAAATCGAGATAGGGCGTGATATTTCGCAACGCCGTCGTGGCGTCGGCGGTATTGGCGGCGAGCGCGACATCGCCGGTCACCAGGGACACCGCGAGCCCGTGCCGGTCCAGCAATCGCTTCACCCCGGCCACCCGCTCGGGCGGCGAGTCCACCGACACCACGGACGCCCGCATCGACAGCCCGTCGATGCCAAGCGCCGCTGCCCTTGGCGCAAGCACGTCGATCGGGACCGCCGCCACATCCTTGCGCTTCGGCGATTCGGCGATACGAACGGACAGGGAAAGTTTCATGCCCAGAGTAGAGCAAGAAAGCGGTCAGCCTTGCAAATTCACAAGCGGACGTCAGCCGATCCAACGATCAAAGGAGTATCCTAATCTCAGTCCTCTAGAACCCGCCGCCGCCGCCGTCGCCACCGCCGCCCGTATCGCCATCGAATCCCGAGAAACCGGGATCGACATTGACCATGCCCTCACCCGACATCG
>JAOTYV010000153.1 GCA_029861675.1 Alphaproteobacteria bacterium
AATATCCGATGGTGGCCTCGGCGCATATGAGCGTGGTCACCGCCAAGGTCGCGGGCGTCGAGCGCGTCATCGCCGCCGCCCCGCCCCATGACGGCGGCCCGCATCCGGCCATCGTGGCGGCGATGCATCTCGGCGGCGCGGACGAAATACTCGTGCTCGGCGGCGTTCAGGCAGTGGCGGCAATGGCGCTCGGCACGGAAAGCATCGCCGCGGTCGATATGCTGGTCGGTCCCGGCAACATGTTCGTCGCCGAGGCGAAGCGGCAGCTCTACGGCCGTGTCGGCATCGACCTGTTCGCGGGCCCGACGGAAACCCTGGTGATCGCCGACGACAGCGCGGATGGCGAACTCTGCGCGACCGACCTGTTGGGCCAGGCGGAACACGGCCCCACCTCGCCCGCGGTCCTGCTGACCAATTCGGAGACGCTGGCGCGCGCGACCCTGGAGGAAATCGACCGGCTGCTGAAGATTCTCCCGACCGCCGAGATCGCCCGCGAAGCCTGGGAGACCTATGGCGAGGTGATCGTCTGCGAGTCTTACGACGAGATGGTGCGGGAAGCCGACCGGCTGGCCTTCGAGCACGTTACCGTGCTGACCGAGGATCCGGATTACTTCCTCGACAATATGAGCAATTACGGCGCGCTGTTCCTGGGGCCGCGCACCAACGTGTCCTTCGGGGACAAGGTCATCGGCACCAACCATACGCTGCCGACGAAAACGGCGGCGCGCTATACCGGCGGGCTCTGGGTCGGCAAGTTCATGAAGACCTGCACCTACCAGAAAGTGTTGACCGACGAGGCGAGCGCGCGCATCGGTGCGCATTGTTCAAGGCTCTGCATGCTGGAAGGCTTCGCGGGTCATGCGGAACAGGCGAATATCCGCGTGCGCCGCTATGGCGGCCGCAATGTCCCTTACGCCACCGCTGTGGAGTGATCCGATGGAATTGCCGAAGACGCCTTCCTTCCGGCTGGACGGCCGGCGCGCGCTGGTCACCGGCGCGGGCCGCGGCATCGGCCTCGCGCTTGCCGCCGCGCTGGGGGAAGCCGGCGCGGACGTCACCCTGCTCGCCCGCTCGGCGCCGGAGATCGACGCCGCGGCACAGGCCATCCGCGACAATGGCGGCTCGGCGGACACGATGGTGCTCGACATCACCGATATCGACGCCGCGCGGTCCGCCATCCTGGACGCGGGACCGTACGACATCCTGGTCAACAACGCGGGCACCAACCGGCCGAAAAACCTGAGCGAGATGACGCCCGAGGACTATGACGCGGTGATGACGCTCAACGTGCGGGCGGCCTATTTCACGGCACAGGCCGCCGCCGACGGGCTGATTGCGGTGAAACGGCCGGGGGCGATCATCAACGTGTCGTCGCAGATGGGCCATGTCGGAGCGGTCAACCGCACCGTCTATTGCGCCTCCAAACACGCGGTCGAGGGCATGACCAAGGCGATGGCGATCGAACTGGCGCCGCACGGCATTCGTGTGAACTCGATCGGTCCGACCTTCATCGAGACGCCGCTGGCCAAACCCTATCTGGAAAATCTGGAATTCAAGGCGGAGGTGCTGTCGAAGATCAAGCTCGGCCGGATCGGACAGGTCGAGGATCTGATGGGCGTCGTGGTGTTTCTGGCTTCCGACGCCGCCGCGCTGATCACCGGAACGGCGCTACTGGTCGACGGCGGCTGGACGGCGGAGTAAGGACGCCCGCAGTTTACCGGTCGGGTGCGTGACGCCGGCTCGCACTTCGACAGGCTCAGCACGAGGGATCTATTTGGCAATCACCTCATCCTGAGCGACGTCGAAGGATGGTTTCAAACTCGGTGACTCGCGTTTTCTGCAATCCGCCCGGACCGGCGAACCGGCGCCGGGCACGCCGCCTCAACTGGTAATTTCGATCACGTCCTTCAACGTCTTTTCCGGTTCCGGCCGCTGGGTGTAGTCGGCGCTGACGTCGGACGCGCGAATGATGCCGTTGTCGTCGACGACCAGCCGCGCCGGCATTGGCAGGGACCAGCTCTTGTCGCCGTTGAACCTCGGCAGATCGACGCCGAGGTTGCGATAAACCTCCTTGAGGTCGTCGGGAAGGTCGTACTTCAAGCGCAACGAATTGGCATACTCGTTGCCCGGATCCGACAGCAGATGGAAGTTCAGGGCGTGCTTGTCCATCATCTCGACGCTGTATTCGGGCAGGTTCGGCGTCAGGGCGACGAGGCTGGCGCCGCGTTCTTCGAGTTTTTCCAGGACCTGCTGCAAAGCATACAGCTCTGCATTGCAGTATTGTCACCAGGTGCCGCGAAACGCCGACAGAACCACCGGTCCCTGCGACAACAGGTCCGCCGAATGGACATCGACCCCGTAGGCATTCTTCAAGGTGAACCCGGACAGGGTTTCACCGACTTTCGGGACCCAGCTCAATGCATCGGATTTCAGCAACGCGTCCTTGGCGTTGTTCATGACGGCGAGCGCTTCTTCCGGAATCGCACTGGCGGACGTCGTGCGGATGGCGTCCAGCTTTTCGGCCAAGCTCATAAAAATCTCCTGACTTCTGACATAGTCCAGGAGATCGAATAGAACGAATTGATAAAGAATTAATAAACGGCGGCCGGCGGCAACACGCCGCCGGCCGGAGCGTCCACATCCTATGCGGTCAGCGCGGCCACATCCTCGAGCGTCTTATTCGGCTCGGGCCGCCGCGTGTAGTCGGCGTCGATATCCGCAACCCGGATGATTCCAGCGCTGTCGACCACCAGCCGCGCCGGAATCGGCAGGGTCCAGCTGTCGTCGCCATTGAATTTCGGCAGATCGATGCCAAAGCCGGCGTAAACCTGCTTCAAATCCTCCGGCAACGGCCATCGCAGACCCAACCGCGCCGCATAGGCGTTATTCGGGTCCGACAGCAGGTGAAAATTCAGCGAATGCTTGTCGGTCATCTCGACGCTGTATTCGGGCAGATGCGGCGTGAGGGCGACCAGAGTCGCGCCATGGGCTTCGAGTTCTTCCAGTACTTCCTGCAAAGCATACAGCTCTGCATTGCAGTAGGGTCACCAGGTGCCGCGAAAAACCGACAGCACCAACGGCCCCTGCGCCAGCAGGTCGGCGGAGTGCACGTCCACCCCATGCGCGTTCTTCAGGGAAAATTCCGGCAGGGTGTCGCCGATTTTCGGTACCCCGTTCATGATGTCCGATGCCCGCAAATCCGCCGTGGCTTTCGCCATGATGGCGCGCTTGTCTTCGGGAATTCGGCTGGCGGATCCTTCGCGGATTGCGTCCAGTTTTTCGGCCAAGCTCATTCCGTTCTCCTCGGTGCAAATTGTGGTTCGGTGCGTCGACTGCAATCAATCGATAGATAACGCCGGTGTGGACGCTGGCAACACACGTTTCAGTTATCAACGCGCAGGTTACAAGGATGACCGCCGTGGTTTAGAGTTTTCATACACATCGCACCCACAAGGATGGGAAAAAAAACCATGACCCGTGTCGGCGTTCTCGACGATTATCTCAACATCGCGGCCACATCCGCCGATTGGGATCGCCTGCCCGATAACCTCGTGGTCGACTTCCACCAGGACCACCTGACCGATCAAACGGCGCTGGTCGAGCGGCTGCTGCCCTACGACGTGCTGGTCATCATGCGCGAACGCACGGCGTTCCCCCGTGCGCTGGTCGAGCGTCTGCCGAAGCTGAAATTGCTGATCACTTCCAGCGGGCGCAACAAGTCGATCGATCTGGCCGGCTGCGACGACAACGATGTGCTGGTCTGCCACACCGAACTCGGGCCGACGCCGACGGCGGAGCACACCTGGGCGCTGATCCTGGCGCTGGCCAAGAACATTCCCGAGGAAGACCGCACCACGCGCGAAGGACGATGGGGCATGAAACCCGGCATCGGCCTTTCCGGCAAGGTGCTGGGCGTGGTCGGGCTCGGCAAGCTGGGCAGCCGGGTGGCGCAGGTCGGCAAACTCTTCGACATGGAGGTGATCGCCTGGAGTCCCAACCTGACCGACGCCCGCGCGAAGGAGATCGGCGTGACGCGCGTCGACAAGGACGACTTGATGGCGCGGTCGGATTTCGTCTCGATCCATGTGGTGCTGAGCGACCGCAGCCGCGGGCTGATCGGCGCGGACGACCTCGCGCGGATGAAGCCGACCGCCTATCTGATCAACACCGCGCGCGGCCCGATCGTCGATGAGGACGCGCTGGTCGCCGCCGTACAGAGTGGGGCCATCGCCGGTGCCGGCCTCGACGTGTTCGGCACCGAACCGCTGCCGCTGGACGATCCGCTGCGCACGCTGCCGAACAGCATCATCACGCCGCACACCGGCGGCTTCATCCGCGATAATTACGAGCTATGGTACCAGGGCGCGGTCGAGGACATCGAGGCGTGGCTGAACGACGCGCCGATCCGGGTGTTGACGAGCAACGAGTAGCCCGGTCTCAGTCCGCAACCGCGGTAAAGCTTACCGGCATCTATACTTGCGCACACAAAGTTGCAGCGCTCTTTGAGCGGTCTTTGCAGACCGGACCGATGAAGCACGCGGGTCCACGCAGGCCGGGCCGGCGGGCGACTTTGCATTCGGCGAGTAGCGCCAGAAATCGCCCTGCGAACTCTTGGTCGGCGGATCTCCTTGGCACAGTGAATCCACCACGGCACCGGTCGACGCGGACGCATAACACCGGGAGTCCGCGGTATCCGCGGCGTGATACGAGAAATTTGTCCGCGAGGAGGTGAGACAGTCGTTATCCGTATCGCAGGCCTTCGCCCATGGGCATCGCGACGTTCCGGCCGGAAACCGCTTTACCGCCTGATAGAGGTAATTTGCCAGGCTCAGATAACCGGACGTGCTCGCCGGTGGATTGTTCAGGAGGTCCAGCGAAAACAGCAACGCATTTTCCACGATGTCGAAGACACGGGGATCTTGGTCGCTGAGAAAAGCAAATTGACCGATCTGATGCCTGCCGGATCGGGTGGCGGTTCCGGAGCCGTCGACCCGGTGCGCGAACGAACCGTTTCTCCTGTACAAATTTGACAGAAACGTATTCGCAAGCCGTCGGATGTCCGTTCGATAAAAAATTCCCAGTGAGTTTTCGTAGTATAGCCGGACAAATTCCATAGATAATGCAGCATGACTGATGTCATCGGCCTTAAGAGACCCAATAACATAGCCGGAAGGATAATAAGTCATCATCGGCCAATAATTAAATATACTGTAATCGTTCGGCTTGTACTTAAGTTCATCCAAGAAAAAATACCCTAGGCGGTCGGCTCTTTTCTTGTACGACGGAGAGCGGGTCGCCATATACAATGAGAGCAACGCGCTTCCCATTGCCGTGTGAAAATTAGTCGGGACCGGTTTTCGCGGCTCAATGCCGACAACAAAATCGGCGTCATCTGGTATAATATAGAACCCGGTTGGACGGCCGTTTATTGAATCTATACGCCAACTTTCATCGTGGTAACGGACCGTTTCTCTAGCCTTTACAATATAATTTCCCGCAATAGAGATGAACATTCTACCGTCCGGCATCTTTATTTTGTGCAGACAGTCTTCATTCCGGACGAGGGTTGCAAAATACGCCAGGGGTTTAATCAGCAGTCCGCTTTCCAATACGAACGGATAGGCCTTTCCATCGCGCGCGTATTTCGGATTTGCATCGCTCCATACGGGAGCGCTCAGGCCGCGATAATTGGTATAGCCGGCGATGTCATCGCGGTGCGACAGAATTCGATCGCCATGCACAACGGCTTTTCGCAGATACTTTACGTCCTTTGTCGCTTCATACATTCTTAGGTAAGCATTAATAATAGCAGGCTCGTTATTCGCCAATATTCCTTTTCTATTGTTGAATTTACTGTAACCACTGCCGTTATTAAGATTTCGATCCCATAGATCGAATATATCTTTTACGCGTATTTGCTGATTTGTGAGGGGGATCGAGGTACAGGCGATTGCCGGAGCGATGCCTGACAGGATAACAACGGCAAATATCCAAAATCCGAAAGCGAATATGCGGCCACCGCGCGATTTCAAATTATGGCCCATGATTGGTCCAACCGCTCGGCGGCTCTCGACATCAAATCGGTCGACGTATGGACAGCAATGAATAGCGCGACGTCCTCTTACAACACCGACCGGCTCGCCGAGTAATCGCGCTTGATCGCGAAGTGTT
This sequence comes from Alphaproteobacteria bacterium, assembly GCA_029861675.1. Next base: position 6,172 of record JAOTYV010000153.1, read on the forward strand.
CCTTCCATTTCCGGTGCGCGCGCATGCCCGTCAGCGTTTCCTCGTACTTCGTGCCGAGCGGGAACGGCGCGGGGTCGGGCAGTTCCGTCCACAATCCGGCCTGCCGCCTCGCCGCGCGGCGGTCGATCAGCCAGTCGTTGTAGCTTTCGAAGACGATCCAGCCGCCCGGCGCCTCCAAGTTGACCGCGCGGTAGCGGCCGTCCATTTCCTCGTAAAACGCCACCTGCTCGGCGGACAGTTCGAGCGGTTCCGCCACATCTTCGTAGCCGAGGTCGCGCAGCGTATCGCCGGCGACCCAAGCCATGATGCGCTGATCGCGGAGACTGAGCTGGTCCTTGTAGAGGCCGACATATTTGTCGGAGATCGGGTGCGCCACCGCGGCGTTGTCCTTGGTCCGGCCCCGCCCTTGCGCCACCGGCGTGGTGTGAAAGGCCAGAAGATCGTCGGTATAGGATTCGCCCAGAAAGTCGCACAGACGCTTCAGCCCCGGCACCGGATCGCGCACGAATTCCTCGTAGTTGATGTCGAACCACTGGTCGTCGGACAGCGTCGCGCGCCAGGGTTTAACCGCCTGCTGGCCCATATGCCACAACTCGGCGGCGGTGTAGAAATTCATCGGCCCGAATGATGCATCGAGAAATTCACCGCACACGTCGCGCCCGTCGCGGGTGATGAAGACGAACTGCGCGTTGGGAAAATCCCGCAATATCTGCTCGATGTAGAACAGATTGTAGGGCGTCTTCTCGCCCCAGCGCGGCTTGCCGGCATCTTCCGCGTAGCGGTCGAGCATGGCACTGAACACCCCGGCGAAGCTCGCTTCGCGGTCGGTGGCGCGGGCCGCGATCTCACCGCCGAATGTCGCCGGGTTCACGTCCATACCGAAGAACGGCTTGCGCAGCCCATAGGCCATCTCATCCGACAACGCACGGAAGTTGGCCGGATCCGACAGGTCGCCATAGGTGAACAGATAGGGCCGGAAGCGCGGGTAATACCAGGTCACTTCCGGCACCGCGATATTCGGGTGAACGCCGAGGATCGTCATGATCAGCGTCGTGCCGGAACGTTCCGAGCCGGTCACGAAGATCGGCCTTTTTTCCAGGTGTATCGCCATATCAGCCTCTTCCCAACTATTCCATTGCGCCAATCGCAAAAGCGCGGCGTAAACCTTCCTCCCCCCTTGCAGGGGAGGATCGAGGTGGGGGGCATCGGCCGGCAGGCCGATAATTAGAAACTCCATATTCGCGTTCTCAAGCAGGGATACCCCCATCCTATCCTTCCCCCGCAAGGGGGGAAGGAACGCTGTCGCGATCTCTCGACTCTAAAACCATACTCCTTCAAAGGACTCAGGCACTTCCCGCATTCGTGCACGACCCAAAGCCAAAACCCGCACCCACCGTACGTCAACCGGCCCCGTTATCGATCGCCATCGCGTCCGACAGGCCGCCGCGCACCGTTTCCACCATGTGCAGGAAATCCGCGCTTTCGCGGCGCGCCGCACGGTCGATGTCGACGCGGTATTCGTTGACGATACGCGCCGGCTTGTCGCCCAGCAACAGCACCCGGTCGCCGAGATAGACCGCCTCTTCGATGTCATGGGTCACGAACAGGATCGACTTGCCCGTCTCGCGCCAGATGCGCAGCAATTCGTCCTGCAGCGCCGTGCGGGTGATCGCGTCGAGCGCGCCGAACGGCTCGTCCATCAACAGGATATCCGGCTCGACGGCGAGCGCCCGGGCGATACCGATACGCTGGCGCTGGCCGCCGGATAGCTGATAGGGCCAGCGGTCGCCATAGTCGGACAGGCCGACCAACTCGAGCGTGCGCGCGACACGCTCGCGGCGCACGTCATCGGGCACGTCGATGCCTTCGAGGCCGAGGGTGATGTTGTCCGCCACCTTGCGCCACGGCATCAGTAGCGCCGCCTGGAACACCATGGCGATCGGCCGGCGCGCCGGGTCCGGCGGCGTCTCCACCGTGACCGTCCCCTCATGCGGCGGAATTAGATCGGCGATGACGCGCAGCAGGGTCGACTTGCCCGCGCCCGAAACGCCGACCAAGGTAACGATTTCGCCCTCCTCCACGGCCAAGTTCAGATGCCGAAAGACAATGCCCGCCTCGCCCGCACCGCCGAAGGAAACCGCCAGATCCCGCGTTTCGATCACCGTTGCCATGCGAGGAGCCTTTCCTGAATGCGGACGAAAATGTAATCGCTGACGCCGTACAGCAGGGCGATCGAGAACATGTAGAGGATGACGATATCGGTCGCGAGCAGGCCGGAGGCCTCGATCATACGCTGGCCGATGCCTTGAATGCCGAACAGTTCGGCCGCCACAACGGTCATCCAGCCCTGGCCGAGTCCGGCGCGCAGGCCGCTGAGGATGCCGGGCGCAGCACCCGGCAGGATCACCTTGCGCAGCAGCGCCGGAAAACTGCGGTGGCCGAAAGCACGCGCGACCTCGATCAAATCCTTATCGACCGCTTGCACCGCCGCCATCGCGGTGAAGTAGTTGATCCAGAATATACCGATCGAGATGATGAAGGCGGCGGCCGTTTCGGAGATTCCGAACCAGATGATCGCGAAGGGAATCCAGGCGAGCGGCGGGATCGGCCGCAGCACCCGGGCGAGCCACGCCTGCGACGCCTCGACCCGCGGGAACAGCGCGACCGCAACGCCCAGCGTGACACCGAGCAACGACCCCAGCACGAAGCCGATGGTGTAATGCCGCAGGCTGGCCCACACCATGACCTGCCAGAATCCCTCGCGGATTTCCGACATCAGCGCCGGCGGAATGGTGCTGGGCGGCGGCAGCAGATGGGTCTCGATCAGGCCGCTCTGCCCGAGCGCTTCCCACAACAGCAGGAAACCGGCAAGCCCGCCGGCCGACAGCGCATAGCGCGTGATCGGTTTCACGGTGACCGGCTTCCCGGGCGTCGGTTCCCGCTACTTGCCCAGGTTCTTGGCCGCATCGCGGTAGATGCTGAGATCGAACAACCCGTCGACCGACACCTTGGTCTTGATCTTCTCGCTCTTCTGGAAGTCGTGCATGTATTTGGTCTGCTTCAGAATCCTGTTCGGATCCGCCTCGAAGTTGGAAGACGGCGATTCAAGCGACTTCTGAATGGTGCCGACGTCGATCAGCCCCTTGGCGACGAAGTTCTTCACGTGTGGCGCCGCCGCGGCTGGGTCCTTCTTCAGCAACTCCGTCGCCCTGATGTGAAGCTCCACCAGCTTGACCAGGGCCGCGCGTTGCGTGGCGATAACGTTCTCCCGCGCGGCGATGGTCGATCCGGGCTGGCCGTTCATCATGTCGGTCGCGCGGGCGACCACCTTGGACCCTTTCAGTTTGCTCTCGACGATGGTCAGGATCGGCTCGAGGATGCCGGCCGCGTCGACCGACCGCGACAACAGCGCCTGCTGTACCCGCGACGCCCCCATGCCGATCAACTCCACGTCGCCCAACTGCATGCCAAGCGAACGCAGCAGCCAATGCCGGGTTACGGTGTCGGGTACCGAACCCTTGGGGAAGCTGGCGATCTTCGGTTTGCGGCCCTTGTCCTTGGTGAACGCCGTCAGCGCGGCCTTGCCGTTCTTGTGCTTGTCGAAATATTTGACCAGGTCGCCCTGGGCGATCACGGCGATTTGATTGACGATACCCGCCGCAATGACCTTGAGCTTAATACCCTTGCCGCGGGTCACCATGGCCGGACCGATGCCGAAGCACATGGTATCCATCTTGCCCGACGCAATCGCCTGAACGATCGCGGGTCCATTGGGAAACCGCGTCAGCTTGAGATTGATGCCCGCCTTCTTGGTCCAGCCCATGCCCTCCATGACGAAGAGCTGGCTGCACGGAACGATCGGCATGTACGCCATTTCGAGGGTTACCGCCGCGCGGGCGGGTGAAACGGATAACGCGGCCGTCGCGGCACACGCCGCCACAGCCACCAAATGCAAGGACGCTTTTTTCATTGATCTTTTCTCCCTGTTCGCCGCCGCCCTAAAGGACACCGTTATCGGCTCGATTTTTCGAGATCGGCAGCGGCAATCCTAACTCACAACGCGGGTATTGTCAGGCTCGTCGTTTTCCAACCCTCACCCCACCACAAGCGGTTCGTCGGTCGAGAATTTGTCCGACAGCAGCCGCGGCGCGCCCTTGCGCACCTCGATCATGTCCTGGATGTGCCAGTGGCCGATATGCGGTTCCAGCGCCAGTACCATGCCTTCTTCGAGCACGATATCGCTGCCGCGGCGCAGGATCGGCTCCTGCTGATGCCACCAGGCGCCGACGCCGTGGCCGATCAGCAGGGAGGCGAATTTCCATCCGTCGGCATGGAAGGCGTTGACGGTGGTGTCGTAGATATCGCCGACCCGGGCGCCGGCGCGGCACTGGTCGATCGCCGCGCGGTAGGTATCGCGGATCGACACATATTCCTTCATCTGCTGCGCGGTCGGTTCGCCGAACACCACGTTGCGAGACTGATGCCCCGGATAGCCGTCCAGATACGCCACGTAGTCGGTCCGCATGACGTCGCCCGGCTGAAACACCACGCGGCTCTCGCCCGCATAGGGGATGGTGTTGGAACTCGCATGCAGGATGCCATGCGCCCAGTTGAAGCCGCGCTCCAGACAACCGGCAATGGTCAGCGCATGGGCATGCATTTCGGTATCGCCGACACGCAGCTGCGGGAAGACGTCGAGATAGACATCGTCGAGCAGGTCGGCGGCGGTTTTAAGGAGCGCGATTTCCGGCTTCGTCTTGATCCAGCGCACCTGATCCATCATCGCGGTGCAATCGACCATCTCCATGCCGGGATTT
>JAOTYV010000154.1 GCA_029861675.1 Alphaproteobacteria bacterium
GTCCGCAGCCGCCAGAAGATCCCGTTCAGCACCCGACGGTCATCCACCCGTGGCACGCCGCGCGACTTCTGCGGCAACAAAGGTTGGATCACCGACCACTCAAAATCCGTTAAATCAAATCGTGCCAATGCCAAACTCCTCTCACGAGGAATTTGAATCACAATTCTGTCCGTTTGGGAATCACGTTAATGAGTATGTGACCTAGTCCACGCGCAAGAGATCCATCAGTGTCCGCGTATCAGGTAAATTCTCAAGGTCACCGATCGCGCCGAGCACCGCGTCACGGCGCTCCGGCGGCAGCACGCCGTCGGCGCATTCCCGGTATTTGTCGGCGATATCGTCCCACGTGGCCGGATCCTCGGACCAGCCGCGTGCATAGGAGCGGGCATTCTTCAGCATGCGACCGTCCTTGAGACGGAAGGTCACGCGGGTCTCGGCCCAGTTCACCCCGTCGACGCCCCACTGGCCCCGGTGATGGGAAAAGTCGTCGGGTACCGACACATGCACCCGGGGCATCAGGAGTTGAACATCGCCCCGATCGAGCCGTTCCTGGGTGTATTGCGGCAGGCCGGCGCGGCGGTCGACCACGCTGACCGCGACGCTCCAGGGCAGGCAATAGCGCGCCCGGTAGGGATCCTGTGCCTCTTCGTAACAGGCGATGGCGTGTGCTTGCGGCGTCACATCCAAGTCGATCCGGTCGACGTCCTGCGGCTGAACGTCCTGCTCGATAACCAGGTCGAGGACGCAGTCGATGGCGGCGGCCGGGGCGGTCGAACCGGGATGGAAGCAGACGATGGTGGTGTCCTCCGCCAGCTCCCAGCGCTCGCCGAGCCGGTCGGTCATCCGCTCCAGGCTGTAGTTTCCGGCGCCGCAAAAAGTTTCCGCGAGGCCGAATTTCTCATGCCCGCCGATGGCCGTCGGCGACGGTTCGATAATGTCCGGATCCATCAGATAGCCGCCTTCGGCCAGCAGCAGGGCGAAGACGCCGTTGCGCACGCCGTGGCCGACATGAAACGCTTTGCCCATCGAGCCGACATTTTTGCGCAGGCCGCTGGCTTCCGAGGCGGCGACCGCCATCGCCATGCGCGTCTTCAGCACGTCGAGCCCCGCGATGCGGGCGCCCGCGGCGGCCACGCCGATCGCGCCGACGATGCCGTTCGGGTGCCAGCCATTGTCGATCAGGGCCGGACGCAGGCCCCGGGCGATTCGCGACTCCACCTCGAATCCGGTGATGAACCCCTCCAGCAGGGCTCGGCCGCTGACGCCGCGCTCCTCGGCCATGGCCAGGGCGCCCGGCACCATGACCACGCTGGAATGGGTCACGCCCTTCGTATAGTCGTCATATTCCTGCGAATGGGCGCTGGTCGCGTTGACGTATCCGGCGAGCGGCGCGGAGGTGCGGTCCGGATGGCCGATCACGCTGGCCGCCGGGTTGCCGCCCATATGGCGCGCCGTCGTCAGCGCGATCCGCGTGGAGTCCTGCCGCGATCCCGCCAGCGCGATCCCCACCATGTCGAGGATGCGCATCTTCGCGGATGCATAGGCGGCGGCGGGTATTTCCTCGCCCGGCGTTTCGATCGCCAGCCGCGCCAGGGTTTCGGTCACGCCCAAAATGCTTCTCCTGCGGTCGTTTGCGGGTATGCCAATTATTCGACGCGAAGGATGACAGTGCGGTTGGCGCGGGACAAGGCGCCGGGCCGGTCAACCGAGCCGGTTCAGACGTTCCAGCACTGCGCCCGCCTCGCCGACGATGTCGCGAACCACGTCGCCGGCGGGCTTCACTGCACCGATTAATCCCGAACTCTGGCCGGCGGGGAGGACGCCGTTGTCCACATCGCCCTGGCGGCGACCGAGCTCGGATGCGGGGTGGCCGAACTTCATGCCTTGCAGCGGGAAGGGCAGGATTTCTTCCTCGCGGCCTTCCCAGCTTGCGGTGTAATTGTTCCGGATGAGGCGGCAGGTCTTGCCGCTATGGGCCCGGGTGACCAACGTTCCGGCGGTGTCGATGTCGACGATCTTGTCCTTATAATTGCGGTGCGCCCGCGCTTCCTCCGTTGCGATGAAGCGGGTGCCGAGCCAAAGTCCCTGGGCGCCGAAGGCGAGCGACGCCGCCAGCGCGCGGCCGTCGGTCAAGCCGCCGCCGGCAAGTACGGGCACCTCGACGGCGTCGACGACCGCCGGGATCAAGACCGCCGTGCCGATCTTTCCCACATGGCCGCCGCCGTCGCAGCCCGAGGCGATCACCGCATCGACACCGTCGGCCACAGCCTTCTCGGCGTGCCGTACCGCGCCGCAAACGGACATGACATAGATGCCGCGCTCATGGGCTTCGGGGATCACGGCTTTGGGGCTGCCCAGGCCCGAAACCAGCACGGGCACGCGTTCCTCCATCACGGTGCGGATCATCCCCTGAACCGAATCCGTGTAGCGGGCAACGGCGTCGCCTTCAGCCCGGATCGTGGCGAACAGGATGTCCACCCCGAACGGTTTGTCGGTCCGTTCCCGAACCATGCGGATTTCGGCACGCAACTCGGCCTCCGACAGGGTCGAGCCGGCGCCGATGACGCCCAGCCCGCCGGCCTCCGAGACGGCGGCGGCCAGTTCCGCCCGCGCAACCCAGCCCATACCCGCTTGAAACACCGGATATTCAATGCCAAGCCGCTCGCAGATCGGCGTGCGGAGGGTCTGTTTGCCCGTCGGTTCGGGTGCGGATTCGGCTGCCATGGCTGGAACTTTCCTTTGTTTTCTGCGGTGGGGCCTGCCCGGTCAATTTAAGGCTCGCATTGCCGTATTGCCATAGACTCGGAATGGGCGGGCACGGAATACTTGACTCTTTCCGTGGGTGCGATCATAACCCCTCTCCCAATTCGCGGGGTCTACCCCGCAAAATGTGAGATGAATACGATGATTTCGGCTCTTCAATTGAGGCATACGGAAAACAGGCGGTTTTCTGGCGCGAATTCGCGGCCGGGCAATGCCTGTGATCTAACCTGCCCGTGGGGAGCCCACCCGGACGTGTCGTAGCAAGACGACAATCCGGACAAGTTTACGGACCCTCCCGCGGCAGTTGCTCCGGGAGGGTTTTTCTTTATCGATAGAGTTGATTAAAGGATTGGAACGATGGCGAAATTTGAAACATTCGAGACAGGCCGCGCACCGGTAAAGGCGTGGGTCAAGGGCGTGCCGGTGGAAGATGCGGCGCGGCGGCAGCTTGAGAATGTCGCCCGCCTGCCGTTCATCCATTCCCATGTCGCGGCCATGCCGGATGTCCATTTCGGCCGGGGCGCCACGGTGGGATCGGTCATCGCGACCAAGGGTGCGATCGTGCCTGCGGCGGTCGGCGTCGATATCGGCTGCGGCATGATGGCGATGCGCACCAGCATCGCGGCGGACCGGTTGCCGGACAGTCTGGCGGACATCCGTTCGGCCATCGAACGCGCGGTGCCCCATGGCGGGATCGGGTTGAAGGGCGGCTGGAAGGATGGCGTGCCGGAGTCCGTGGCGAAGCGGTTCGTCAAGAGCGGGCTTGCCGCGGGGCTCGACCGGATCGTCGAAAAGCACCCGAAAATCGACGGCGCGAACCATGTGGTTCATCTCGGTTCGCTCGGCACCGGCAATCATTTCATCGAGATCTGCCTCGACGAAGAAGGCCGGGTTTGGGTGATGCTGCATTCGGGCAGCCGTGGGATCGGCAACCGGATCGGCACCTACTTCATCGCCCAGGCGCGTGAAATGCTGATGCGCCGCGATGGCGCCGTGTCGGTGCCCGACAAGGATCTCGCCTGGTTCGAGGAGGGCGAGACGCCGTTCGACGACTATGTCGAATCGGTGCTCTGGGCGCAGGATTTCGCGCGCGTGAACCGCGAGGTGATGATGGAGCGGATCCTGCGGGTGCTGCGCACCTGCTTGCCGGCTTTTCGGGTCGAGAAGCAGGCGGTGAACTGCCACCACAACTACGTGGAGCAGGAGCGGCATTTCGGCGCCGACGTCTGGGTCACCCGGAAAGGGGCTGTCAGGGCGGGAGCCGGCGATCTCGGCATCATCCCGGGGTCGATGGGTGCGCGCTCCTACATCGTCCGTGGGCTCGGCAATCCGGACTCGTTCTGCTCGTGCTCGCACGGCGCGGGTCGGGCGATGAGCCGCACCGAGGCCAAGCGCCGCTTTACGCTGGAAGATCACGTGGCGGCGACGGAAGGCGTCGAATGCCGCAAGGATGCGGGTGTCATCGACGAGACGCCGGCGGCCTACAAGGACATCGACGCTGTCATGGCGGCGCAGACCGACCTGGTTGAAGTGATGCACACGCTGAAACAGGTTATCTGCGTCAAAGGGTAACTACCCGGACCGGTAATCCCGCCGGCCCGGAACGGGACCGGCGGATTCTGGACCGCCGGTCCCCGGTGCCGGTAACCGGGGGTTAACCCGGCGCTGGTCTAATGGACGAATGGACATGGGCGATCACGCTTTCATTTCGGCGGATATTCGCGTCGAGATCGACCAACAGTTGGACAGGATCGAGACCGATAACGACGTTCGAATTCTGTTCGCCGTCGAATCGGGCAGTCGTGCCTGGGGCTTCCCGTCCCCGGACAGCGACTATGACGTCCGTTTCGTTTATGTCCGTGGGCTCGATTGGTATTTGTCGATCGATGCGCGCCGCGATGTCATCGAATTGCCGATTTCGGGCGATCTCGACATCAACGGTTGGGATCTTCGCAAAGCGTTGAACCTTCTCATCAAGCCCAATCCGGTGTTGCTGGAATGGTTGCGGTCGCCCGTGGTTTATCGGACGGACCGGGTCGCGATGGACGGTCTTACCGCGCTTGGCGAACGGACCGCCCATCTCCGGCCGTCGACGCACCACTATCTTCATCTATGCCGTTCGCAATACCGTCGTTTCATCGACGGCAAGGATGACGTGGCCGTGAAGAAATATTTCTACGCGCTCCGGCCCGCGCTTGCATTGATGTGGTTGCGCGCCCATCCGGATCGTCCGGTGCCGATGGATTTGCCGGAATTGCGGGTAGGGCTCGATCTGTCCGGACCGGTTTCGGAATTCCTGGATGAGCTGTTGCGCCGAAAAGCGGTGACCCGCGAGCTTGGCGCCGGGCCACGCGTGCCGGCGCTCGATGCTTTGATCGAACAGGCCATCGAGGTGGCGGAGGCCGAGTTGGCCACCGTGGCGCCGCCGGCGGAAAGCTTGTTTGACGCGGCGAACGCGCTTTTCCGCGGCATCGTGATGGAGGGCGCCGGATGCTGTTGACCATCTCGACGACCCGCCAGCCGGCGACGGATTTGGGATACTTGCTGCACAAGAATCCGGGCCGGCTGCATGATAAGAGGCTGCCATTCGGCACGGCGCTGATGTGCTATCCGGTTGCGACCGAGGATCGCTGCACCTTTGCGCTGACGGTTGAGGTGGATCCGATCGCGCTGGTCCGCGGCAAGGGTTCGGGCGGCGGCATGCTGGACCAATACGTCAACGACCGGCCCTATGCCGCCTCATCCTTTCTGTCGGTTGCGATGGCGCGTTCGCTCGGTACCGCGTTTTCCGGACGGGCGAAGGAACGGCAGGAATTGGCCGATTTGGCGATCCCATTGGAGGCCACGGTGGTGCCGCTCGCGGCCCGCGGACAGGAAGGCATGGCGCAGCGGCTGTTCGAGCCGCTCGGCTACCGCGTCGCGACCGAAATACACCCACTCGACCCCGGCAATCCGGATTTGGGCGACAGCCCCTATCTGACGCTTGATCTGGCGGGCACCGTCCGGTTGCGCGAGCTTCTCATGCATCTCTATGTCCTGATGCCGGTGCTCGACAATGCGAAGCACTACTACGTCGATACGGACGAGCTGGAAAAGTTGCTCGCCAAGGGCGCGGGCTGGCTCGATGCGCACCCGGAAAAGGAATTCATCGTCAACCGGTATCTCAAGCGCCGGCGTCGTCTGGTACGGGAAGCGCTGGTGCGGCTGACCGAAGCCGAGACCGGCGAGGAAGACGCTGATGCGGAAACGCGCGATTCCGATGAGCAGGCGCTGGAAAGACCGATCCGCCTGAACGATCGGCGCATGGCCGCCGTCGCGGAAACGCTCGCCGCGACCGGCGCGCGAAGCGTGGTTGATCTCGGCTGCGGCGAAGGCCGGTTGTTGCGTGAACTGCTCGCCAAGAAACAGTTCGAAAAAATCATCGGCGTCGATACCGCGTTGCGCAGCCTGGAACGCGCGGAACGGCGATTGCGGCTGGATCAGATGTCGGAGCGGCAGCGCGCGCGCATTGATCTGTTGCATGGTGCGCTCACTTATCGCGACCGGCGCCTTGACGGGTATGACGCGGCAGCGCTGGTCGAGGTGATCGAGCACGTTGACGCCGACCGCCTGTCCGCGCTTGAACGCTCGCTGTTCGAATTCATGGCGCCGCGGACGGTGATCGTCACCACGCCGAACCGCGAATACAACACCTTGTTCGAAGGTATGGCGGAAGGCGCGCTGCGTCATCGCGATCACCGGTTCGAATGGACCCGCGCCGAATTCGAATCCTGGGCCGCAAGTGTCTCCGGACGATTCGGATATACAGTCCGCTATGAGGGCATCGGCCACAGCCACCCGGAGCACGGCGCACCGACCCAGATGGCGGTGTTCGGGAAAGAGAGGCGCGATGTCGGCTAGGGAACTGTCGTCGGATGAAATCGACGCGTTGGTCGATGAAGCGCTTGAATTGCTCGATACGGAAGAGCCGGAACAGGCGCTTGAATTGGGTCGGCGGCTGGAAGCGTTGAATTATTCCCGGAGCTTCGAAATTCAGGGGCTTGCCCTCCAGAACATGGATAAGAACCTCGAGGCGATCGGAGTCCTCCGGCGTGGGATCGAATGCGTGCCGGATGACTGGCGGCTGCGGCAATTGTACGGCAACTGTCTTTCCGATGACGAACAATACGATGAGGCATTGAACGCCTACGATGCCGCGCTCGGCCTGCCGGATGCGGACCGGGTTTGGGTGCAGTACAATCGATCCATTCTGTTCTGGCGCATGGAAGATTTGGACAAGGCGAATGCAACGCTCGTGAAAGTGCTGGGCGACGCGGAATTTTCAGCTGCGGTGCCGGAACTGCAGGCGAATATTCGGGCAGCGCGACTGGGGTTGTTGAACGAGTTGGGGCGCGCAGAGGAAGCTGTCGAATTTTTCGAAACCTTGCCGGACCTCGACGAGTGGTCCGCGCCTCTCGCGGAGGTGGCGCGCCTCGATGCCAAATACGCGATCGCGCTCTGGAATGACGCTCGGATTGACGATGCTCACAAGGCGCTGGCGCGCGCCATCCGGCAGGATAAAACCAATTCCGACGCCCAGTGGTTGAAGCGGAAGATGCTCGCGCGCGATTTGCCCGGCGGCACGTGTTCGTTCGATCTCCGGATTCGTGGACCGTGGCGTGCCGACGCCTTTCCCGGGACGGATCCGGCGGGTGGATTCCACACCGAGTATCGGGTGGTCGCTGAAAATCCGGCGCATGCGCTGAATTTTGTGCGCGAATTCGAGCCTCCGCAGATTCGCCATGCGCTGGAAATCGAAGAAGTCGTGGAAAACGGGCGCTGCGACGACCCGAAAGGGGTCTATTGGACCTCTGCCTACCATTTCTATCCGGAAGAATAAAATGCCCTCGCAAACCGCCATTAATCTTCCGGATTTTTGCCTTGTCGTGCTGATCGGCCCGACCGGGTCCGGCAAATCGACCTTTGCGGCACGGCATTTCAAACCGACCGAGGTGATTTCCTCGGATTATTGCCGGGGCGTCGTCGCCGATGACGAGAACGATCAGACGGCCAGCAAGCCGGCCTTCGACCTGGTGCATTACATTGCTGAGAAACGGCTTGAAGGGCGCCGTCTCACGGTGATCGACGCGACAAATGTGCGGCCGGAGGACCGGCGCGAATATGTGCGGATCGCGCGCAAATACCATGCGCTGCCCGTCGCCATCGTGATCAATCCCGGCGAAAAGATTTGCCATGCCCGCAATAAGAGTCGGCCCGACCGGCAGTTCGGCCCGCATGTGGTGCGCAATCACATTCGGGCGCTGAAGCGCGGAATCCGGCGGCTACAACGCGAGGGATTCCGGCAGGTTTACGAATTCCGCTCGGAAGAGGAAATCGACGCGGTAACGCTTGGCCGTCAAGCGCTGTGGACCGACAAACGGACGGAGTCCGGTCCTTTCGACCTGATCGGCGACATCCATGGGTGTTGCGATGAGTTGGAGAAATTGCTCGAACGAATGGGCTATCAGGTGTGTTTCGACGGGGCCGGCGAGATGCGCCGCTGCTCCGTCATCCCGCCGCCGGGCCGCCGCGCCGTTTTCGTCGGTGATCTTGTCGACCGAGGGCCGCGGTCGCCTGACGTTCTGCGCCTGGTCATGGCGATGGTCGAGTCGGGCGACGCGCTGTGCGTCATGGGCAACCACGAAAACAAGTTTCTGCGCTGGCTCAACGGCCGCGACGTGAAGATCGGCCATGGCCTCGCCGAAACCATCGCCCAGATGGAGGCGGAGCCCGAGAGCTTCGCGGGCCAGGTCAAAACGTTCCTGAATGATTTGGTCAGCCATTACTGGCTGGACGGCGGCAAGCTTACGGTCGCCCATGCCGGGTTGAAGGAATCCATGATTGGCCGGGCATCCGGTGCGGTTCGCGGGTTTTGCATGTATGGCGAGACGACCGGTGAAATCGATGAATTCGGCCTGCCGGTGCGCCACAACTGGGCCGCCGATTATCGGGGCGAGTCGATGATCGTCTATGGCCACACGCCGGTGCCGGAAGTGGAATGGTTGAACCGGACGATTTGCCTGGACACTGGCTGTGTCTTCGGCGGAAAGCTCACCGCGTTGCGCTATCCCGAGGAGGAGTTGGTCTCCGTTCCGGCGGCACAAATGTATTTCGAACCGGTGAAACCGTTGGCGCCGGTGGATACGTCACGCAGTGCGCAGGCGTTGGCAGACGATATGCTCGACCTGGACGATGTGCGCGGCAAGCGGATCATTTCGACCCGGCTCAGCCGGACGCTGACGATCCAGGAGCCGAACGCCGCGGCCGCGCTGGAAGTCATGAGCCGGTTTGCGATCAATCCGAAATGGCTGATCTACCTGCCGCCGACCATGTCGCCTTCGGAAACCAGCGCACGGGAGGGTATGCTCGAACATCCGGCCGAAGCCTTGGAATATTTCGCCGGCCGCAACATCGGGTCGGTGATCTGCGAAGAGAAACATATGGGTTCGCGCGCGGTTATCGTCGTGTGCCGGGATGCGGATGCGGCGCGCAGGCGATTTGGCACCGATACGGAAGAAACAGGCGTGATTTATACGCGGACCGGTCGGCCGTTTTTCGATGATACGGAGACAACCGAGGCCGTCCTCGCGCGACTGCGCGGTGCAATGGACTCCGCCGGGTTCTGGCAAAGCCTGGGGACCGACTGGGCGATATTGGATGCGGAGATCATGCCGTGGTCCGCCAAGGCGCAGGGCTTGATTCAGGGTCAGTACGCGCCCGTGGGCGCGGCCGGCCGGCTGTCCCGCGCTGCGGTTGCCGATGTTTTTGCGGCGGCGTCGGCACGCGGTGTGGATGTGGGCGCGCTGGTCGGGTCCGTCCAGGCGCAGGCCGAGCGGGCGGCGCGGTATGCCGCAGCGTATCAACGCTATTGCTGGCCGGTGGTCAGCCTCGAGGACTACCGGATCGCGCCGTTTCATCTGCTGGCGACTGAAGGCGCGGTGCATATGGACAAGAATCATCTTTGGCATATGGAGACACTGGGACGCCTGACCGAAGGGCAGGATCCGATGCTGATGGCGACACCCTATCGTGTACTCGATCCGGCGGATGAAACGGCAGTCGCCGATGCTACCGCGTGGTGGGCCGAACAAACGGAAGCCGGTGGTGAGGGCATGGTGGTCAAGCCGATCGATTTCATCGCACGGGATACGCGGGGTTTGGTGCAGCCGGCGCTGAAGTGCCGCGGCCGGGAATACCTCCGCATCATCTACGGCATGGATTACGATGCGCCGGAAAATTTGGAACGGCTGCGCCGCCGGGGGCTTGGTCGCAAGCGGTCCCTGGCGACTCGCGAATTTTCGCTCGGATTCGAATCTCTGAGCCGCTTCGTCGAAGGGGAGCCTCTTCGCCGGGTTCATGAATGCGTCTTCGCCGTGCTGGCGCTGGAAAGCGAACCGGTCGACCCGCGATTGTAACGGGTCTCTGAAATCTGCGCGCGCTCAGGCCGCGCTTACCCCCGCGGCTTCAGCCCGGCGGCATCTGCCATTAGTTGCACCGCCGCGTCCTGGCGGGTGCGGATGGTGAGGCCGGTCAGCTCCGAATCGCGCCACGGCTTGAAGCGTTCCTTGATGCGGGCCGGCGGGCCGATCAGCGTCTTCATGTCGATCCATTCGTCGGGCACGGCGGCGATCGCCTCGTCCCTGCGCCCGGCGAGGTACAGTTCCTGAATGCGCTCGGCGGCCTCGCCGAAGCCGCGGCGGATCATCATGTTCTTGTGGAAGTTCAGGTTCTGGTGGCCCATGCCGCCGATATAGAGCGCCTCGCGCGGCTTGAGCCGGTCGAGCGCCGCCTGCACGTCGTCGTCGATTTCGACCTGCACCAGCCCCTGCATCTCGAAATTGCGGAAGCCCTTGCCGCCGCCGGCGCGGGCGAAGCCCTGCTCCAGCCACGGACGGTATTCTTCGAAGCTGCCCGGCACGAAGCCCAGCGGCAGCCAGCCGTCGGCGACCTCGGCGGTGAGCCGAACCGTCGCCTCGTTGCCGCTGCCGATATAGATCGGAATATCCGGGTCCATGTGCAGGATCGGCTTCAGAGCCTTGCCGACGCCGAGCGCGCCGTCGCCGGTGAACGGCAGCTCGATCTGCTTGCCGTCATGGGCGACCGGGGCTTTGCGTTCGAACACCTGCCGCATGATCGCAACGTAATCCTTCAGCCAGTAATAGGGCCGGCCCCAGGGCCGG
>JAOTYV010000155.1 GCA_029861675.1 Alphaproteobacteria bacterium
CGCTGCTGCGGTTCGGCGCCGGCCGCAAGCCGGGCGAAGCCAAGGTGCGCGCCTACAACCCGCAACAAAAGAAAGATGGCTGGAGCGCGTCGCACACGATCATCGAGATCGTCAACGACGACATGCCATTCCTGGTCGACTCGGTCACCATGGAGCTCAATGTCAGTAATCTGACCGTCCACCTGGTGATTCACCCGATTTTCAGCGTGCGCCGCGACGCCAATGGAAAGGTGACCGCGCTCGCCAGCGGTCTTCGGGAGGATGGCGAAACGGCCTGCGAATCCTATATGCAGATTCAGGTCGAGGAACAGACATCGCCCGAAGCGCTGCGTGAGATCGAAGCCAATATTCGCCGCATTCTGGGCGATGTGCGATCAGCGGTGCAGGATTGGCGCGCGATGCTGGCGCGGCTATCCGACGTGACGGAAGCCCTCCGCAAGACGCCGCCGCCGGTTCCGGAAGAGGAACTCGCCGAAGCGCTTTCGTTCCTGGAATGGATTCACGACAACAACTTCACACTGATCGGCTGCCGCGATATCGACATCAAGCGGCAAGGTCAAAAGACATCGGTCGCGGTGACGCCGAAGACCGGTCTCGGCATTCTCCGCGATGATGCGGTCGAGGTCTTCTCGGGACTGCGTCAGATGGGTAAAATGCCACCCGAGGTGCAGGATTTCCTGCAGAAGCCGGAGCCGCTGCTGATCACCAAATCGAGCCTGCGGTCGACGGTGCACCGGCCGGCTCCGCTCGATGCCATTGCGATCAAGAAATTCAGCAAGGACGGCAAGGTGATCGGCGAATCGGTTTTCGTCGGCTTGTTCACGTCCGCTGCCTACAGCATGAGTCCGCGCCGCATCCCGGTGCTGCGCCGCAAAGTCGACGAAGTGCTGTCCCGGTCCGGTTTCGATCCGCGCAGCCATAGCGGCAAGGCGCTGATGCATGTGCTCGAAAACTTTCCGCGCGACGAATTACTGCAGATCGAGGCTGACGCGCTCGAGCAAATCGGCATCGGCGTGGTCAATCTGCAGGAGCGTCAGCGCATCGCGCTGTTCGTGCGCCGCGACCCGTTCGAACGCTTCGTCTCCGCCTTCGTCTATGTCCCGCGTGAGCGCTATAACCCGGCCTTGCGGCGCGGTTTCGAATCGATTCTCGCCGCCGAATTCAACGGCATCGTCGCAGGACATAACACCCTGTTCGGCGATGACCCGCTCGGCCGGCTGCATTTCACGATTGCCACCCGGCCGGGCGCGATTCCGGAGTACGACATCCGCAAAATCGAAGCCCGGTTGAAGGATGCGGGGCGCACATGGGCCGACCATTTGCAGGAAGTGCTTGCGGAGGTCCACGGTGAAGAAGCCGGCAACCGCATTTACCGGCGCTATGCGGATGCTTTCCCCACCGCCTACCGCGAGCGGTCGACGGCGCGAACGGCGGACATCGATGCCGAACATGTCGAGGCGGCGCTTGCCCATGGCGCGCTTGCGATGAATCTGTATCACTCGGACGCGAGGGAAGACCCGGAACTGCGCTTCAAGATCTACAATGTGGGCGAGGCGCTCTCGCTATCCGATGTCCTGCCCGTGTTGGAGAATATGGGCCTCAAGGTCATGAGCGAAATTCCGTACGAGGTGACGCCGGCGGGCGCCAATGCCGAGGTGCGCATTCATGACTTCGGACTGGTCACGAGCGCCGGCGCGGCGGTGGATCTCGAAGCCGTCCGCGACGGGTTCCACGAAAGCTTCGAGCGTATTTGGCACGGCGAAATGGAAGATGACGGTTTTAACCGGCTTGTTCTGGGCGCCGGATTGCACTGGCGCGACGTCGTCATTCTGCGCGCCTATTGCAAATATCTTCGCCAGGCCGGCATTCCGTTCAGCCAGGAATACATGGAAGAAACCCTGGCCAGGAACGGGACCCTCGCGGGGCTCATCGTCAAGCTGTTCCACACCCGGTTCGATCCGGCCTTCAAGGGCAAACGCCAGGTGGCGGAAATCAAGATCGCCGACGAAATCAGCCAGGGGCTGGAGTCGGTCAGCAACCTGGACGAAGACCGCATCATTCGCCGCTACTTGAACATGGTGATGATGACGTTGCGGACGAATTTCTATCAGAGCGTCGGGGGCGGCGCGCCGAGACCCTACCTCACCTTCAAGTTCGACAGCCGCAATATCGAGGAGCTGCCGCTGCCGCGCCCGCTGCGCGAGATTTTCGTCTACAGCCCGCGGTTCGAAGGGGTGCATCTGCGGTTTGGCTTTGTCGCCCGCGGCGGGTTGCGCTGGTCGGACCGGCGCGAGGATTTCCGGACCGAAGTGCTCGGCCTGGTCAAGGCGCAGCAGGTCAAGAACGCAGTCATCGTGCCGGTCGGCTCGAAGGGCGGCTTCGTCCTCAAAAAGGCGCCGCCGTCGTCGGATCGCGAAGGCTTCATGAAAGAGGGCATCGCCGTCTATAAGACCTTTGTCAGCGCGATGCTCGAGGTGACCGACAACCTGTCCGGCGACGACGTTATTCCGCCAGAGAACGTGCTGCGCAAGGACGCCGACGATGCCTATCTCGTCGTGGCGGCGGACAAGGGCACGGCGACGTTCTCCGATTATGCCAATGAAGTGGCGCGCAATTGCGGCTTTTGGCTTGACGACGCCTTTGCGTCGGGTGGCTCCGCCGGCTATGACCACAAGAAGATGGGCATCACCGCCCGCGGCGCCTGGGAATCGGTCAAGCGCCATTTCCGCGAAATGGGCCGCGATATCCAGAGCGAGAATTTCACGGTGGTGGGCTGCGGCGACATGTCGGGCGACGTGTTCGGCAACGGCATGTTGCTGTCGAAACACATTCAGTTGGTCGGCGCCTTCAACCATTTGCATATCGTCGTCGATCCGGACCCGGATCCGGCCAAGACCTTTGCCGAACGCAAACGCCTGTTCGACGAGGTAAAGGGGTGGGGCGACTACGACACGAGCCTGATTTCCAAGGGCGGCGGCATATTCGAACGCAGCGCCAAGTCGATCGATATTTCGCCGCAGATGAAGGCGCTGTTCGACATCACCGCCGATCAACTGACGCCGGGCGAGCTGATTCACGCGATGTTGCTGGCGCAGGTTGACCTCTTGTGGTTCGGCGGCATTGGCACCTACATCAAGGCGTCGACCGAAAGCCATGCCGCCGCCGGCGACCGGGCCAACGATTCGGTGCGTGTCGATGGTGAAGCGTTGCGCTGCAAGGTCGTCGGCGAAGGCGCCAATCTCGGCGCCACGCAGTTGGGCCGCATCGAATTCGCCCGTAACGGCGGGCGGCTGAACACCGATTCGATCGACAATTCCGCCGGTGTCGACTGCTCGGACCACGAGGTCAACATCAAGATTGCGCTGGGCGACGTGGTGCAACGCGGCGACATGACCATGAAACAGCGGGATAGCCTGCTTGCCAAAATGACGCACGAGGTCGCGGCGCTGTGCCTGCGCAGCAATTATCAGCAGAGCCAGGCGCTGTCGGTGACGCAGGCGCGATCCTATCGCGTGCTGGATCAACAGCAGCGCATGATGCGCGCGTTGGAGCGCGCCGACTTGTTGAACCGGCAGATCGAATTCCTGCCCGACGATGAGGAGATCGCCGAACGGCAGGCGGCCCGGCAAGGGCTCACCCGGCCCGAACTGTCGGTCTTGCTGGCCTATTCGAAGAACGTGAATTACGAGCGGCTGCTCGATTCGGATCTGCCCGATGATCCGATGCTGGGCGAAGACCTTACCCGGTATTTCCCGAAGCCGTTGCAGAAGAACCATGCGCAGGCGATCGAACGGCACCGGCTGCGCCGTGAGATCATCGCCACGGTGGTGACCAACTCGATGATCAATCGCGTCGGGCCCACCTTCATCAACGAAATGCGCGACCGCACTGGCCGGTCGGTGGCCGACATCGCGCGCGCCTATACAATCGTCCGAGAGGTCTTTGAATTGCGGCCGTTGTGGCGTGAGATCGAAGTGCTCGACAACAAGACCACAGCCAAGGCGCAGATTCAGATGCTGTCGGAAATCGGCCGCACGCTGGACCGGATGACGCACTGGTTCCTACGCAATGGCGATCATCCGTTGGACATCAAGAAGCACATCGACCAATACCGTCCCGGCGTTCAGATATTGCGGGACAATCTGGAAAACCTGCTGGCGGCGGATCAGATGGACGAGACCCGCGAACGCGCCGACCGTTTCGCGCGGCCCGGCGTTCCCAAGAAGCTGGCGATGCAGGTTGGTCAACTTAAGGCGCTGTCGACGACCTGCGATATCGTCAAGATTGCCAACATGGCGAAGCGGCCGGTGTCGGATATCGGCCAGACTTATTTCTTGCTGGGCGACCGGTTCAAGCTCGACTGGCTGCGCCACAACGCCAACAACATGACGCCGGAAAATCCGTGGCACCAGATGGCGCTGGCCGCGATTATCGAGGATATGTGGGGCACCCAGGGCGATCTCACCTGCAAGGTGCTGACCAACGGCAGTTGCGGCGCCAAGGCGATCGACGGCTGGGTCGGCGCCCACAAGGAGGCGATCAGCCGGGTCGAGGAGATGGTCGCCGAACTCGAACAGCACGGGACCGTCGATCTGGCGATGCTGACCGTGGCGAACCGCGAGCTGCGCGGCCTCGTCGCGGTGTAGCGGGGCCGCCCGCCGCGATTCCGCGGTTGGCTGCGATACCGCCGTTTCAAGCAATCCTTAACGTTTGCCCCGGAGAATCGCGGGAACCGTACGGATCGCAGCGAAATTCCAGGGGAGTCCCGTGTTCGGGGACAAAAAAGTCTCGGTTTGGTCCACCGTCGGCGCGAGCTATCGGTTCGTGCTGCTGCGGCCGGGCGCGTTGCTGCGCGTCGGCTGGCTGCCGCTGCTGCTGCTGTTTCTGGTCGATCTGGCCGCCGGCGGCGCGCTCCCCGGGATCGAGTCCATCTTCGGCGAGCCGGGACGGGCCAGACTGGCTGAACTGATCTTCACATTTTCCGCCCAAACGATGATCGCCGTGATGCTGCTGGTCGCCTGGCATCGGGTGGTTCTGCTCGATCAGGGCGGGACCGCGGCCGCCGCCGGGCCCAGGGTCGGCCGGCGCGAAATTCGCTATCTCGGCTTCTGGGTGTTGCTCAGCGCGGTCTTCGCGGCGGTCCTGGTTCTGACCTATCTGGCGGTCCTGGCGAGCGGTTTCGCGGTCCTGGTTGTCGCCAAGCTGGGATTTGTGATTGCGGGCGCGGTCGAATTGCCGCCGCTCGGCCGGGCCGGGCAATTCACCCTGCTCTCGGTCGCCGGATTTCTCTGCGGTGCGACGGTGGCGGTCTATGTTTCGATCCGGTTGTCCCTGGTGCTGCCGGCGATCGCCACCGATCAGGGCCGGCCGCTGATCGAGGCCTGGCGGATGAGCCGGAACAATGGCTGGCGGCTTGCGGCCGCGTCGATCCTGGTGTTGGTGCCGCCGGAACTGGTCAGCCTCGCGACGACGGCGGCGATGAACGCGGCGGCGCGCACGCCGATGCTTTACCCCGCGGCGGCCTTGCACGCGGCATGCTTCGTCATCCTGATCGTGTCGACCGGTACCGTGCTGTCGCTGTTGTCGTTGGCGGTGGCCGGCGCGGCGGAAGCATCGCATCCGGCCCCGCCATCCGGCGCGCTCGACCCGGCGTAACCGCCGGCCGGCGTTCCCTCATTCCATCCGCACCGCGGTGCCGCTGACCGCGACCATCAGCATGCCGGCTTTTTCGCCGAGCACCTCGTAATCCAGGCTGACGCCGATCACCGCGTTGGCGCCCATCTCCTCCGCTTGCGCGCACATATCGGCGAGCGCCAGCTCCTTGCCCTCGCGCAGCACGTTTTCATAGGCGCCCGAGCGGCCGCCGACGATGTCGCGCACGCTGGCGAACAGGTCGCGGAAGACATTGGCGCCGCAGATCGCTTCGCCGCTGCAAAGGCCGAGATAGTCGGAGACCTTGCGGCCTTCCAGGGTCGGTGTCGTGGTGACGAGCATGGCGGTCTCCTTGAGTGGCGAAAATGTCGTGCGGCCCGATCAATGCCGGAAATGGCGCATGCCGGTGAACACCATGGCGATGCCGGCGTCGTCGGCCGCGGCGATCACTTCGTCGTCGCGGATCGAACCGCCGGGCTGGGCCACGGCGGTTGCGCCGGCGTCGACCGCGGCCAGGAGGCCGTCGGCGAAGGGGAAGAACGCATCCGACGCCACCACCGATCCCTCGGTCCGGCGGCTGCTTTCGCCGGCGGCTTCTGCGGCCTCGCGGGATTTCAGCGCGGCGATGCGCGACGAATCGACCCGGCTCATCTGTCCGGCGCCGATGCCGACCGTGGCGCCATCCTTGACGTAGATGATCGCGTTGGATTTGACGTGCTTGCACACCGTGAAGGCGAACAGCAGATCGGCGGTCTCGGCCGCGGTCGGCGCGCGCTTGGTGACGGTCTCCAGGTCGGCCGCGCCGATCCGGCCGCTGTCGCGCGATTGCAGCAGGAAGCCGCCGGCGATGGTTTTCATCATCCGTCCGGCGGCGGCCGGATCCGGCATCGTTTCGGTCAGCAGCACCCGCAGGTTTTTCTTGCCCGCCAGGATGGCGCGGGCGTCCGCATCGGCGTCCGGGGCGATCACCACCTCGGCGAACAGCTTGGCGACGTGTTCGGCGGTCGCCCCGTCGAGGCTGCGGTTCAGCGCGATGATGCCGCCGAAGGCGCTGACCGGGTCGCAGGCCAGCGCCCGCTCATAGGCGCCGGCCAGCGTGCCGCCCGCGGCTACGCCGCAGGGGTTGGCGTGCTTGATGATGGCGCAGGCTGGCGCGTCGAACTCGGCCACCAGCTCGAAGGCGGCGTCGGTGTCGTTGAGGTTGTTGTAGCTGAGTTCCTTGCCCTGGATCTGGGTCGCCGACGCGACGCCGGGCCGCGCCGGGCCGCCGGTATAGAGCGCGGCCGACTGATGCGGGTTCTCGCCGTAGCGCAGCTTTTGTTTCAGCGTGCCGCCGAACACCGCGCGGCCCGGCGTGTCCTCGCCGATTTCGGCCGCCAGCCAGGTGGCGATCATCGCATCGTAATGGCCGGTATGGGCGTAGGCCGCCTGCGCCAGCCGGCGGCGCAGCTCGGCGCCGGTCGCGCCGTTCTTCGCGGCCAGCTCGGCGGCCACCTCCTCGTACTGCGCGGGCTCGGTGACGACGACCACATGGCCATGGTTCTTGGCGGCGGCCCGGATCATCGCGGGGCCGCCGATATCGATGTTTTCGACGCATTCGTCGAAACCGGCGCCGCGGGCGACGGTCGCCTCGAACGGGTACAGGTTGACGATGACCATGTCGATTGGCGCGATCCCGTGTTCGGCCATCTGGCTCACATGATCGGCAAGGTCGCGCCGGCCGAGGATGCCGCCATGGATCTTCGGGTGCAGCGTCTTGACCCTGCCGTCCAGGATTTCCGGCGAACCGGTGTGATCGGCGACTTCGGTGACCGCGATGCCCGCCTCGGCGATTGTTTTGGCGGTGCCGCCGGTCGAAAGAATTTCAACGCCGAAGGACGCGAGGGCGCGCGCGAACTCGACCAGGCCCGCCTTGTCGGAAACCGAGATCAGGGCGCGGGCGACGGTGACATCTGCCATTAGGGGATCTTCCTCATATTCACACCGGGATTATTATTCTTCGTTGATTCAGTTCCTGCCGGGATGTCCGTTGCCGCACCGGTCAATGCGAGGCGGCACTGCGCTCCGGCTTGATCGCGCCGCCATGTTCGGCGGCAAGCTGCTTGATGATCGCCAGCACCTGATCGGTCCGCCGCATCCGCGCGGCGTCCTCCAATTCATCGAGCGCACGTTGCAGGATCGGTAATTCGGCGCGCGGCGGATCGGCCAGCATGAGGCTCGGATGGATGGTCGGCAGCAACTCCTCGGATTTGTGCAGTAATTCCTCGAACATTTTCTCGCCCGGCCGCAGACCGACGAATTTTATCGCAATATCGGTGTCCGGCCGCATGCCCGCGAGCCGGATCATCTGCCGCGCCAAATCGAGGATGCGCACCGGATCGCCCATTTCCAGGACGAAGATCCGGCCACTCGCCGTGTCATCCGCTTTGCCGATCGCCGAGGCCTGCAAGACCAGCTCGACGGCCTCGCGCACCGACATGAAGAACCGCGTCACTTCCGGATCGGTCACGGTAATGGGGCCGCCCTCGCGGATCTGCCGCTGGAACAGGGGCACCACGGAACCGGTGGAGCCGAGCACGTTGCCGAAGCGCACCGTAACGAACCGGGTGCCGCCGGTGTCGCGGCTAACGCGGTCGAGCGCCTGGCAATAGCTCTCGGCGAGGCGTTTCGACACGCCCATCACGTTGGTCGGGTTGACCGCCTTGTCCGTGGATATCTGCACCATCATGCGAACGCCGGCCGCCGCGCAGGCGTCGGCGACGTTGCGGCTGCCGACCGTGTTGGTCAGCACGCCTTCCAGCGGGTTCAGCTCCACCATGGGAACGTGTTTGAGCGCCGCGGCATGAAACACCAGCTCCGGCGCGTGTTCCGCCATCACCTCGTCCAGCCGGCCGCGGTCGCGCACGTCGCCGAGGATCGCCGCCCGGTCGAGCTCGGGGTAGCGTTCGGCCAGCGCGCCGTCGACCGTGTAGAGGTTGAATTCG
Source organism: Alphaproteobacteria bacterium (assembly GCA_029861675.1). The sequence continues at coordinate 8,637 of JAOTYV010000155.1, forward strand.
GATGCGTCGAACAGGATGATCTTGCATGGCTTGTGTTCGACGATCTGGCGCACCAGCTCGCCGCCGATCGTGCCGCCGGCGCCGGTGACCAGCACGGTGCGCCCGTCAATCAACTGCCGCATCGCATCCCGGTCCAGCACCGCCTGCGGCCGGCCCAGCAGGTCGTCGATGGCGATCGGCTGGGCTTGCAGCTTGTCGTCGATGCCGCTCGACAAATCGGCGAGGCGCGGCAGGCGGGCCAGGCTCAGGCCCAGGACTTCCGTGCGGCCCAGCAGGTCGCGCACCTGCGCGCCATCGGCGCGATGATCGGTCAGCACGAGCCGTTGCGGGCGCGGGTCGTTGCTGGCCTCGACGATGTCCTCGAGTTCGGACAGGCGGCCCAAGACCGGAACGCCGTGGATCGACCGGCCGACACGGCGGCCGGTATCGTCGATCACGCCGACAATCTTGTAGGTCGATTGCGGGTCATGGTTCTGCTGGCGAATGAAAATTTCCGCGGCATCGTTGGCGCCGACCAGGAGCACCGGCACTCGGCGCAAATCCGTGCGCTTCAGGAAGTTCTCGATCCGGCGGTCCTTGAACAGGCGGTAGGCGAAGCGCGGCGCGCCGAGCAGGAACATCAGCACGAACCAGTTGATGAACGGCAGCGACCGCGGGAACAGCTCGAGCCGGGTGATCTCGAACAGCAGCGGCAGGAAAATCAGGATCGTCAGCGTCACCGCCTTGGTGATCGCGACAAGGTCTTCGAGCGATGCATAGCGCCAGATTCCGCGGTACATCCGGCAGAGCCAGAACATCGGCGCGGCGACCGCGGCGAACAGCACGGTGCCGGTCAGGATGTAGTCTGCCGCGTAGGCGAGCGTCAGATCCCCCAATCGCAGGTACATGGATAGGGGGAAGGAGATCGCCGCCATCGCAACATCGTGGAAAAACGCGATGCGGGCTCTGCCCAACCGGAAGTGGATCGCCATGCTCCCGGTTAATAAATGGCGGCTCGGGCCGTGGCAAGCGCAACAGCGTGGCCGGTTACAGATTTCCGCCGTTCCGGTCCCGGTACCACCGCGCGGTCTCGGCGAAGCCCTCGGCGGGCGTGTGCGGCGGCGTCCAGCCGGGCAGCGCGCCATCGACGGTCAGCGACCCCGCGAGCCGGTCGAGCGCGGCGGTGCGGCCGGCGATTTTGGCGCCGGTCCGCAGCAATGCCGGCGGCACGGCGATCAGCCGGGCGGGCCGGCCCAGCGCCGCGGCCAGCCGACGGATCAATTCGGGCGTCGACAGGTCCTCCCGGTCGCTCGGCAAATAGACGCCGGGCGCGACCGTAAGCGCGGCCCGGATTGCGTCGGCCAGATTGCCGAGATGGATCAGGCTGCGGCGGTTGTCGATGCCGCCCAGCGGCAACGGCCAGCCGCGATCGATCGCCCGCAACAGCGTGAGGAAATTGCCGCGGACACCGGGTCCGTACACCAGCGGCGGCCGCAGGATAACCAAGTCGAAGGCGCCGGCGTGTTTCGCCAGCGCCTGTTCCGCCTGCCATTTCGACACCGCGTAGGGGTCTTGCGGGGCCGCCGGATCGCCGGCGGTGAGCGCATTGCGCGCGGTTTCGCCCAGCACCTTGACCGTGCTGACGAAGATGAACCGTTTGATTCCGGCGTCAGTGGCGGCCCGGGCGAGCGCCGCGGTCGCCGCGGTATTGACCCGCTGGAATGCCGCCAGCGGGTCGGCCGCCCGATCCCGCATGACATGCGCCCGCGCCGCCAGATGGATCACCGTTTCCGCACCGTCGAGCAGCGGCCGCCAATCCGTCTCCGGCCCGATATCGCCGGTCTCGTCGCGTCCGGCGGGCCGCACGGGCAAGCCGTGCGCGGTCAGCAACGGGCACAGCGCGGTTCCGAGGAAGCCGGTCGCGCCGGTGACCAGGACCGTCCCGGCGCGCGTCATCGCATCCAGGCCAGCAGCAGGGCAACCGTGGTAGCGGCTGCGGCCAGCGCGATCACCGGCTGCGCCACCGCGACCAGCGCCAGCGCCGCCAGCACCACATTCGCCGCCAGCACGGCGAGGCTGACCCGGGCATGGCTGCGGCCGTTCTGAACCGCCCGTTGATAGAAATGTTCCCGGTGGGCCTGCCATACTTTTTCGCGGCGCGCGGCACGGCGCAGCAGGGTGATGGTCGCATCGGCCAGATAATACAGCGGCAGGATCAGCGCGGGCGCCCAATATCCGGCGGCCGCCGCCTGCAGCAACAGCCAGCCGAGCAGGTAGCCCAGCGGAACGCTGCCCACATCGCCAAGGAATATTCGCGCCGGATGCCAATTGAACCGCAGGAACCCCAGCGCCGCCATGGCG
>JAOTYV010000156.1 GCA_029861675.1 Alphaproteobacteria bacterium
CATGAGCCAGTTCATCTTCATCTTTATCGTCTTCGCGGGCCTGCTCGACAGTACCGGCGCGGGGCAGGTGTTCATCAATCTCGCCTTTGCGCTGACCGGCCGGTTTCGTGGCGGTCCCGCGCAATCCGCGGTCGCCGCAAGTTCCATGTTCGGCATGGTGTCCGGCAGTACGATGGCGAATGTGGTGACCACGGGCGCCTTCACCATTCCGTTGATGATCCGCACCGGGTTCTCGCGGGTTTTTTCCGGCGCGGTTGAGGCGGTTGCCTCCTGCGGCGGGCAGATCGTACCGCCGATCATGGGCGCGAGCGTGTTCATCATGTCGGAGATCATCGGCGTGCCGTATGCGCATTTGATGCTCTATGCCTTGATCCCGGCGGTGCTGTATTTCGGCAGCCTTTCCTGCGCGATCTATTTCGAATCGCTGCGGCTCGGCCTGGGGCGTCTGCCGCCGTCGGAGATCCCGAATATGCGGGAGCATATCCGCGCCGGCGGTTACATGCTGATCCCGATCCTGTTTCTGCTCGGCAGCATCGTCAGCGGCGAGACTCCCGGGCTTGCCGGCTTCAAGGCCGTGGTTGCACTCCTGGTGCTGGCCGATCTCGTGCGCTCCTTGCAACGCATTCGCGGCGCCTGGGGCAATCGGGCCGTCGTTGCGGTCAGTCTGGGCGCGGCCGGGATCATCGGCCTGTGTTACGGCGGTGTCGGACACCCGGACTATTTCCAATCCGGCGTCGTGCTCCCGATTCTGGGGGAAATCTCGTGGTTGCGGCTCCTGCTGTTTGGCATTGGCATACTCTTTATTGTCGTCCCGGCTCTGAGGAGATTACCGGTTATTCTGCCCCTGTCGCTCGCCATTGCCGATTGGCAGACGCTCGCGGCTGTCGTTTCCCTGGTTGGGAACCCTGTGTTGGCAATCGTCATCGGCGTCGGGCTTCTCGGCGTGATGATCGCCCTGATCGGCAGCGCGGCCTATGCGGACAAACCGCCCGCGCGATCCGATACGGGGCTCGCGAAGCTGGGCGGTGCGATCGTCGGCGGGTTCGAGAAGGGCGCGAAGAATGCGCTCAGCCTGGTCGCCGCAACCTACGTCATCGGCACCATCGTCGGCCTGCTTGTCCTGACGGCGCTCGGCGTCCGAATTTCCATCCTGGTGACCGACGTCGCGGCAACGTCGCTGTTTCTCGCCTTCTTCCTGGTCATGATCGCATCATTGATCATGGGCATGGGGCTGCCGACCGTCGCGGCCTATCTGTTGCTGGTCATCGTTGTCGCGCCGGCCATCGGCAAACTGGGCGCGTCGCTCGTGGCGGCCCACATGTTCATTTTCTACTACGGCGTCTTGAGTTCGATCACGCCGCCGGTCGCCCTGGCGGCGTATGGCGCCTCCGGACTGTCGGGCGCCGACGCCTTCCGGACCAGCCTGACCGCCTGCCGGCTGGCGGTCACCGCCTTCGTCGTGCCGTATCTGTTCGTCTACCACCCTGAGCTATTGCTGCTGGAGGGCACCGCCGGAGAAATCATCTACCGGCTGGCGGTCAGCAGTTTCGGAATTCTGTTCATATCCATGGCCGCGATCGGACATGGCATGGTGGTCCTGGGGGCGTGGGCGCGTGCGCTCCTGGTCGGGGCGGCGCTGCTGCTGTTCTTCGACGCCGCGTGGATCAACGGGATCGGTCTGGCGCTCGGTCTGGGGCAATTGCTGCACCAATATCGGTTGCGGCCCCGCAAGGTCGGAGGTGCCTGATGTCGTTGCGAATTGCTGGTGGCCATAGAGCGACCGGCTAAGGTTTTTTCGTGTCGCCGGAATTCCCGGCCGTCGCATCATCTTCATAACGTTTCCGGATGATGTCGATATGGCCGGAATCATAGGCGTGCTGTGTTACATCCGCCGCCCGGTCCGACGCCCAGTCGTCGTCGACGTTGAGGCTACGGACATACATGAAGTGCAGAAAGAGCGCAAAACCCCAGACGAAAATCGGCCAGACGAACCGCCCGCCGTTTTCCATAACGACGGCGACGAGCAATGCGATGACGGCGCCAGCGGCAAATACACGCCGATGAAGCGACAGGTGCCGGCGGTTTTGCCGAAGTGTCTCGGGCGCATCGTCGCGGGTCACCCGCCGTCATCGCCCGGTGGGAGAAAAGAAAAAGCCTTGGCGATGGCGATAACGCGGAAGGAGTAGCGCAGCAACATCACGGCAAGCGCCAGGATAACCAACTCGTCGATCAAATGAAGGTTGGGCGGAAATCCGTAAATGAAAAAATACAGCAGCGTCACCGGCGCTGCAGTGGAACAATAGATCGCGGCAAAAGAGTGCTGCGTCGCGCCAAGGACCGTCGCGGCGGAAAAAACAGTAAAGGTATAGACGGCGACGCCGACCGACTGTCCCTGGAAGGCCTGTCCCAGCAGGGAGGCGACAGCGATGACCATGCAAAACACCGCGAGCAGAACCGAAAAGGTGAAGAGCTCACTTCGGCCCTGCATTCGGTTGAGCCGGTCAACGGCGACCAGATACGGCGTCTTCTGGTCGTTCCAGACGTATTTTCGAATGTAGGAATACCAGTTCATTGGCGCTTCCGTTGATGTTCCGGCCACCCGGACCACGCCCTAGGCGGAAGAGTATACATCGGTTACCGGGTCGCCGTTCTCATCAAGAACCAGGCGCTGCTTGCCTTCGACACCCCGGCCTTCTTCTTCCGGCCAGTCGAGCGTCATCAGGCGAAAGCGCAGATCCTGTGGCCCGAAGAGAACCAGCACCGCCTGAAGCCAGACGGCGACCCCTGCCAGTGCCGCGACCAGGAGACCGAAAACCAGGAAACTCTTGATAATCCATCGGTGTGTCAGGCCCACGGTGGACGCCGATATTTCGCTGACCTGATACGAGTCATACGCGAAGATGACGGCGAAATAGAGCACGATCAGGCAGTATGGAATCATGAAGAGGCTGCTGCCGATGAATTCGAGCCAGGCCTTCTTGCGGTAATGCAGGGTTTCGCGGATCAGATCGACCCGCACGTGGCTGTTGTTGATATAGCCGTAGCCGAGCACGAGGACGAACAGGCCGGTGTGGAAATGCCATTCGAGTTCCTGCAGCAGGGTGGATTCGAAAATCCGGCCGAAATTGTCGACCAGCCAGAACTGAATCCAGACCAGCTTGCGTGCCGTCACGTCGAATATCGTGATTCCGATCATCGGCAGGATCAGCAGCGACCCCCAACGGCCGACGAAATCGACGAACCGCCGTAGCCGCTCGCTGAAACGGATCAGCCGATGTGCGGCGCTATTGCCGATCGCGGATGAAGGGGTGTCTGCCGTCATGCTGCCGCCTCTATTGATAAACCGTTCGCATCAACCACAACGCCACGTCCGGGAAGACAATCACCGATACCAGGGCGACGAGCTGCAGGATGACGAAAGGAATGATGCCGCGGTAGATGCTTTGAATCTTGATCTCCTTCGGCGCGATCCCTTTCAGATAGAACAGTGCGAAACCGAAAGGTGGCGTCAGGAACGATGTCTGCAGATTGATCGCCACCAGAATGGCAAACCAGAACACCACATCGGCCTTCGGCACGTGGTCGCCGAAATCGAGCCCGGCCACCATCGGCGCAAACACCGGCAGGACGATGAGCGTGATTTCGATCCAGTCGAGGAAGAAGCGGAGGATGAATACGATGCCCATGATCAGGAACAGCAATCCCCACGACCCCAACCCGGCCTGCGCGATCAGATGCTCGACAATGTCGTCGCCGCCAAGAGCGCGATAGACATAGGCGAAACAGGTCGCGCTCATGATAATGAAGAAAATCATGGCGACGGTGCGCGCCGAGATATGACACACCTCGGTCAGGACGCCCCAGTTCAGCCGGCTGGCAACCAACGCCAGCACAAGCGCACCGAAGGCGCCGACGGCGCCCGCCTCGCTCGGCGTCGCCCAGCCGAACAGGATCGATCCCTTGATCAGCGAAATCAGGAACACCGGCGGCAGGAAGCTTTTTGCAATCAGTGGCAGCAGATCGCGGCGCGGGACGTACAGCATTTCGCGCGGCAATGGCGGCGCCAGAGAAGGCTTGAGCGACGAAATCGTTGCGATGAAGATGAGATACAGTGCCGACAGGGCCAGCCCCGGCATGAGGGCGGCCATGAATAGGTTGCCGACGGAAATCGACAGCAGATCGGCCATGATGATCAGCATGATGCTCGGTGGAATCAGGATACCGAGCGTCCCCGACGCCGCGATCGTGCCGCAGGCGAGCGCCGGGCTGTAATTCTGTTTCAACATGGTCGGCAGGGCGAGCGCGGTCATCATGGTGACCGACGCGCCGATGATGCCGGTCATCGCGGCGAGGACCGTCCCCATGATCGCCACCGCCAGGGCCAGCGAGCCCGGCACGCGCCGCAGCAGGACCTGGACGCAGTACAGCAGGTCGTTCGCGACCCCGCTGCGTTCCATCATGATGCCCATGAAGACGAAGGCGGGCACGGCGACAAGGACAAGATTCTCCGCCGCCTGCCCCCAGATACGCGGGACGAAATTAAAGAATTCGATGATCGAAAATACATCCAGGGAATAGCCGATGAGGCCGAACAGGAGTGCAATTCCGCCGAGCACGAAGGCCACCGGATACCCTGAAAACAGGAACATCGCCAATGTCAGGAACATGACGATCGGCAGGAAGTCCTGCACCTTGTAAAGCAGCGCTTCCTGGGCTTCCGGCGCGAGATTTCCGATGTAGATCAGGACCGCCGCCAGAAGGACCGGCAGGAGCAGGATCGCGGCGATTTTGCCGTTCAAGCGGGCGCCGATCTTGCTGAGATGTTCGAGCGTGCTCATCGCTACCCTTCACTCGAAAACGCAGCAGCGCCAGGGCCGGCACTTTCCGGTCCTGGCGAACTGCCGCTTAACGTTTCGACATTTCAGGTTCTATCCGTCAGACAAATTCCAGCCTACTGATAGGTCGCCTTCAGGTACTGGGCGTCGCCCCACTTCTTGTATTCCTTGCGGAAGTTGAAGTAGCTGTCCGCCACCTTCTTGAAGAGGGCGTCTTTGGCCGACTCTTCCTCGACCACTTCCAGCCAGGCCTGCTCGAGCTTCTTCAGGACGTCGTCTTCCCAGCGATGGTTGGTGACGCCGTATTTCGACTTCATCTCGCCCATGGCTCGCGGATTGTTGGCCTCGGTTGCGGCATAGGTGTTGGTGATGCTTTCGCCCGCGGCCATTTCGATCATCGCCTTATAGGTATCCGGCAGGGCATCGAACTTGGCTTTGTTCATCAGGATCTCGCTGCACGAGACCTGCTGATGCCAACCGGGATAATAGTTGTTCTTGGCGATCTGGTAGAAGCCGAGCTTGATGTCGATGTCCGGCATGGAGAATTCGGTCGCGTCGATCACGCCGCGTTCCAACGCCGGATAGATGTCCGCGCCGGCGAGCAATTGCGTCGAGACGCCGACCTTTTGCATGACCTTGGCGCCAAGGCCGAAGAACCGCATCTTGAGGCCCTTGAGCTCGGCCAGCGAATTGATCTTTTTCTTGAACCAGCCGGATGTCTCCGGTCCGATGCAGAAATTGTCGAACGCGACCAAACCGTGTTTGGCATAAATTTCCGCGCGCAATTTGTCACCGCCGCCGAACCGTTTCCAGGCGACGAATTCACCGAAGCTGGGGCCGAAGGGCACGGCGGTGAAAAACGCCAGGGCAGGATATTTGCCGGTGTGATAGCCGGGTGTGGTCCAGCATGAATCGACCGACCCTTTCGAGGCGGCGTCGAAGCATTCGAGCGCTGGCACCAGCGCGCCGGGTTCGAAGAACTTAATCTGGAATTTATTGCCGGACAGGCGGCTCACGTTTTTGGCGAAGCGTACGCCGGACGTACCCAGATGCGGCAGCGTTCCGCCAAAGGCGCTCTGCATTTTCCATTTCACCCGCTTCTGCGCTTCCGCTTGCGTCGTCAGCGCAAGGCCGGCAACGAGTGTCACCGCGGTGACCGTCGCCAATTTAAAGATGGAGTTCTTGAACATAGTCATCATCCTCCCTGATTGAATACTGTTCGTTATCTCACCGATTTCGGCGATTTTTATTGAGGCTACGGCGACCATCATTCCTAAAACACGTTTAAACGATGCCATGCCTAGTATTTCGAAATTTTCATATTAGAAGCTTCCAATGCCAGTTTCGAAAAGGCAAACCAAAATTCGCATCTAGAACAACCGGTGATCGTCCACGCCAGTTTACCGCCGTCGTTAATATGCCGATTTCCCCGATTCTATCCTGTGTTGCAATTTCCGATGCCGACGCGGCGGTTCCACGGCGACAGAATTCGAATTGGCTCGACATGACGCAGTTCCCGGTTTGAAGTAGGACGACAGTGCGACCGGCCATTCCGCCGTGTCGAAATCCGAAATCGAGGGGGCGCGTTATGCCGAATTCCAATCGACAATTTCTGCTGGCGCGGCGGCCGCATGGCGAACCGGTGGCGGCGGATTTTGAGCTGGTGACCACGCCAATTCCCGAGCCCGGCGACGGTCAGGTGCTGACGCGGACGGTCTACCTGTCGCTCGACCCTTATATGCGAGGCCGGATGAACGCGGAAAGATCCTACGCCGATCCCGTGGAAATCGGCGCCGTGATGGAAGGCGGGACGATCTGCCGGGTCGAGGCGTCGCGCTATGCCGGCCTGACGGAGGGCGACATCGTCGTCGGGCGGACCGGCTGGCAGGACTATGCGGTCTCCGACGGGAAGGGCTTGCGGAAGGTCGATCCGTCCGTCGCGCCCATTTCGACCGCGGTCGGCGTGCTCGGCATGCCCGGCATGACCGCCTATACGGGCTTGCTGAATATCGGCCAGCCGAAGGAGGGCGAGACGCTGGTGGTCGCCGCCGCGTCGGGCGCGGTCGGCAGCGTCGTCGGACAAATCGCCAGGATCAAGGGCTGCCGCGTGGTCGGTGTCGCCGGCGGGCCGGAAAAATGCCGCTACGTCATGGACGCGTTGGGGTTTGATGCGTGCATCGATCACCGCGCTTCCGATTTCGAGGCGCAGCTTGCGGCGGCCTGCCCGGACGGCATCGACATCTATTTCGAGAATGTCGCCGGCCGTGTTTTGGAGGCGGTGATACCGTTGTTCAATTTCTTCGCGCGGATGCCGGTCTGCGGCCTGATTTCGCAGTACAACATGACGGATTTGCCGGAAGGGACCAATCGGCTGCCGCAGTTCATGCGGGCCATCCTCACGAACCGATTGTCGATCCGCGGTTTCATCGTGCGCGAGTTTGCCAGCCAGCAGGCCGATTTCCTGCGAGACGTCGGCCAATGGGTCGGCGAGGGCCGGATCAAGTATCGCGAATACCGGGTGAACGGGCTGGAGGCCGCGCCCGCGACATTGATCGGCCTGCTGAAGGGTGAGAACTTCGGCAAGACCCTGATCGAGGTTTCCGACGACCCGACATTGGGATAGCAACGCGAGTCGCAAGAATTTGGGAGCGAGAAATACCATGAAAGCCGCCGTCATTGCCGAAAATGGTCTCGAAATTCGGGACATTGCGAAACCGGGGCTGAATCCGAACGAAGTTTTGGTCCAAGTCCGTGCCTGCGGATTGAACCGCGCTGATCTGCTGATGGCGGCGGGCCGGTTTCATGGCAGCAGCGATGGCGTGGTTGCCGGATTGGAATGGTCGGGCGAAGTGGTCGAAGTTGGCGCCAAGGTGACCGAGGTAAAGCCGGGCGATCGCGTCATGTGTTCCGGCAGCGGTGGCTACGCCGAATACGCGGTGAGCGATCGGGGCCGCACGGCGAAAATCCCCGCCAACAACATGAGCTTCGAGCAGGCCGCCACATTGCCGGTAGCCCTGCAGACCATGCATGACGCGGTGGTGACCAATGGCCGGCTCGCCAAGGGCGAAGCCGTGCTCATTCAGGGTGCCAGTTCCGGTGTCGGGCTGATGGCCCTGCAGATTGCCAAGTTCATGGGGGCGCGGTTTGTCATCGGTACGTCGACCAATGCCGGCCGGCGCGAAAAGCTGAAGAATTTCGGGGCGGATCTGGCACTCGATTCCAGCGATCCCGGCTGGGCGGACGCGGTGGTCGAGGCGACCGGCGGTGGTGTCGATCTGATTGTCGATCAGATTTCCGCCAGTGTCGCCAATTCAAATCTCAAGGCGGCCAAAGTGCTCGGCCGCATCGTCAATGTCGGCCGTCTCGGCGGCGGGAAGGGGGAATTCAATTTCGACCTGCATGCGCTCAAGCGCATCGATTATATCGGGGTCACCTTCCGGACGCGCAGCATCGAGGAGGTGCGCGAGATCAACCGCCGGATGCGCGCCGATCTATGGGGCGCCGTGGAAGCCGGCGACTTGCACCTTCCGATCGACCGGTCGTTTTCGCTCGACGACGCGGCGGCGGCGCAAGCCCATATGGCGGCCAATGCGCATTTCGGCAAAATCGTGTTGACGGTTTGACGGATCGATTCGGGGTGCCTGCCCGCGTTCGGATCGCTTAGCCCTTTTTGGGCTTGGGCCGTTTGACGCACTTGAAGATCACATACTCCGGCCGGATCTCTTTCAGTTTCTTGGACGCGTCCAGCGTATAGATGCGGTCTCCCAGGGTCGCCGTGTTGAGAATGCAGAGGCCGACTCTTGCCTTGTGGAAATCCACATAGCGAAATTGGCGGACAGGTTTGTCGATGTTCGTTCGTTCTTCGTCGCTGACCGCGACAACCTCATGATTGCTACAGCTCTTGAGAATCTGGCCCTCGCAGACATGTCCGGTAATCGGTCCAACGACGGCGTATTCCGCCGCTGCCGGCAAGGCGAATAGGATAAGTATTGCGGCCAGAATTCGGGCCATAGCTGCCTCTCCATTTGGCTCGGTCCGACAATGGTATATCACCGATCATCTTGCCGGAACCGGAGAGTCCTCCCCATCGTGGGGGTATCCCAATTTGGCCAGATAGACGCTTCGGGGGTAGCACTTGCGAATTATCGCTCCTGTCGTGTTGGCCTCTTCGAAGAATGAGGACTTGGCAAAATAGAAGTGTGAAAGTCCGGGAATGGTTAACGAGTCAATGCCGACAAACCAATCGCTTGTGGCACATGCCTTTTTGCCGGCTGGGTTTCCTGGGGCGCGGTGCGCGACCAAGATCGGACGGATTGACCTAGCGCTATGTGGTAGGACCGATTAGAGCCGTCCCAGCGTCCGCTATGGACGTTTCAAGTCGATAGTTCCAGGATCGGCCGGGCGCCCTTACTCCTTATTTTCCCTGGAACAGGTCGGGTTTAGCGGCCAAATTCGACGGAATGTTGAGACGTTCCGGAATGGCGGTTTTGCTCGATTCCTATTGTGCGGGCACGAATTTATGAGTCGGTTCTGTATCGTTTAGTCCATTTTTATACGCAGGTATCATGCTTCAAGAACTTTCATTAAATTCGGCGGCGCCGCTATCGCTGGCGTCGTTGTCGATCAACCTCGGGATCGGGATTGCGTTGTCGCTGGTTCTGGGGTGGCATTTTTCGCGTTTCGGCTCGACGCTGTCGAACCGGGACGAGTTTCGCCAGGTCTTTCCGTTCGTGCTGCTGACGACGATCCTGGTGATCAGCGTGGTGAAGTCTTCGCTGGCGCTGTCGCTGGGCCTGGTGGGGGCGCTGTCGATCGTGCGTTTCCGGACGCCGATCAAGGAGCCGGAGGAGCTTGCGTATCTGTTTCTGACGATCGCGATGGGTCTCGGCCTCGGGGCGGACCAGACGGTTCCGACGGTGGTCGCGGCGGGGATCATTCTGACGGCGGTCGGCCTGCTGCGCCTGACGCAGTGGCGTCGCGAGACGAAGAGCCTGTATTTGTCGATCGACGGGCCGTTTTCGGAGATGGGGGGATCGGACGGATGTCTGGAGCGTCTGAAGTCTGTGATCGGGGAGCATGCGGTGAAGTGCGATTTGCGGCGCTACGACGAGCGCGACGGCACGATCGAGGCGACGTATTTCGTGGACGTCGAGAATGTGAGCGATCTGTCGCAGTTGTCGTCGTCGCTGCGGACGAGCTTTCCTGCGGTCGGGATCACGTTCCTGGATCAAAGCAAACTGCCAAGCGTCTAATTCGTCATGCTGATTGAGACGGCCAAATCGATCACGCGTTCGTCTCCGTCACGGGTGCGGCGGCGATGGTTTGGCCTCGCCCTGGGGGCGGTGCTGGTGTGCGCCGTCGCGGCGGTGCTGTTGACGGTGAGCGCCGGCGGTCCCAAAGAAGTATTTTACCGGGCCGGCGATCTGTGGCCTGCGGTGAAGGAGCTGAAGGGGCTCGGGGCGTTTTCCGGCAAGGGGCCGGCAATGAAGGGCTATGCCCGCGACGTCTCAAAGGTGTCGGACTGGGCGCGGGGCCTGTCCGAGGCGGTTTTCCGCGAGCCGGACATTCCGGCACTTATCCTGGACATCAAGTTCAAGAATCTCAAAAAACTGCACGACAAGCGGGCGGCGGCGCTGAAGCTCGGCCATCTGGTTACCGGAGCGGATGACTATGTCCCGGCGCGCATGCGCGTCGATGGGACGAGCCACCGGGTGAAGATCCGGCTGAAGGGCGACCTGCCGGATCACTACAACACGGAGAAATGGTCGCTTCGGGTGCAGGTCAAGCGGGGCGGTCAAATTCTCGGCATGCGGCGCTTCTCGCTGCAGGCGCCGAAGACGCGGCAATATCATGGCCAGCCGCTGTATCTGGACTTCATGCGCCGTTTCGGCGTCCTCGCGCCGCGCTACCGCTTCGTCAATCTGTGGGTGAATGGCACGGATATCGGGCTGATGGCGCTGGAGGAGCATTTCTCGAAGGAGTTGCTGGAGTCCCAAGGCCGCCGGGAAAGCGTGATCCTCGCCTTCGATGAATCGCTCGCCTGGGAACATTGGGGCGAATGGAAGGGCGGGCACCCGCTTTCGACATTTTTCTACGACTATACCAATGCGCATATCCGGCCGTTC
>JAOTYV010000157.1 GCA_029861675.1 Alphaproteobacteria bacterium
GAAGAACGACGCCCGCGCGCCTTTGCGACGGCGGATTTCCGCGGTTTCGACGAGGACACTTTCCGGTTCCTGCTGCCCGGCCGCGATTTGGCCGCCGAAAGCGCGGAGGCAGTCGGCGCGCTCGGCAAACTCGGCGTCGTGACGTCCCACGCCTATGTGAACGACCATTCGGTGACCGCACCCGGCTTCGGCGAGGCCTGCGGCTATAGCGGCACGCCGTCGGTCGTCTATATGAACGGTATCGTCGGCGCACGGTGCAATTTCGAGGCGGGTCCCTCCAGTCTCGCCGCCTTCTTCACCGGCCGCGTGCCGCGTTATGGCTTTCATCTCGACGAAAAACGCCTTGCGACGTACGGTTTCAAGCTCAACTTCACACCCAGGACGGATGTAGACTGGGGTATCGTCGGTGCGCTGATCGGCCGCAAGCTCAATTCATATTGGTCGGTCCCGGCGTTGGAGATAACCGGTCCGCGCCCAACCGTTCTGGACCTCAATCACATGGCGCTTTCGATGGCGAGCTACGGCTCCATCGCGATGTTCCACGTCATCGGCATAACGCCGGAAGCGCCGGATTGGAAAACCGCCTGCGGTGGCAAGGCGCTCGAACCGGAGGTGATTTCGCAGTCCGATCTGGACGCGTTCTACGCCGAATGGGGCGGCGTCGGTGAGAAGCTCGATGTCGTCGCGCTCTCCACACCGCAGCTCGACATCCCAGACATCGTGCAAATCGCCGAGAGGCTCAACGGCCGCAAGGTCCACTCCGACACCACGCTGCTGGTCTACACATCCATCGAAATCAAGGAAGCCTGCGCGCGTATCGGCCTCAACCAGACGATCGAAAAAGCCGGCGGCCGCGTCGTGCACGGCCATGATTTCTTTGCCACCTTCGCCAAGGAAATCCGCGAGACACATGGCTGGGAACGTCTGATGACCCATTCGGTGAAGATGGTGAATATCTGCGAAGGCTACGGCTACAAACCGACACCGGCCGCGATCCCGCGCTGTATCGACTCCGCCATCGCGGGCAAGGTCCTGCCATGACCGAGACCGTGATCAGAGGCCATATCGGCATCGGCCCGGCAGTGGAAGGCATCGCGCTTGTGGCGTCCGACAATTTCAGCACCCGCTACGATCTCGACCGCGACCGGGGTATCGTGTCGCGTCCGTCCCACAAGCTGTTTGGCGAAAATTATGTCGGCCGCATTCTGGTGCTGAACGCGGCCAAGGGCGGCGTCGCATCCGCCTGGATGCTGCGCGAGATGATGCAGAAGGAAAAAGCGCCGCTTGGCCTCCTGCTGAACGACGCCAACCCGGTCATGGCGCAAGGCGCCGCGTTCGCACAATTACCGCTCATCGACCGGTTCGAAACCGACATCACCGCGGCCATCAAATCCGGCGACCGCATCGCCGTCGACCCCGCACAAGGATTGGTGCGCATTCTGTTATTGGATTGAAAATTCAATGGGGGGACGCCGTCGGCCTGATGCCAGCCGGTCTTCAAAATGCGAAGCCGCGGCAGACTCCTGAAGTCAGTGCACACCAATTAGCCATTGGTGGCATCGCGGCGCTCAAACAGGCGATCAAAAATGGTCGGATGTAGCAAATAGCTGGAGCCGGACGCCCCGCCCGTCTCCGTATTAGCCGGCGGCCCGCGTGAGCTCCACATGGCAGAACCGCAAGGCGCCCGCGTTAATGGCGGCAATCCGATTCTTCACGATTTCAGCTTCGCCCATCAGAATGTCGACGAAGGGGCGATCCAGCGATCCCCGGGTCAGCGTGCTGGAGAAATTGTTCCATCCATCCAGCAGCACTTTGCGGTGGGAGTCCGTCAAGTCCATGAACAGGGTAATCCGTAAACCCTCGGCGAGGCATTCCATGTCGAATTCGGCGAGTGTCCAGGGAATTGCGTTTTGATGCGGGCTTTCGCTGACCTTGGCGGGGTTGTCGGCAATTGCCGATGCACCCGGCGCGCGCATCAAACCGTTCAGGACGATTTTGCCGTCGCGCGCCAACGCACGGTGCATTTGCCGCAGCAGCCGCTCCCGGTCGTCCATTGCGAAAAATCCGTCGCGAATGAGCATCACGTCGTAGGCGGATTCCGGAAGCTCGATCGTTGCGGGATCGTAGGTCGAAATGGGGACACGCGCTTCCAGCCCGCGAATGACCGAGAGTTTCATGCCCATTTCCGCGAGCTCAAGATCGGATTCCAGTCCCATGACCGTCGCGCCGAATTGCAGTGCGGCCAACCGGGTCGCGCCGCCGATGCCGGCGGCAAGGTCGAGAAAATGCCCGGATTTCTTCAGGCCGATGCGCTTGAGCAGTTCGGTCGTGCCCTCTTGCCCGCCCGGGAATGAGAAGCCCTCGCCATAGAGGCGCGACCACAACCGGTACTTCAGTTCCGCGCGGGTTTCGGTCCCATCGCCGCGCAATTCCGGCGAATCGACGACGATCAGCTTATTGCGGCGAATGCCGCCAGGTTGACCGTCCTTCACCAGCGCGCCGGGTTCGACGCCGTCCCACCACGCCCGAAAGCGGACGGCAAACGGAACGTAGTCGTCGGACTTTTTGCGTTCGGCTCGGTCGTCCCGGGCCGCGCGGAGAGGCGTGATCACCACCGGTAGGCTATCCGTTACAATTGGTACCGGCGATAGAATAAAAAACTCTGATTAAGGCAGTGTTAACCCTACCCGATGCGTGACGGACAGGGCGGAACCACGCCGGCTCCACGCCCAAATCAGACGATGCCGCGTGCCCGCAAATCCGCGACGTCCGCGTCGGACATATCCAAGTACTCACGCAAGACGTCCTCGGTATGCTGGCCCAGCGTCGGCGGCGATTGCCGATAGGAAACCGGTGTCGCCGACATCTTGATCGGGCTCGCGATCAATTTCGCGGGCCGGCCGCCGGTTGCCGGATGATCCATCTCGATGACCATCTCCCGCGCCTGCACCTGCGGATCGTCGAAGACCTGCTCCAACGAATTGATCGGCCCGCACCCGATCTTGTGTTTTTCCAAATTCTCGATCCACCAGGCGACGGGTTTCGTCGACGTGATTTCATTGAGCGCGGCAGTCACGGTTTCGCGATTGCGGACCCGGCCGACCGCCGTGTTGAAGCGCTCGTCCTCCAGCAGGTTTTCGCAGGCGGCGACCTTGCAGAACCGCTCAAAAGTGGGGTCGTTACCGACCGATAGGACGAAATACCCGTCCGACGCCGGCATAACCTGATAGGGCACAATGTTCGGATGCTGATTGCCGAGCCGGTCCGGATTTTCACCGGTTGCGAGATAGTTCATCCCCTGATTGGCAAGCCAGGCGACATGCGCATCCAACATGCTGATATCCAGATGCTGCCCCTCGCCGGTCGCCTCCTGATGGCGCACCGCGGCCAAGATCGCGACCGACGCGTACATGCCCGACATCAGGTCGGCAATCGATACACCGACTTTCATCGGCTCGCCCTCGGGCTCGCCGGTCAGGCTCATGACACCGCCCATTGCCTGGATCAGCGCATCGTAGGCGGGACGGTCCGAATACGGCCCCGTATGCCCGAATCCGGTAATCGAGCAATAGATCAGACGCGGGAATTCCTTCTTGAGAGTGTCGTAGCCCAGGCCGTATTTGGCGAGTGTACCGGTCTTGAAGTTCTCGGCGAGAATGTCGGATTTAGCGATCATCCGCCGCGCGATTTCCTGCCCGTCCGGGTCGCTCAAATTAAGCGTAATCGACCGTTTGTTGCGGTTTGTCCCGGCAAAATAGGCGCTCTCGTCACTGTCTTCGCCCTTGCCGTCGGGCAGGTAGGGCGGTGCGAAATTGCGGGTATCGTCGCCGACCTTCGGCCGTTCCACCTTGATGATTTCCGCGCCGAGATCACCGAGAATTTGCGTGCAATGCGGACCCGCGAGGATGCGCGTCAAATCAAACACCGTCAGACCTTCGAGCGGACCCTTCATCGTTTCAATTCCTTTCGTAGCCTGTATGCTGATCGGAGCCCGCATGCCGGGCCGGTCCTTCTAACCCAGGCGCGCGCCTGTCCACAAGGCACGTACGGAATTCTCCGACAGCACGGCACGGACGTCCATTGAACCTGATCTTCTTCGCCATTGTCTTTATCGCCTTTCTGGTCGCCGGTTTCCGCCAGATCACCTTCTCGGCGGTCCAGGTTGGCCAAGCCACGCCGATGGAAGTCCTCTCCCTGGGCATGATCGACGCCGCCAAGGGCTCGGTCACCCTGGCAATCGGGCTGATCGGCGTGATGGCGCTGTTTTTGGGGCTGATGAAGGTCGCCGAGGCGGGCGGCCTGCTGACCATTATCGCCCGGCTCCTGCGCCCAATCATGGTCCGGCTGTTTCCGGAAGTGCCCGCCGAGCACCCCGCGATGGGCGCCATCATCATGAATTTGGCGGCGAACGTCATGGGGCTCGGCAACGCGGCAACGCCCTTCGGCATTCGCGCCATGCAAGAGCTCGATAGGCTCAATCCGCATAAAGGCACCGCGACGAATTCGATGGCCTTGTTCCTCGCCATCAATACCTCCAGCGTGACGCTCTTGCCGACCGGCGTCATCGCCCTGCGCGCGGCCGCCGGATCGAACGATCCGGCGGCCATCATGCCGACCACCCTGTTCGCCACGATCTGCTCGACCATCGTCGCCATCACCGCCGCCAAGCTGTATGGACGCTATTGGAGGGCGCCCGCCGCCGATCCCGCCTTCGTGCCATCGGATGAACCGTCGGCAGACCGGGACTCCGCGGATAGTGAAGCCGCGCCGATCGCGGACGCCGCCTCGGCGGTGGCCGAGGGACACGCCTACCCGCTTTGGGTCACCGCGCTCGCCTTGCTCGGCGTGGTCGCCATCATTCCTCTGACAATCTTCTATGGCCGCACGATTTCGCCCTGGATTGTGCCGGGCCTGATGGTCGGTTTGCTCGGTTTCGGCGTGATCCGCCGGGTTTCCGTCTACGAAGCGTTCGTCGAGGGTGCGAAAGACGGTTTCCAGGTCGCCGTGCGCATCATCCCCTATCTGGTCGCCATTCTGGTCGCCGTCGGCATGTTCCGCGCCAGCGGTGCGATGGATATGGCATTGGGTCCGATTTCGGGATTTGCCGCATCGATCGGCATTCCAGCCGAAGCCATGCCGATGGCGCTGCTGCGGCCACTCTCCGGTTCCGGAGCATACGGCTACCTCAGCGCAATCATTCAAGATCCGACAATCGGACCCGACAGCTATACCGGACTCCTCGTCAGTACGCTGCAGGGCTCGACGGAGACCACCTTCTACGTTTTGGCGGTCTATTTCGGCGCGGCGCAAATTCGCCGCATCCGGCACGCGCTCGCCGCAGGCCTGACCGCCGATATCGCCGGCATCGCCGCCGCGGTCTTCATCTGTTCGGTCCTGTTCACCGCATAGTCGGGCAAAATCTGCCGGGACACGCCGGCGCCGGCGGTTCGATAAAGCGGCGGAAAGACCGCCGCACGTCCCCGGTTGTGCGATCTTTGACGACAAATCCCGCAATTGCGCAAGTTCCGGCAGGAATATTGCATGGTTCTTGGCCGGCCCCATAGACCACCGGGACTCCGTGTCGGCGCGGATCGACCGCGCCGCCCGATACGCCCCAACCTGGAGACGATTGCGGATGCCAAGCCAGACCGACGATTCCCTGCCCAAACTTCCCGACCTCTTGGCTATCGATGCGGAAGAACTCGCGGACCGAATGCTCGAGCCGGCGACGCTGCAGGCCATATACGAAGAGTCCGCCGCCCAGCTTCGCGACAACCGCACCGCGCAAGGCCTGTATTCGTTGGTCGACAGTGCGATCGAGACAATGGAACAAGTTTGGTCCGATCTGGCGCAGGACGAACCTGGCTATGCATGCCGCAAGGGATGCTCGTGGTGCTGTCACCAGACGGTCATGGTAACGGCGCCGGAAGCACTGCTGGTCGCGCAATATATCCGTGAACGATACGACGAGGAGACGGTGAAGAGCTTGCACGACCGCATCGTCCAAAACGCCGAAAAAATCGAAGGACAGTCGAACGATGACCGGTTGGATCACGGGCTTGCTTGCGTCTTTTTACAGGACGGCGAATGCTCGATATATCCCGCCCGCCCGTTGCCGTGCCGGGGCGGCTTCTCCGAAGATGCCGATTACTGCTTGAACCTGCTGGAAAATCGGGAAGAGACGCAAGCGGCCGTGGCCGCGGGCGCGCTTGAAGGCAAATTCCTGATTGTGCCGAAAATGCTGTTCGACAGCGCGCAGGTGGGCATGGCGGCCGCCGTCCGGAATGACGGCCTGAACGCCGATCCGATCGAGCTTACGACAGCGGTGGCGATCGCTTTGTCGGATCCGGATATTACGGAAAAATGGCTGAATGGGTGGCCGGTGTTCGAGGCGGCAAAGCTTCACCGCCAAGCAGGCCTCGGCGGCGACCGTTACGCGACCCAACCGGCCGCCTGAACCACGCCAGACCATTTCTTGTTCAAATTGACTCAAGCGAAATGGTCTATCCCTATGTTTTTGCGCCAATACGTCGTCGCGAACCGTTTCGGTTCGCTCGGGATTTGCGCTAGTGCGTACGACTGTCGCGGCCGCGGCGCGCCGTCCGCTTATTGAGCAATTGATAGGCCCGCTGCAACTGCTCGTCGCCCTTGCGCTTTTCGTCGAGCTTCACCGAATAGTCCGGGTGAATGCCCCCTTCGACCGTGCCGCCCGACGGCGTGAGATAAATAGCCGTGGTCAGCTTGACCGCATCGCGCCGGCTCAAGGGGATAATCGTCTGCACCGTTCCCTTACCGAAAGACCGGGTACCGACCAGCGTCGCGCGCCGGTTATCCTTCAACGCTCCCGCGACGATTTCGGCAGCCGATGCAGAGCCTTTATTGATCAGAACGACGATCGGCAGTCCGTCGGCAAGATCGCCCCGGTTGGCGACCTCATGGTGCTCGTTATTCCGTTCACGGATCGAAACGATGCGGCCTTCCTGTAAAAACATATTCGAGATCTTGATCGACTGGTTGAGCAGGCCGCCCGGATTGTTCCGCAGATCGACGACGAAACCTTGGAGCTTGTTGCCGAGCTTGCCGCGAATCGCGAGCAGCGCCTTGGCGACTTCTTCGCTCGAGCGCTCGGAAAAACTGGTTATCCGCAAATAGCCGACCTGCTTCTCGGTGCGCCAGCGGACCGCGGCAACCTTGATGATCGCCCGGGTTATCGCCACGTTGAATTCCGGAATTTTGCCGCGTTTGATGCGCAATTTGATTTCGCTGTCGGGAGGACCGCGCAGCATCAGGACCGCTTCGCGCAGCGTAATGTCCTTCATCGACCGGTTGTCCGCCCGAATGATCATGTCGTTCGGCTTCAAGCCGGCCCGCGCGGCGGGCGTATCGTCGATCGGCGTGACGACTTCGATGTAGTGCTTACCCTTCCGGACTTCGATCCCGAGACCGCCGAAACTGCCTCGCGTCTGATCGCGCAATGCCTTGAGCTGCCGGCCGTCGAGATATGTGCTGTATGAATCAAGCGATGTCAGCATACCTTGAATCGCGGCTTCGATAAGTTCCTGATCCTTGGCCTTTTTCGGGTTCGGATGGCGCTTGCGGATGCCCTTGGTCGCCGCCGCGATCAATGTCTCGTCATCGACCTGTCGCACATAATTGCTGCGCACCTGGTCATAGACCAGGGCAAACAGGTTCGCCCCGTGCACCAGACCGGCGGCATCACCGCGCTTTTCCCCGTTCGCGCTGGGCTTCCGGTAGTGCGAGATATCGGATGAGATGCGCTTGGCCGCCGCCCGGGCTTCCGGCCCCGGAGTCGACGATTTTACGGCGCAACCCGCAGCAAACACCAACAGGACGGCAATCGCTGATATTGATTTTCTGGACAAATCCAATCCCTGCGCGGCGCTCAAATTAATGTCTGCATATATGGCCCCCAGCCGCCGTTTCGGCAACCGTCTTGATCGCCGCGACGCTCCGCCGACCTGCCAAAATCAGTCAATTTGGCATGACCATAGCAAAATCGTGATGACCGTCCAGCGAGTCATGATACGATAAAATCGACCGGCTACGGCTTGCAAGGTAGGAGAAACGACATGCCCCAGAGTGCTTTCCATAAAGCGCTGCGCGACACGGTGGAACAACGCCATTCAAAGATACACCCGTTCAGCGAGGCCTGGGTCACCGGCGGGCTGAACCGGCAAATTCTCGGCGAATGGGTGAAGCAGCATTACAACTATGTGGGCCATTTTGCCCAATGGTGCGGCGCAATTTATGCCCGGTGCGACGACGAGGATGTCCGCCACTTCCTGGTCGAAAATATCATGGAAGAAGAAGGTTTTGTCGGTGAAGGGGATTTCCCGCCCGCCAAACATGTCGATCTCCTGCTCGATTTCGCCGAAGCCTGCGGCAAAGACCGCCAAGAGATCAAAGAAGCCCAGAAAAACGGCGAATTGATGGCGGGCCTTCTCGGATTGCAGTCCTGGTGCACCGTCCAATCCTTGAAGCCGACCCATGAGGCGATTGCCGGTCTTCTGGTCGGGCTGGAGAGCCAGGTACCACAGATTTACAAGCGCACGACACCGCCGTTGGTCGAAAAATACGGCTTCACCGAAAAGGAAGTGACGTTTTTCCGTCTTCACATCGTTGCCGATACCGAGCACGGGAAGCGCGGATACGAGATCGTGGAACGGCTTGCCGACACCGAGGATAAGCAGCAGGCATGCCTGCGGGCCGTTCGTGAAGCCACATTGATGCGGGGGTTGTATCTCGACGCCTTATACGACGCCTATGTCGCGCCGAAGGCCGCGGCCGCGGAATGATCAAGCAACGGTAGAGCCAAAGGAACAAAACCCCGATGCGCACGGTCAACACCCTGACTCTGGCCGAAGCCACTCTCATCCTCGACGCCGCGCAGGCGAAATCCGAGGAAATCGGCATCGCGCATGTGTTGTGCGTCGCCGACAACGCCGGATATACGATCGCGCTGCGGCGGCTGGACGGTGGCAAGGTTACCAGCGTGCAAATCGCGGAAAACAAGGCCTTTACCGCGGCCGCCCATCGCCGCAAGACCCATACCTTCACCAACACCTATCCGGGGGAGGAAGCCTGGGGCATCTTCACCCAGCACTACGGCCGCTTCACGGTCTTTGTCGGCGGCTTCCCCATTGAAGTGAACGGCGAGGTGGTCGGCGGCATCGGCGCATCCGGCGGCAACGGCGAACAGGATATCGCCGCGTGCGAAGCGGGCATTGCCGCCTTTGAAGCCCATCTCAAGGCAAGCGGCGGCTAGACCATTTCTTGTTCAAATTGGCCCAAGTGAAATGGTCACTCTCTTTTGTTTATACGCAAATTCGTCGTCGCGAACCGTTTCGGTTCACTCGGGATTTGCGCTAAGCGCCCGCGCGGTCGCGAATTTCGAGAATTTGTTCGTGCAACGGCCGCGGAATCGTCGCGCCCTCCCGTGGCGTCCGTTCGCGCGCGGCGTAGCGCCGATCCGACGGCAGGCGCGTCCCTTCCTGACCCAGCAGGTTCGAAAACAGGCCTTCCGCATGATCGAGCGACGCAGCGGCATCGCCGTCCGCGACGAATCGCGCCGGGTCCATCGCCAGCATGAGCTCGCCCCCCTTGGCCGGCCCGCCGTCGCCGGTGTCGTCGGCCGCCGACTCCGGACCGAAACAGTTCCGTGGCAAACCCGCCGCCATCAATTCGACCATCAGGGCAATCCCCGAGCCCTTGTAACCGCCAAAGGGCAGTTGAGCACCGGCCAGCCCGGCCGCCGGGTCGGTGGTGGTATTGCCGTCCTTGTCGATCGCCCAGCCTTCCGGAATGGGCTTGCCGTCACGATGATGCAGCATGATCTCGCCGCGCGCGCTGGCGCTCGACGCCTGATCGAACACCACCGGCGGGCGATCCCTGCGCGGCCATCCGAACGACATGGGATCGGTCCCGAAGAGCGGCTTCGTCCCCCCGGCGGGGGCTACGTAACTGCGCGAATTGACGAAGGCGAACGCCACCAGCCCCTCGGTCGCCAATGCCTCCACCTCGTACCAGAGCGCGGCGAAATGATAGGAATTGACGATCGGCATCGCGGCAATGCCATTTGCGCGCGCTTTTTCGATCAGGGGTTCGCGGCCGCGTTTGAGCGCGAGCGGCGCAAATCCGCCCTTCGCGTCCACCTGCACGACGGCGGGCGCGAGTTCGGAGACGACCGGTTCGGATTTTCCGTCGATCCGGCCATTGCCGAGGGCAACGCAGTATCCCGGCAGCCGGAACAGCCCGTGCGACTTGCACTCGTCGCGTTCGGCCGCGGTGATCGTGTCGGCGATCGCCCCGGCATTGTCGTCCGACGCCCCCAGCGCCAGGAGCGTCGACGTTGTCAACGCATGCACTTCCTCCAACCCGAGCGTCACCGTCATTCCGTGTTTCCCATCATTGTCATTTCCCTTCCGGCAGGCCATTCAGGACACGCCAGACCTTTTCCGCGGTCACCGGCATATCCAAGCCCCGCGTGTCGCAATCGCCCAAGGCATCGATGACCGCGTTCATGACCGCCGGCAGCGCGGCGGTCGGTCCCGACTCACCGCACCCTTTGATGCCAAGCGGATTTGTCAGGCAGGCGGTCGCGTTCCGTCCCCATTTGAATTCAGGCATGTGGGTGGCGCGCGGCAGGCAATAATCCATGAACGAGCCGGTGATCAATTGCCCCGTCTCCGGGTCATAGCGGCACTCTTCGTAGACCGCCTGGCCAATTCCCTGAAGGATCCCGCCATGCATCTGGCCCTGCAGCAGCATCGGGTTGATTACCGTTCCGAAATCGCTGACCAGCGTATAGCGCAGGACACTCACCGCACCGGTTCCTTCGTCGATCTCCACCTCCGCGACATGACAGCCGCAGGGGTAGCTGTAATCTTTCGCGGCATAGTGGCTGTTTGCGTCGTAACCGAGTTCCATCCCTTC
>JAOTYV010000438.1 GCA_029861675.1 Alphaproteobacteria bacterium
GCCAGCATGCGGCCGGCCAAGAGCGGATTGCCGGTTTCCTCGATTTCTCCGCGCAGTATCTTGAGCGGTGCGTCGCGCCCGTCGGCATTGAGGTCGCCCAGTACGGCGATCAACGCTTGCGGATTTGCATCGAACACGGAATCGACCACCAGGCGCGCCTCGAACGCTTGGCCGGTGCGTTTGATCTCGGAAATGAAGGTGCCCTCCGCCCAGCCGGCGACACTCTTCCAGACGAACGGTTCCAGCTTTTGTCCTTCTATGAAGGACGGGAGCGGTGCGCGAAGGTGCAGGTTGATGATCTGCAACAGCCTTCCGTCCGCCAGTTCGATTGTCACGAACAGTATCGGCCGTTCCCACCAAACCGGCTCCAATGTTCCGTGCGCCGGCACGGCGCTGACCGGCCGGTACTTCGGCGGCGGCACCAGTTGGTTGAGATACTGGCGGGTGATTCGGATCGGCCGGCGGCTCAGGACAACCAGATTGTGAACGTCGCGCGGATTGTCGCCGGCGTCGTTCGAGGTGACCGCGCGCGAATAATCGGCATACGGGGTATCCTCCAACAATCGGTCGAGCGCGCGCAAGGACCGCCGGTGGCCGCTCTCCGGCTGCGCGTTGATTTCCTGCAAGCACAAAATGTCCGCATCCAGGCGCTGGAGCTGCGGCCGCAGCACCTGGATTCGGGTGTCCAGCGACGCCTGATCGCGGTCCCGGTCGTCGAGATTCTCAAGATTGAAAGTGGCGATTCGCAGCGTTGTCATCTGATTGTCGAGGAAGCCCGCATCCATCCGTTCCGGTGCCAGGGCGCTCGAGCCCGTGTGCCAAATGCCCCTATCCGGCCGCTTCCCGCATTGCGCTCGATCAATGGGAGCATGGCGCAGTCGCCGCGGTGCCGGTACGCCCCGTCCGCCGCGGTCTTTGACACGGATCAATGCCCCGGCAACCCCGGGCAATTATCGTACTCGGATCGGCAATTGGGAGAATTATCCATGAATTTCATTAATTTGGCGGCCAGCATGCCGGGACGGTTTCGAGCTATCTCGGCGGGCATCGTGATGGCAATTTTTCTGCTTCCGGCGGCGCATTTGATGCTTGTCGATCAGGCCGCGTCGGCCGCCGACCCGGCGCAAGACATCAAGATGCGTGCGGGCGACCGGACGCGGATGATGCAGTTCACCCTGCCGATAATCGATCCCAAGCGCGGGCGGCAACTCTTTGTCACCCGGGGCTGCGTGCTGTGTCACGCGATCAACAATACCGGCGGCCGCGGCGGTCCCCCGCTCGATCGGATCGGCGACGGCAAAGGCGCCGATATCCTCGACTTTACCGCGCGGATGTGGCGCGGCGCCTATGCGATGATCGAATTGCAGAATATGGAGTTGGGGTATCAGCTCGATTTCAGCGGCGAAGAGCTCGGCCATATCATCGCCTTTTTGTATGATAAATCGGAGCGGTCGCGATTTTCAGCCAAGGACGTGCCCGACCTGATCAAGGACATGTTCATCGATCAGCCCTATAACCCCAATGACGACGACAAGAGCCGAAAACGCTGATGGTTCCACCTATTCCCAAGGCGCCGGGAGGCGGCGCCCCGGGGACCGCTTTTATTGCAGGATGCGCCATGTGCCGTCGGCTTGCCGACAGGCGGTGCCGTAGCCTTGTTGGGTCTTGCCCGCGACTGTGACCTTCTGTTGGAATTCACGGCAATACTGGCCGCTCGAAGAAGTTCCGTCGCGAACCGGCGTAACCGATCCACTGTTGCCGGTTCGCGGATTGTCCCAGACGATCGTTTCGCCAATCGGCGCCGAGTGCGCCCGATTGACGGCCGCGTCCGCCTTCATGCGGTCGACACTATCCATGGATCGTCCGATCTCACTGCCGACCAGCGCACCGATCAGCACGCCGACCGCGGTCGCCGCCAGTTTGCCGCAGACCGAGCCGAATTGCGCGCCAAGCAGCCCGCCCGCTGCCGCGCCGCCAAGGCCGCCGACCGTCTGTTTTGGACCATATGCATTCGGCCCCGTGCAGGCGGCCAGTGCCATCAACGCTGCGACCGATGGAACAAGGACTCTCTGGTGCAATTTCATATCGGACCCCTTTGCCGTGAAAATTTCAACGCTCTCAACTGCGCGGCGCCGCGCTGAGCGTACCGTTTTATCGGGCACGGCTGGAACGGCTGCATTGATGTTCCTCAACCCGTCGGCGTGAATGCCGTTTTCCGCTGCCGGCGGTTGATGCACATCAACGAACCGATTTCAGCGTTGGCGTATCGGTGGACGCAGTTACGGAAGCGTCGTTCGTGACGTAAGGGGAAACAAAGGCCACGGAGTACCCTTCCGCTGCACAAAATTCTGCCTGGCGGAACGTGTGTGTCAGGAAACTTGGGGTCGTATATGCACCCACGAAAGCGGTCCGTAACGGAGAAGGCGATACGCATTCACTGTCCTCCCTTTGGGATGCTGCCTTCTCCGTTCGCAACGGCGAACACGATCCCGTCCTACGATCAATAGGACGGGATCGACTCTTTCCGGAGACCCCGTTCCAGCGGCCGCGACCGTCACTCATCGGTGCGGAGCGGCGAGCGCTGTACCGCAAGGATCGTGATCAGCGGCAGCGCAAAGGTGATCAACGCGACCACGATCAGCAACCCGCCCAGTTGACTGTAATCGGCGGGCACGTCGGGTGTTCCGGTAGCGGGGTCGAGAACCTGCCGGGTCACGACAAAAATCTGATTGAGGTACTTGGTCGCGAGGCTACTGGCGGACAGCGCCAGATTGGTGAATGACGCCATCACCGCAAAGAAGGTCGCCTTGAGATGCGCCGGGGCGTTCTTGGCAATCCAAGCCAGCATGGGAATCATCGAGATTTGCGCCAGGGGCGACTCCAGGGCTGTGTCGAGCAGGGCGATGAACCGGGCG
>JAOTYV010000439.1 GCA_029861675.1 Alphaproteobacteria bacterium
GATCACATTGGGCGGAAAACGATGTCGCTTGAATGAGAGTTGGCGCATCCGCCAACCTTATAGAATTTCACCGCAGGAGTTAACGTGACAATGCCCTTAGAGCTCAGACCCGTCGCGATTATCGAGCGCATCGAGCAGCTTCGGCGGCGACATGGGCAGTTCTTCCATGCGCCGGCCCGTCGCGTCTGCGATCGCATTGGCGACAGCCGCCATGGTCGGGCAGATGCAGACCTCGCCGACACCTTTCACACCGAAGGGATGGTTCGGGTTTGGAACCTCGACCACGATGGTTTCGATATTCGGCAAGTCGGAGGCGACCGGGATACGATAATCGAGGAATCCGGCGTTCGAGAGCCGCCCCTGATCGTCGTAGATGTACTCCTCGTTCAGCGCCCAGCCGATGCCCTGGACGACACCGCCCTGCATCTGGCCTTCGACATAGCCTTTGTGAATCGCCGTACCGGCGTCTTGCGCAAGGACGAAGCGCAGGATCGTCACCTTGCCCGTATCGGGATCAACCTCGACATCACAGAATGCCGTAGAGAAGCCCGGCGCCTGACCGCCGGCGCTGAGCGCCTCGGAGGTGCCGATGGGACCGCCGGTGGCATTCGCCTTGGCCGCCAGCTCGGCCAGGGACAGCGGCTCGAAATCGCCGACATTGGAACTCGAAGGCTTAGCATGACCGTCCTCCCATTCGATGCCTTCGACATCGACATCCCAAATCTTCGCGGCGCGGGCGCGCAACTCGTTGATCACCTTATTGGTGGCGTTGACGACCGCCATGCCACTGGCATAGGTCACGCGCGAGCCGCCTGTTACATGCGTGTAGGGCACCGAGGTGGTGTCGTTCACCGTGGCGCGGACTTGTTCGTAGGGAACGCCCAGGGTTTCTGCCACCATGATCGCCATCGAAGCGCGGGATCCGCCGATATCCGGGCTGCCCGTCGCGGCGGTCACCGTGCCGTCCGCATTGACGAAGACTGTCGCACCTGATTCACCGGCGCCGTTGAACCAATAGCCGGACGCCACGCCGCGGCCCTGGTTCGGACCCAGTGGTTTCTTGTAGCCCGGATGGTTCAGGATCGCCTCGACGGTTTCACTGTAGCCTTCGTGGCTCATGCTGTTGCCGGCGACCATCGGATCGCCTGTATGGATCGCGTTCTTCAATCGAAACGCAGCCGGCTCCATATCGATCTTCTTGGCCAGAATGTCGATCGTGCTCTCCACCGCGAAGTTCGAGATCGGAGATCCCGGCGCGCGGTATGCCGCCGCCTTCGGCCGGTTCGACACCACGTCGTAGCCAGTCGTCTTCTGGTTGGGGATATTGTACATGGCATAGGAGCACAGGCAGCCATTCATCACAGGCGAACCCGGGAACGCGCCTGCCTGGTAGTAATACTCGCCCTGCGCGGCTGTGATCGTGCCGTCCTTCTTGGCGCCGATCTTGATTTTCATGTAGGAGCCCGACGTCGGGCCGCTCGCCTTGAAAACTTCATCGCGGGTCATTTTAACACGTACCGGAAGGCCGGTTTTGCGCGACAGCACGACAGCGACTGGCTCGACATAGACTACCGTCTTGCCGCCGAAGCCGCCGCCGATTTCGGCCGGATTGACTTTGATATCGCCGAGCGGGATGCCGCAAATCTTCGACACCCAGTTGCGGATCTGGAAATGTCCCTGGCTCGCGCTCCACAGCTCGACCTGGCCGTCCGCATCGCTGCGCGCCAGCGTGGCGTGCGGCTCGATATAGCCCTGATGCACCGCGGCAGTACGGTATTCCTTCTCGACGATCTCGTCGGCTTGCGCGAAACCTTCTTCGATATCGCCAATCTCGAAGCCCACGACCTTGGCGATGTTCGACGGCTTCGTCGGGACCGGATCGACATCGCGGGTGATCATGTCTTCGAACAGGAGAGGCGCGTCTTCCGCCGCCGCCGCTTCGACATCGATGACATGCGGCAGGACTTCGTAATCGACTTCGATCAGGTCGCAGGCCTGCGCCGCCACCGCAGGGCTAATCGCCGCAACAGCCGCAACCGCGTGACCTTCATACAGCGCCTTCTCGCGCGCCATGACGTTGCGCGAGGTATGCCACAGATTGATCTGAACGCGCGCCGCGCCGACATAGGCGAAATTCTGTTCCGGCAGATCGGCCGACGTCATCACCGCCTTCACGCCGGACAACGCCTCCGCCTTCGAGGTGTCGATCGACTTGATGCGCGCATGCGCGTGCGGGCTGCGCAATATCTTGCCATACAGCGTGCCCGGCAAGCTGAAATCGTTGCCGAACTTGGCCAGCCCCGTCACTTTCGGAACGCCATCTGGGCGAATCGGGTTGGTTCCAACGTATTTGTACGGCTTCTTGACTTCGTTCATCTGCAGCTCTTCTCCATAAAGAAAATCCCGCCAACGCGTTTTATCGCTGAAGAAAGAAGGGGCCCTCAGGTCCGCAGTCGAACTTCACCGAATCGCCGCGATAGAGGAGATTGGGTTTTTCCTGTTAACTCAAGTCTACCGCCCCGGGAAACCGTGACGCAAGCCGGATAGGCGTTGTCACGTTAACTCGATTTGGTTTGCAGGCAACTAATTTCAATTGGCCTCACGCAACTGATGTAGCGCGGGTCCAGGCATCGAAGGACTCAGACCGAAGTTGTTTATAGGTAGGCCGGCTGAGTAGATGACGTTGATGATAGAATGTGTTGTAGGTGGCGGATTGGACGGATAGGAAACGCTGGGCGGATCCTGGCGATTTGAAGCGCTGCATCTATCGCTCTCGTCGTCGGACGGTCTGATGCGAGTTTTCGGCGCGGTTGTTGGCTCTAAGGTCCTGGTCATGGATTGCCGTCAGACCAATATCTCGAAATGCGGACCGATAAGACCGCAGCTTGTCCGTAACGATCCTT
>JAOTYV010000440.1 GCA_029861675.1 Alphaproteobacteria bacterium
GAACAAGTTTGAGGAATTGAGCGGCTGCACACTGGTCGAAGGGTACGGGCTGACGGAAACCGGCCCGGTCTGCACCGTCAACCCGTTCGAGGGCGAGAACAAGGAGGGGTCGGTGGGCCTGCCGCTACCGGGCACGCTGATCGAAATCACCGACCGCAATAATCCGGATATCGTCCTTCCGCTGGGCGAACACGGAGAAATCTGCGTATCGGGTCCCCAGGTAATGGTGGGTTACCTGAACCGGCCGGACGAAAACATCGCCACATTCCACGGCGGCCGGCTGCATACGGGCGATGTCGGCTATATTGACGCCGACGGGTATGTCTACATCATCGACCGGATCAAGGACCTCATCCTGAACGGCGGATTCAACGTCTATCCCCGGATGGTCGAGGAGGCGATCTATCTGCATCCGGCGGTCGAAGAAACCGTCGTTTGCGGCGTGCCGCACCGCCATCGGGGCGAAATCGTCAAAGCGTACGTAAAATTGCGGCCCGATACGACGCTCACGAGCGGCGAATTACGCGCCTTCTTGAAAGACAAGCTCGCCACGTTCGAGTTGCCGTCCCGGGTCGAATTTCGGGACGAGTTGCCCCGCACCCTGATCGGCAAGCCCTTGCGTCGCGCCTTGATTGAACAGGATACCAAAAACGGTCCGCTCGAAGACGAGCCGGCCGTGCAGGACGACCGGGCGGCGTCGGCATGACATACACTGCAAACCGGCCCCGAGGCTTAGCGGCCACGGCGTTTTCCGGATCAAAATAGCGAGCAATGAGAGTAACCCCATGACCGGCTTGTTCCATCTCATGCGACGACGTTTGATCAGCGCACCGGTGCTGCGCTGGTATCGCGGCGTCTTGCCGCCGATGTCGGACACCGAGCGCGAAGCCATCGACGCCGGGACCGTTTGGTGGGATGCGGAGCTGTTCTCCGGCGCCCCCGATTGGGACAAGATGCGCGCCCTCGCCGCGCCGACGCTCAGCGAGGAAGAGCAAGCCTTCCTCGACGGTCCGACGGAACGGCTTTGCGAAATGCTCGATGATTGGCAGATCACCCATGAGCTCGGCGACCTGCCGCCGGACGTCTGGAAATTCATCGCCCGCGAAGGTTTTTTTGGAATGATCATTCCGAAAGAGCATGGCGGCCTTGGGTTTTCCGCGCTCGCCCATTCCGCGGTGGTCATGAAAATATCGACCCGCAGCCTGACCGCGGCCGTCACGGTCATGGTGCCGAACTCCCTCGGCCCGGCGGAGCTCTTGCTGCAATACGGCCTGGACGACCAGAAAAACCATTACCTGCCGCGTCTGGCGGCGGGCGACGAAATCCCCTGCTTCGCCCTGACCGGTCCCTTCGCCGGCTCCGACGCTGCGACGCTGCCGGATACCGGCGTGGTCTGTTACAAGGACATCCACGGCGAGCGTGTGCTGGGCATGCGGGTTTCCTGGGAAAAGCGCTACATCACCCTCGCCCCGGTCGCCACGATCATGGGACTCGCCTTCCGGCTGACCGATCCGGATGGCATTTTGGGCGGCGACGAGGACATCGGCATCACGCTGGCCTTGATCCCGACCGATACCCCGGGGGTGAAAATCGGCCGGCGCCATTTCCCCGCGAACCAAGCGTTCCAAAACGGCCCGACACAGGGCGAGAATGTCTTTATCCCGATGGATTGGGTTATTGGCGGCCAGGAGCGCGCCGGGCAAGGGTGGCGCATGTTGATGAACTGCCTTGCCGCGGGCCGCTCGATATCCCTGCCCGCGGCGAGCACCGGCGGGGTGAAATACTGTGCCCGCGTGACCGGGGCCTATGCCCGGGTCCGCAAGCAATTCAAAATTTCGATTGGCCGTTTCGAGGGCGTTCAGGAAGCGCTTGCCCGCATTGCCGGAAATGCATACCTGCTCGAAGCGGCCCGGCGTATTACCGCCGCTGCGGTCGATCTCGGCGAAAAACCAGGCGTGCTGTCGGCCATTGTGAAATATCACACCACGGAGCGATTGCGCCAAACCGTCAACGACGCGATGGACGTGCATGGCGGCCGCGGCATTTGCAACGGACCCGGCAATTACCTTGCAAACGTGTATTTCGCGTTGCCGGTCAGTATTACCGTCGAAGGCGCGAATATCCTGACGCGCAGCATGATCATCTTCGGGCAGGGCGCAATCCGCAGCCATCCCTGGCTACGCCAGGAAATGCAGGCGGCCCACAATGAAGACCAAAAACAGGGCCTGAAGGATTTCGACCGGGCGCTGTTCGGCCATCTCACCCATCAAATAAAGACCGTCGGCCGGGCCTTGTTTCACAATCTGACCGGCGGCGAATGGGCCAATGCGCCCGATGCCGGCATCGCCACGCACTACTACAAGCAGCTCACCCGGGCGAGCGTCTCTTTCGCGCTGGTGGCGGAACTGTCGCTCATCGTTCTGGGCGGCGCCCTGAAGCGGCGGGAAAGCCTGTCGGCCCGGCTTGGCGATGTGTTGAGCGAACTGTATCTCATGACCTGTACTCTCGCCCGATTCGAGCATGACGGCCGGCCGGAGGCCGATGAACCGCTGATCCACTGGTGTTGCCAATCGTCGCTCCATACGATCCAACAGCGGCTCGACGAGATTATCGTCAATTTCCCGTCCCGCCCGATCGCGTGGTTTCTCAGAGCCTTGGTATTCCCGATGGGTCTCCGCCGTAAACCGCCGACCGACAAGGTGGCGGGACGATGCGCCGATATCCTGCTTGACCCCACCGCCGCGCGGGACCGCCTGACCGCAGGAATCTTTGTCTCGGCCAATAAGGATGATATCACCGGCCGTCTTGAATACGCACTGGAACGGATGATCGCCGCCGAACCGATCGAACGCCGGTTACGCGACAGCGCGCTCGGTTCCATCGAGGAAGGCCT
>JAOTYV010000158.1 GCA_029861675.1 Alphaproteobacteria bacterium
C
Organism: Alphaproteobacteria bacterium; assembly: GCA_029861675.1. The sequence continues at coordinate 2 of JAOTYV010000158.1, forward strand.
GCCGGAGGTTGCGCGCGAGGCGTTGTTCTCCGCCGCGATGCTGCTGCTGGGCGTCTCGGTGCTGCGCGGGTTGTTCACGCTCGCGCACAACTATTCCGGCGAAGCGATCGGTCACCGACTGGCCTACGACCTGCGTCTCGCTTTTTACGACAAGCTGCAACGGCTCAGCTTTTCGTTTCACGACCGGGTACATACGGGCGAACTGATCACACGCGGCATGCTGGATCTCGAAGGCGTGCGCATGTTTTTCAATTCCGGCGCATTGCGGGTGCTGCTGCTCTGCATCCTGATCGGCGCAGGCGCTTGGCTGCTGATGTCCGCCGATCTGGTGCTGGGTGCGCTAAGCCTGAGTTTCGTTCCTTTCGTCGCCTGGAATGCCGCGACGATCCGGCTGCGCCTGCGTCATCTGTGGCTGTCGGTGCAGGACCGGCTGGCGGTGCTCAGCCGCATTATGGACGAGAATCTCACCGGTATTCGCGTGGTGCGCGCCTTTGGCGCGGAACGTCATGAGTTGAATAAGTACGATCGCGCCTCCGACGAGGCATTGGCGCTGTCGGACCGGCGCATCCGGCTGCGCGTCGCGTCCACCTGCACCATGACCTTCGCCTATTTCGTCGCCATGGGGCTGGTGCTGTGGGTCGGCGGGCTGCGCGTCCTCGACGGCACGATCACGGTCGGCAAGCTGACCGAGTTCCTCGCCTTCATGACCATTCTGCAGCAACCGGTGCGCCAGCTTGGCATGGTGGTGAATGCCTTCGCCCGCGCCTCGACATGCGGGGCACGACTGTTTGCCGTTCTCGATTTCGAGTCCGAAATTACCGAACCGGACGATGCCGCGCCGCTTGCGGTGTCGGAGGGCACGGTGCGGTTCGAGGATGTGTCTTTTGCCTATGGCGGTAAGGGCGCGCCGCCGGTGCTGCACGGGGTGTCGTTCGAGCTGGGCCGGGGCCGGGTGCTTGGGATCGTCGGTCCGCCCGGCAGCGGAAAATCGACCATCGCCGTCCTGCTGGCGCGCCATTACGACGTCAGCGGCGGGCGTATCACAATCGACGGCCAGGACATTCGCGACGTGACGCTGGAATCGCTGCGCCAGGCGGTGCGCGTGGTGCCGCAGGATCCGTTCCTGTTTACCTCGGCGCTGGACAACAACATTGCCTATGGGGATCCGTGGGTCGCCGATTCGGACATCGCGGATGCCGCGGCCCGGGCGCAGATCGGCGACTTCATCGAGACGCTGCCCGAGGGGTACGGCACGCTGGTGGGCGAGCGCGGCGTATCGCTGTCCGGTGGGCAAAAGCAGCGTGTCGCCATCGCGCGGACCGTGATGCTCGATCCGGTCGTGTTGGTGCTCGACGATTCCACCGCGGCAATCGACGCCGGAACCGAGCTGCGCATCCGCCAGGCGTTGCAGCAGACCGCCACGGATTGCGCCTCGATCATCGTGTCGCACCGTTTGGGCACGCTGCGCCATGCCGACGAGATTCTGTTTCTGGAGGAGGGCCGCGTAATCGAGCGCGGCACGCATGACACGCTGATGCGCTTGGGCGGACGGTACGCCGCATTGTTCGCGCTGCAATCGAATGACGGGGGTCAGGCCGCCGCCGCGGGAGCGGCCGAATGACGGTCATGTCGCCACATACGATCAAGAATGGGCCCGGGACGCGGCCGCCGCATGCGGTTGTCGGCTCGCAAATCAGCCGCGACGAGGAGATGTTTGGCGCCGCCTATGACGGGCATGTGGTGCGGCGCTTCTTCGAATTCGTCAGACCCTACCGGCGGCGGATCTATATCGCCATCGCCGCCGTCCTGACATTTACCCTTACCCAGCTTTCGGTCCCGTTGATCATTCGCATGACGATTGACGATGCGCTGCTGCCCGGGCGCGGCGGCGAATCCGCCCTGCTGCTCGCCGTCGCCGCATTCGGCGCCGCCATCGCCGTTAATTACGCAGCCAATTTGACCCAGGACCGGCTCGTCGCGTTAACCGGCGAGCGTGTAATTTTCGATATCCGGCGGGCGATGTTCGCCCATTTGCAGCGGGTCGCGCTGAGCTTCATGGATAAGACCGAAGTGGGGCGCATGATGTCGCGCCTGCAGGGTGACGTGAATTCGTTGCAGGAATTCCTGGAAAACTCCATCACCGCCCTCGGTGATCTGGTCCTGCTCGCCGGTATCGTGGTCATTCTTCTGGTGCTCGATTTCAAGCTCGGGTTACTGACGCTCTCCGTGGTGCCGACACTGCTGATCGTACGGCTGATCTGGCTGCCGCGGGCGCGGGAGGCTTTTCTCCGCGCGCGTGAAACCAATGCCGCGACCAATGGCGCGCTGGCCGAGGGCATCCACGCGGTTCGGACCGTGCAAGGGATGGGACGTGAGACGGTCAACGCCGAACTTTATGGTGACAAGGCACACGAAAACTTGGCGGCGCATCTGCGCTCGGCGAAGTTCGCCCAGGTCATGGTGCCCATCGTCGACACGCTGACCGGCGGCGCCATGGCGATTGTGGTTGTGGTCGGCGGTACCACGGTGCTGGGGGGATCGCTCGATGTCGGCGTGATGGTCGCGTTCCTGTTTTATGTGCAGCGGTTCTTCGATCCCATCCGGTCGCTGACCATTCAGTACAGCGTGATGCAGCGCGCGATGGCGTCGGGACAACGTATCTTCGAGGTGCTCGATGTGCCGCTCGCGATCGCCGACCGGCCCGATGCCGCCGATCCCGAAACCATCGCGGGGGCGGTCGAATTTCGCGGCGTGACGTTTGGCTATGCGAAGAACCAGCCGGTGCTGAAGGATGTCAATTTCACAGTCGCGCCGGGCGAGACCGTGGCACTGGTTGGGCCGACCGGATCCGGCAAGACCAGCATCACCTCGCTGTTGCACCGGTTCTATGAGACCTGGGACGGCGCGGTGACGATCGATGGGCGGGATTTGCGCGACTATGCGATTTCCGCGCTCGGGCGCCACATCGCCATGGTTTTGCAGGACCCGTTCCTGTTTACCGGCAGCGTGCGCGACAACATCCGCTTCCGCACCGAGGACGCCAGCGATGCGGATGTGGAACGCGCGGCGCGCGTGGTCGGCGCCCATGACTTCATTGCCCGGCTGCCGCAAGGCTATGACACGCTGCTTGAGCAGCAGGGCCGCAACCTGTCGCTGGGCCAGCGCCAGTTGCTCAGCTTTGCCCGCGCCCTGGTCGCCGACGCGCGTATCCTTGTGCTCGACGAGGCGACGGCGAATATCGATTCCTACACCGAACAGCAAATCCAGGCGGCGTTGCGGAAGCTGCTGGAAAACCGCACCGGCATCATCATTGCGCACCGGCTGGCCACCGTGCGCAACGCCGACCGCATCATCGTGCTGCAGGACGGCCATGTGGTGGAAACCGGCACACATGACGCGCTGGTCGATGCCGGCGGGCTCTACGCGAGGCTCTATGCACTCAACTTTTCCTCATTCGACGACGTGCCGGAAGAGACGCTTCGCCAGGCGGTCGCGGAATCGAGCGAGGCCGGCGCAACGTGAGCCGCGAGTGTCGTGGCCCCATACGCTCCAGACTTTCTAACCCGTCGATGCGTCATGCCGCATCGCCATGCGCGTTGCTGCGGTCGCTATCGAACCGCCGCCGTATGCGCGCCGCGCCGCGGAAGCATATCAGTCCAGCTGAAATTTACCGCTCAGGAGCAGGACGTCATTGTGTAGGACGCGAGCGATTTCGCCGTCGTCCGCGGCGGGAACCGCAATATTGTCGTCGCTCTCGAGACGAAGATGGCCGGCGCCCTTGCCGATTTCAAGCACGGCAACCGCGCGGTCTCCGAAATACACTGCTACCGCCGTGCCATCGGGCAGGTCGAGACCGCGCATCCGGACGGTGAGTTTTTCGCCGCCATCGGCGTACCATTTGCGCTCGACCTTACCGCGCCCGGCGCCGCCATCGGCCGAACGCAGCTTCGCCTCGAGTTCGCGCGTCACGCGGTTTATCGAAAAGCCGAACATGTCACACTTCATTCCAAGTGGATGTCACGTCAACCTTAGCGCCAAATAGTTAAGGCGGCATTTCCCTGGTCCGGTGCCGCTGCCCAAGGCTCGACAGGCGCTGCCGGGAGTGATTGAGTGGGGCGCGGCGGCGGCAAAAATCCAATTTATTGAACACAAGGAGGCTCTGGAGATGGCGGCACAGGACAAGGTGGCAATCGTTACGGGGGCTGGAACCGGCATCGGCCGGTATTCGGCGATTGCGCTGATGCGTGAAGGCTATTCGGTCGCGCTGGCCGGGCGCCGCCAAGAGCCCCTGGAAGAAACCGTGGCCGAGGCCGGCGACGACGGCGTGCGCGCTCTGCCGGTGCCGACCGATGTCGGCGATTCCGCGTCGGTGAAAGCCCTGTTCGCCGCGACCAAGGAACGGTTCGGCCGCCTCGACGTCCTGTTCAACAATGCGGGCACCGGCGCGCCGCCGGTTCTGTTCGAAGACCTGACCGATGCGCAATGGCAGTCGGTGGTCGACGTCAACCTGACCGGATCGTTTCTGTGCGCCCGCGAAGCCTTTCGGATGATGAAGGAGCAGTCGCCGATGGGCGGGCGCATCATCAATAACGGGTCGATTTCCGCGCATGCGCCGCGGCCGAATTCAGCGCCATACACCTCGACCAAGCACGCGATCACCGGGCTTACCAAGGCGATTTCGCTGGATGGCCGGAAATACGACATCGCCTGCGGTCAAATCGATATCGGTAACGCGGCGACGCCGATGACCGAGCGGATGACCAAGGGCGTGCCGCAGGCGAACGGCTCCGTCGAGGTCGAGCCCCGGATGGATGTCAACGCGGTGGCGCGCGCCGTCGTTCACATGTCCGAACTGCCGCTCGACGCGAACATTCAATTCATGACGATCATGGCGACGAAGATGCCGTTTGTCGGACGCGGATAGGATGAAGATGTGGCGTTGCGCTACCGGCGCCGGCCGCCCTTGAAGATCGATCCCAGGACGCCGCGGATAATCTCCCGGCCGAGCGTGGTCCCAATCGATCGCAAGACGCTCTTCACCAGCGCCTCCGTCGGCGATTGCCGTTGGCGGCCCTTTTTTTCCGGCGGTTGTTGCGCTGCCGCCTCTGCCGCGGTCGCCGCCGCCGTTTCCGCACGCGCCTGCAGGAGTTCGTAAGCGGACTCGCGGTCGAGTTCCCGGTCGTAACGCCCGGCGAGAGGGCTGGCGGCCATGACGCCGTCGCGTTCCGCCTGGGATGCGGGACCGATCCGCGACGCCGGCGGCCGGACGCGGGTTCGGTCGACCACGCTGGGCGCGCCCTTGGCATCCAGGGTGGAGACCAGCGCCTCGCCGACCTCGAGTTGGGTGATCGCTTCCTCGGCGTCGAAGGCGGGGTTTTGCCGGAAGGTTTCGGCGGCGGCGCGCACCGCCTTCTGATCGCGCGGCGTAAAGGCGCGCAGCGCATGCTGCACCCGGTTGCCGAGTTGACCCAGCACTTCGTCAGGGATGTCGAGCGGATTTTGCGTCACGAAGTAAACGCCGACGCCCTTCGACCGGATCAGGCGGACGACCTGTTCCACCTTTTCCACCAGGGCCTTCGGCGCATCGTCGAACAGCAAATGCGCTTCGTCGAAAAAGAACACCAGTTTCGGTCGATCCGGGTCGCCGATCTCGGGCAGCTCCTCGAACAATTCGGACAACAGCCACAGAAGGAACGTCGCGTAGAGTTTGGGATTGTTGATCAGCCGGTCGGCGGCCAGCACATTGACCATGCCGCGCCCGGAGCGGTCGGTGCGCAGGAAATCGTGCAGATCGAGCGCGGGCTCGCCGAAAAACGATTCGGCCTGTTGTTGATCGAGGACCAGTAGCCGCCGCTGAATGGCGCCGACCGACTGTTTGCTGACGCTGCCGTAGGTCGTTGTCAATGCGCTGGCGCTGTCCGCAACGAATGTCAGCAACGCGCGCAGATCCTTCAGATCGAGCAGCAGCAATCCCTCGTCGTCGGCGACCTGGAACGCGATGTTCAGCACGCCTTCCTGCGTATCGTTGAGGTTCAGCAGCCGGGACAGCAGCAGGGGGCCCATCTCGGAAATGGTCGCCCGCAAGGGATGGCCTTTCTCGCCGAACAGGTCCCAAAACACCGTCGGGCAGGCGGCCCCTACGTAATTTGAAACGCCGATGCTGTTGGCCCGCTTGGTCAGCCGATCGTTGAGAGTCGCCGCTTGGCTGATACCCGAAATGTCGCCTTTCACGTCGGAGACGAATACGGGCACGCCCTGGCGCGAAAATCCCTCCGCCAGAACCTGGAGCGTTACCGTCTTGCCGGTTCCGGTTGCACCGCTGATCAGACCATGCCGGTTTGCGAGCGCGAGCAGCAGCGATTGCTGCTTCGCCCCTTTGCCGATTAGGATCTCGGAGTCACTGGACATCAAATTTCTCCTTGGACCGGGATTGCCGTCGATTCGGACCGGCTCGCATGGCTCGTACCTTCTTACCACGGTCGCAATAAGGACGCGACGCACGTGGATGTTGGTGTAAGATATTGCAACGGTCTTTATCGACGGGCCGACAAGATCGTATTTGCCTCGGCCCGCATTGGGATTTTATGGGAGGAGCGATCGATGCGCAGACTACTCATGGCTGGAATTTTCCTGGCGGCGTTGCCGATGGCGGGCGCGGTCGCCGCGCCGCAGGCGCTTGGTCTGTTGGCTACCGGTAAAACACCGGTCGAGTTGAAATGCGTCGACGGCATCTGCAGTGCCGAGTTCTCGGCGTTTTGTTTGCAGCAGGACCGCACCGTTCCGAAAAACGGCACCGCCTATCGCCAGACCGAAGGATCCGAGCTGCGCCTTGTCTTGACCGCTCCCGACGGAACGCATCGGGCGGTACCGGCGTCCGGGTTGGCGTTTCGCAGCGTCCGCGGGTTTGCGGCGGTGGTCGTCAGCATTCCGGAGGCGGCCGTGAAGGCCGCGGGCGCAACACGGATTGCCCTGTCGGTCGCGGAAGCGGCGGTGCTCGCGCCGCACCCGATCGCCAACGATCGGACGCCGCAAACCCCAGGTGATCTTATTGCCGCGGCGAAACAATTGCGCCGTATCGGGACCGCGCCGATCGACGATGGCAGCGCGTTCTCGCATGCCTTTCGGGGGATGATGGCGATGATCAATACATTGCCGGACGAGCCGGAAGACCTCGGGTCCGGGGGCGGCGATGTGGCGCGTCAGGTGTTGAAGCGCCGCACGATGCCGGCCGAAGCGCGCGTGTTCACCGCCGAGCAGCTGGAATATTGTGAAGTGCAGGCCGCTGGCGCCCTGGTTGTCGGCGGGCTGCGGGCCTGCTTGCAGCGGCAACACGATTCGCTGGTCGGGTCGCTTAACCGCAACTACTGGAAGGCATCGAAACCCGGTAGTTAGGGCGTCTCCGGTCGGCACGTCGCAGGGTTGGCGGTATGCGGTGCGCTTTTTCCTATCGCTGTGTGGCGGCGGCCCTCCTTCTCGGCTTGACCGCCCCGTTACCGGCGGCGGCCGGAATGGCCGAGGCGATGTCGGCGTACCGGCAGGCGGACTACGCCGAAGCGGCGCGTCAAATGCGGCCGCTCGCCGAAAGCGGTGACGCGAAGGCGCAATTCTGGCTCGGCCGTCTTCATGCCGGCGGGCGGGGTGTGCCGAAAGACCATCAGGAAGCCATGCGCTGGTTCGAGCGTGCCGGCGGGCAAGGCCATGTGATGGCGCAACTCAGCCTCGGGGTGATGTACGAAAAAGGGTATAGCCGGAAGCACGGCTATGGCGCGGCGATGGCGTGGTATCGCAAAGCCGCCTTGCAGGGCAATGCCGCGGCGCAATTCAATCTTGGGCGGATGTATCGCCTCGGCCACGGCGTGCTGCAGGATTTCGTGCAGGCCTATAAATGGTTCGCGCTTGCCGCCGCCCAGGGGAACGAAACAGCCCGGCGATGGCGGGATAAGGCGGCGCAATTGATGGGGCCGGCCGATCGTGCCAAGGCGGAATCCCTGGTGCGCGATTGGAAGCCCGCCCGCTAGGGTAAATCCCGAGAGAACCGAATCGGTTCGCGACGACGTATTTACGTAAAAACAAAGAGATAGACCATTTCACTTGAGTCAATTTAAACAAGAAATGGTCTCGCCGCCGGTGTCCCTCAAAATCAAGGCAAAAAAATCGCCGCGCTGTGAAGGCGGCGATAAGGAAGAGGAGGTATCGCGGATAAGTAATGGTGTCTGTGTTATAGCGCCGGCGTCGGGTGCGGGCAGTGACGGGGCTCACGCCGGGCGCCGCATCACGGTTTTGTGAACGGGCCTTGGCAGAACCGGATCCAATTGGTGCGGCCGCCCAGCGCGATTTCAATGCAGGCTGAACCGAACCGGCACGGTCACCCGCGCGGCAACCGGTGTGCCGTTTTGCCGCGCCGGCCGAAAGCGCCAGAGCGCCACCGCGTGCCGGGCGGCCTCGTCCAGGCTGCGAAATCCGCTGGAGCGGGCGATTTCGACCCGTCCCGCGGTACCGTCCGGTAAAACGTTCACATTTAGAAGAACTTGGCCTTCCTGACCCCGCCGGCGCGCGACAAACGGATAGGGCGGCTTCGGATTTTCGCCACGGGGCGAAGCGCCGCGGTCGCCGGCGCTGCTTTGCGCCGCTGGTGTCAGGGCCGCGCCAATCGGCCGGACCGGCCGATTGGGGCCGTCTGGCTGCGGGGGGCGTGCGGCATGCGCGGGCAATCGTGTGACGGCCGCCGGTTTCTCGAGCGGCACCCCTGTGTTTGCGAAATGCAAGGGTTTGCGCCGGGCGCGTGGCGGCAGCGCCGGCTGTTGCGACGCCGGCGAAGCGTCCTTCGCCGCGGCTGGGCGCGGGTTTTCCACCCTGTGGACGGGTTGGCCGGACGCCGCCGGCAGGATCATCGGTGCGCCGGCGCGCGGCGGCGCCGGCTCCACCCCGGGATGGGATTTCGGCCCCTCGACGATGATTTCGACGGCGATCACGCCGCCGGGGTGGAGAGGGGCTGGCGGCGCATCGTCGGTGTTCACAATTGCGGCAATCAGCGCTGCATGCGCCGCCAGCGACAACAGCAAGGCCGGCGGCAACGAGATGGCGCGCAGGGCGGGAAGCGGCGTCATGGGGCTGCCCCGCCGCCGTCGTCGGGCAGGCCGGATTTCCACGGCACCACATAGGTTTCGTCTTCAAATTGTCCGTGAACCGCGGAAATGCCGTAGACCTCGGCCAATCGCGCCTTCGTGAGGACCGCGTCGGGCACACCCGTGGCCGTGATTCGTCCGGCATTTAGCAAGACAAGCCGGTCGCAGTACCGGGACGCCAGGCTGAGGTCGTGCAGCACCACGACGACCGCGCCGCCCTGCCCGGCAAACCGTCGCAAATGACCCATCACCGTCAAGGCGTGGCTCGGGTCGAGATCGGCGACCGGTTCGTCCGCGAGCAGGAGCGCCGGCTCGCCGGCGAGCGCCCGGGCGAGATGCGCCCGCGCCGCTTCGCCGCCGGACAGGCTGTCGAGCCGCCGTCCCGCCAGATTTTCCAGGTCGGCCAGCGCCAGCGCCGCCTCGACCGCCGAGACGTCGCGCGGCGTCGGGCGGTCCCAGAACCGGCGATGCGGCAGACGGCCGAGTCCCGCCAATTCCGCCACGGTGATCGGCCAATGGCAGTCCGGATGCTGCGGCAAATAGGCGACTCGCCGGGCGCGGTCGCGGCGCGGCCAATCGCCAAGGGCGCGATCCTCCAGGCGGACATCGCCCCGGCCCGGCCGTGTCAGGCCCGCCATCAGCCGCAGCAGGGTGCTCTTTCCGGCGCCGTTCGGGCCAATCACGCCGAGCACTTCACTGCGCGCCGCGCTGAGACCGACACCGTCGAGGACGCGACGGCCGCCGCGCGACGAGGAAACGTTCCGGAGCGTCAACATCGTCATGGCGCCCCCCGGCGGGTTTTCAACACCAGCATCAGGAAGAACGGCACGCCGATCAGCGCGGTGAGCACGCCGAGCCGCAGCTCGGTCGCCGTGGGCGTCACGCGGACCGCGATATCGGCCAGGAGCAGCAGCAAAGCGCCGCCGAGAGCGCTCGCCGGCAGCAACCGGCCCGGCCGGTGGCCGACCAGCGGACGCAGCAGATGCGGCACGACCAGCCCGACAAAGCCGATCGAGCCGGAAACCGAAACGCTGGCGCCGACTGCGAGCGCGGTGCCGACGATCAGCCGCAGCCGAACCCCATTCAGCGCGAATCCCAGGCTCTCCGCCGTGGCGTCGTCCAGCGACAGCGCATCGAGCGCACGCGCGGTGCTGGCGATCAGCACCCAGCCGGCCAGAATAAACGGCATCGCAAGCCAGAGATGCGCCAAGCTGCGCTCGGCGAGCGATCCCATCAGCCAGAACACGATTTCGGACACCGCATACGGGCTGTCCGACAGGTTGATCGCCAGCGCGACCAGCGCGCCGCCCAGGCTGCTGATCGCGACGCCGGCCAGGATCAGGACCAGGACGTCCGAGTCCCGGCCGGCAATCAGATGGAGCAACAGGACGGCGATCAGCGCACCGGCGATCCCAAACAGCGGCAGCGCCAGAGTGAATGCCGCGTAGAGACCGAAATACAGCGCCAGCACGGCGCCCACGGCGGCCAGGCTCGATGCGCCGATGATGCCCGGCTCCGCCAGCGGATTACGGAAGAGCCCCTGTAATCCGGCGCCGGACAGGCCGAGCGTTGCGCCGATCAACAGGCCCAAAGCGGCGCGCGGCAGCCGGATTTCACGCATGATAATCATGGTCGTCTCATCCGCCCCGCCGAACAGCCCGGCCAGAATGGCTGCGGGGCCCAACGCGGCCGGCCCGATGGCGAGCGATAGGGAGAAAGCGGCGAGAACCGCGAGTCCGAGCAGCGGTTGCGTCCAGCCGAGGCGCGCC
>JAOTYV010000441.1 GCA_029861675.1 Alphaproteobacteria bacterium
CGCAGTGATCGGCGTAATTTTCGACCTGACCCAGCGCGCCGATAACGCCGATAAGATGCGCTGGATTGGTCCGGTGGTATGGTCCGGCGCGATTGTCGGTTGGATGGGATGGCGGATGATTGCCACGCCGTCGATTCCGGGTCTGGCGACGATCAGTTCACTCTGGCTTGCGGGCGCCTTTGTAATTTATGCCGCGCGGGCAACACGCGGCGGCGGCTCCGTACCGGCGGTAATGCTCTTGATCGCCGCCATCGGCGTGAGCTTGATTGCGCTAATGGGGTCGTCCGCCTCATTTGCGCAGTTGTCCGGTGGCCTTGCCGCCGCAACAGGCGGTTTCATGTTGTGGAACTGGCCAAAAAGCCGGTTTTCATTCGAATGGGCGGGTGCGTTCGGCGGAATGGGTGCGCTGCTTTCATTAGTGGCTGCCCTGGTTTTGTTCACGGATGCCAGCAAACTCGCCCTAATCCTGATTTTGCCGGTCTTCTTCGCGGAACGCCTTGCGGTGCGCTTGCCCTTGGCGTCGCGTCCGGTGTTGGCGCCGTTCGTTCTGGCGGCGGTCTGTCTTGTGCCGGTCGCGGTTGCGGTTCTGGTCGCTTACCAATCGAGCGGCGGCGGGAGCGGTTATGCGTTTAATATGGAAGTATCATACTGATCTAAAAGGAGATTGACGATGCGGATTTTGCCAGTTGTTGGTCTTGGGGTTGCTGCCTGCGTGACCGGCCTGTCGTCGGGCGCGGGCAAGGCCGCGGATTTTGCCATCGACAAGGCGCATACGAACATCATGTTCAGCGTCATGCATTTGGGATATTCGCGCATGATCGGCCAGTTCAACGATTTCAAGGGCGATTTGAGCTTCGATCCCAAGAGCGCGGCGAAATCCAAGGTCAGCATTGTGATCAACGCGGCGAGCGTGGATACGGACCACGAAGCGCGCGATAAACATCTGCGATCGCCCGATTTTTTCAACACCAAGGAGTTCGGGGAAATCCGCTTCGTCAGCACCGGAATCCAGACCACCGGGGACAAGACCGGAAAAATAAGTGGTAATTTTACCCTTTTGGGCGTGACCAAGCCGGTAACCCTGGATGTCACCTTTAATGGCATGCGTCCCCATCCTCTGCCGAAGTATAAAGGCGTCCTGACGACTGGATTTTCGGCGCGCACCAAGATCAAACGCTCGGATTTCGGCATGAAATACGCGCTCGGCGGCATCGGCGACGAGGTCGAGATCACGCTGGAGGTCGAGGCCGCCGAAAAGAAATAGGCGAGGCGGCTTGGTCCTTGACGCTCGAGGCTCCGCGATCCACCTTTAACCATAGTTTAAGCCCCGCGGAGTAAGCCTGCCCCATGTCGACCGCGATCCCCCGTATCCGCCATCCGGAAAAGCGCAACAAACCGGACAATCCGATTCCCCGGAAGCCGGATTGGATTCGCGTCAAGGCGCCGACCTCGAAGCAGTATTTCGCAACTCGCGACATCGTGCGCGCGAACGGTCTGCACACGGTGTGCGAGGAGGCGGGCTGCCCGAATATCGGCGAATGCTGGGCCAAGAAGCACGCCACCTTCATGATCATGGGCGACACCTGCACGCGGGCCTGCGCGTTCTGCAACGTGGCGACCGGCATGCCGCGGCCGCTCGATCCGATGGAGCCGGTCAATGTCGCCGCGGCGGTGGCGAAACTCGACCTCGAGCATGTGGTGGTGACCTCGGTTGATCGGGACGATTTGGACGACGGCGGGGCGGCCCATTTCGCGGCGGTGATCGAAAACATGCGGGAATTGGCCCCGAAGACTACGATTGAGATCCTGACGCCCGATTTTATGAGCAAGGACGGCGCCATTGAGACGGTTACGGCGGCCAAACCCGATGTTTTCAACCACAATATCGAGACGGTGCCGCGGCTCTATCCGACGATTCGCCCCGGCGCGCGCTACTTCACCAGCCTCGAATTGCTCAGCCGCGTCAAGAAGTTGGATCCTGAACTGTTCACCAAATCGGGCCTGATGGTCGGCCTTGGGGAGAGCAAGGAAGAAGTGGCGCAACTCATGGACGATTTGCGCGCCGCCGACGTGGATTTCCTGACCATCGGCCAGTACCTGCAGCCGACACAAAAACATGCGGCGGTCGACCGGTTCGTCACGCCGGAGGAATTCGAGAGTCTTGCCCGGCTGGCGCGCGGTAAAGGTTTCCTGATGGTGTCCGCGTCGCCGCTGACCCGGTCGTCCTATCACGCGGGCGACGATTTCCAGCGCCTTCGGGCCGCGCGCGACGCCAAATTGACCGGCGCCGGCCGGCACGGCTGACCCGCCGCCGCTCGACCCGTGCCCAGCCACTCCGAACAGCGAGAGCTGCCGTTCACGCCGGACCAGCTCTTCGACCTGGTGGCGGATATCGGCAAGTATCCCGAATTCCTGCCCTGGTGCGTCGGTGCCCGAATTCTCGATCAAAAGGACAATGAAATTCGGGCCGAACTCGCCATTGGCTATAAGGGAATACGGGAGCGGTTTACCAGTTTGGTCACGCTCGACCGGCCAAACCGGCGTATCCGCGTGCGTTATATCGAGGGTCCCTTCAAGTATTTGGAAAATAATTGGGTTTTCGAACCCTTGGAGGCCAAAGGCTGCCGGCTCGATTTCCATGTGGACTTCGAATTCCGGTCGCGGCTGATGGAAAGCCTGATCGGGCGGTTCTTCGGCGAAGCGGTGCGGCGCATGGTCCAGGCGTTCGAGACCCGCGCGGGCACTTTGTACGATCCGGTGTCGCGCTAGGGTCTGTGGACATTTAATGGATTCACACAGACTCTGAAATGTGATTCAAGCTTCCTTTTGAGGGGAGTTTGCATGAACACGGATCGATTTGTCATTAGCGACGATACTTGGGCGCGGATTTC
>JAOTYV010000159.1 GCA_029861675.1 Alphaproteobacteria bacterium
CTTTGCCTGCCGCAATGCGGTGTTCGCCACGCTGCTGGCGGCCGAAGGCATGACCGGGCCGGACAAACCGTTCGAGGGGCGGCACGGTCTGTGGGAACAGATTACCGGTTCCTTCGAACTGACACCGTTCCCGACCGGCGGCGGGGACTATGTCCTGCCGGCCAGCAAGCTCAAATACTGGCCGGTGGAGGGCAACACGCTGACGGCGGTTTGGGCCGCGTTGGAACTGCGCGAGAAAATGACGCTCGACGATATCGCCGCCATCGATATCGACACATACTGGTCCGCATGGCACGAAACGGCGAGCGAACCGGAAAAGTGGGATCCGAAAAACCGGGAAACCGCCGACCACAGTATGCCCTACATCTTCGCCCGGACGTTTATGGACGGCACCATCACGGTCGATTCCTTCGATCCCCAGCCCATCGCCGACCCGGCATTGCGGCCGCTGATGCAGAAGATCAAGGTGCATAATTCGGCGGAGGTCGAGGCGATTTACAAAGCGACCTATCCCTTCACGTATTTCTTGCGCGCGACGGTCACCGGGCGGAACGGGGAGAAGACGGTTATCGAAATCAAGAACCCCCGGGGCACGACCCAAAACCCGATGGACGACGGCGAAGTGGCGGAAAAATTTCGTGGCCTGGCGGAACCGGTGCTAGGGCCGGGCCGCACGGCCGAAGCGGCGCAGGCGTGGGGCCGCATCGACGCGAGCGACCTCTCCGCCGCCCTCGATATGTTGGAATTACCGGCGTAACCGCCGGCGTTTGGACGGATCGGGCGGCTAAGCCCGCCGCGTCTATCGCCGCGCCGCAGGGCCGATGACGCTCAGCTCTCGATACGCTCGCGTTCCCGTACTTCGTCCTCGCAGAGCGCCCAAATCCTTCTATAAGGGCCGCGGGTTTTCAGGAGTTCGGGTTCGATCTTTGCCATGTCCTCATCGCTCAAATACTCGACCGACCCCATCGCCGCGCTGATCCAGGTGCGATGGGCGTTGTCCTCGAGGATAAAAACCGATGCGGTCATCTCCACGATGTCGGCGCCGGTGACGACGATGCCGTGCGCTTTCATCAAGGCGGCCCGGTGCGGGCCCAACGTCCGGGCGAGCGAGACGCCGCGCTCGGCGTCGTTGACCAGCCGGGAATCGGGATGGATCGGGATGCCGCCGCGAAAAATCGACGCCAGGAAATAGGTCGGACGCAACTCGACTTCCGACATGCTGAAACACGTCGGGTAGAGACAGTGAAAATGCGCGACGCTGCCAACGTCGGGGCGGCTCTTATAGATCTCCAGATGGATCGGCAATTCGCTCGGCATTTGCGCCTCGTTGCCGATCCGCTTGCCGTCGAGATCGATGAGCGCGAATTCCTCCGGTTTGGAATTTCTGCCGAGATTATGCGGCGCGATAAGGATTTGGTCGGGGTCGGCAGTCCGTGCACTGATGTGCCCGAAGCCGTCGACAAAGCCGCGGCCATAAAAGAATTTCCAGGCGACGTTCAGTTTTTCCGCGAGCGCGGAGTTCGACTCCATACCGGATTTTCCTTCGGACCAGTCCCATCGATCCGGCTACTCTAGCAGACCCTTCCCATGTCATGTCCATGATGCACTCTGCGCTTGGCTCCTGAGACGCCGTTCCGGCACAAATCAAGTGCGATGCAGGCCCGGTCCTTGGAGCGTCGGCATCGACCTGATAACGTTGACCCGCGGACGACACCTGCCGGCGTGCAAAAAATCAGGCCTCAAAATTGGGAAAGATGAAGACATGAAGACCGCATTCGAAGAAGTCATGGCAATTCGGGGCGAGGACCTGCCGAAGGACCACACGGCCACGATTACCGGTGCCGATCCGGTATTGTCCACGCGGTTCAAGATCGGCGAGACGTGCGCCGCCGTGCTGGCGGGCGTCGGCACCGCCGTTTCCGATATTTGGGAACTCAAGACAGGCCGCCGCCAAGCCGTCTCCATCGACGTGCGCCGCGCCGCCGCCGCGCTGGGCAGCACGCGCTACATGCAAAAGATGGGGCCGGACGGCGAATATCATCCTGTCGTGAACGCGAACCACGAAAAGATGATCCAAATTACCCAGCCCTGGCCGACCAAGGACGGGCGCTGGTTCCTGCCGCATTTCGGTCTGCCGAACCTGCAGGCGCGGGTGCTGAAGGTGCTCGGCTGCGAACCCAATCCCGAGTCCGTCTCGAAGGCGGTCGCGGGGTGGGACGCACTCGACCTGGAGGCGGCGATCGACGAGGCGCGCGCCTGCGGTGGCATGGTGCGCAGCAATGCGGAATGGCTCGATCATCCGCACGGCAAAACCCTACAGGCAAAACCCATCGTCGAAATCATCAAGATCGGCGATAGCGACCCCGAGCCGATGCCCCCGGGCGACCGGCCGCTGAGCGGCATCCGCGCGCTCGATCTGACGCGTATTCTCGCCGGGCCGATCGCGGCGCGGACCCTGGCGGAAAACGGCGCCGACGTGCTGATGGTGGCAGCCGAGGGCCTGCCGCAAATCGCCGAGCATGTCATGGATACGAGCCATGGCAAGCGAAGCTGCTATCTCAACCTCAAGACCGCCGAGGACGCCGCGCGGCTGAAAGAACTGGTGCGCGAAGCCGATGTGTTTTCGCAGGGCTATCGCCCCGGCATGCTCGCCGGCCTTGGCTTCGCGCCGGAGCAGCTCGCGGAAATCCGCCCCGGTATCGTCTATTGCTCGATTAGTTGTTTCGGCGCGGACGGCCCGTTCAGCCACCGCGGCGGCTGGGAGCAAGTTGCCCAGACCGTAACCGGCATCTGCCAGGAGGGGAGTCCCGAGCGGCCGAAATTATTGCCGGCGGCGGCCTGCGACTACACCACGGGGTATCTCGGTGCCTATGGCATCCTCCTGGCGCTGGCGCGCCGCGCACGTGAAGGGGGCAGCTATCATGTCCGCGTCTCCCTGTGTCAGTCGGGCATGTTCATCTATCGCCAGGGCAAGACCGGCGCCGTCGAGCCGGATTTGGGGTTGTCGGACGCCGAACTCGATGCGATGCGCATAACCTCCGAACCGGAATATGGCCCGTTGCGTCATCTCGGCCCGATCCTGCAACTGTCGGAAACACGCCCCCATTGGGTGCGTCCGACCCCGGTGCTGGGCGGCGATGCGCCGGCGTGGTCTGACGCGGTATCGGCGGCCAGTGCCGCCGAGTGAAGAACGCGTTGTTCGCCGGTAGAGCGTAGACAGCGGCACGCTAATCCCGAGTCCGATACCGGTAACCGGCCGAAGACAGTTGCGCGCGCCCAAGCGTATGGCGTTTGCGTATGGCGTGAGGCATTTCGGCCTTGCGGCCAATCACCACATCACTTGTGTGAAACTGCCTTTTGCAGTTTTTTCAGCGCGTCGGCCAGCGTCTTCCGATGGCCCTCGTCCCGGAGCGGTTCGTCTGCGATCGACTCCGCCCATTCGGACAGGATGCCGGCAAGCAACTGATGGTGGAGGTGGATCTCGATCACGCGTTTTGCACCGCGCGGCTTGACGATCTTGATCAGAAGGCCGTCGTTTTCCGACCGGGCCTCGAATTTCGAGTCCCGCGCGAACGACCCCATATAGAATTTGTCCGGGAAGTCGATAGAGACTTCAGCTTTGTCCTGAATCGGTTTCATCCCATGTAAACTCCGGGTTTTCTTAATCCGGTTGTTCGATCAAATTGCGCGATATTTGCAAATGGTTCTGGATTGACGCCACTTCGGGAATGCCCTCGACGGCCACACGCAGTGCTTTCTTTTGCTCCGGTGAATTGGCCAACCCCCAGAGGTGCACCACCCCGTCCTTAACCAGGACGTTTACGTATGAACCGGGAGCGATATCCGATTTGCCGATTACCGCCAACACCGATTGGCGCAATGCCAGATCGCCCTCCGGGCGGGATGTTATCGGGATGTGCTGCACGGCAAGCGCGCGAATGATGTCGGCGCGGCTAACTATTCCGACGAGCCGCTTTCCCCGCACCACGGGAACCCGCTTGATGCGGTTTTCTTCGAGGATGCCGGCAATCTCCGATGCCGGCGTATCCTCTGTCACGGATATCACCTTTTGCGTCATGACATCGCGCACGTGAACCGCATGGCTTTTGAGAAAATCGCGCGAGCGTTCTTCACTCGATACCATCATATCCAGCCACCAGGACCGCTTCCGCTCCGTCCCGGTTTCGACGCGGCGCAGCAGGTCACCCTCGCTGATGATTCCGACGAGCCGGCCCGCCTCGTCGACCACGGGCAGCGCGCTCACGGATCTTTCCAGCAGTTTGTGTACGACGTCGTGAATCGACTGATCCGGAGCCGCCTTCAAAACGGTGGTGGTCATAATTTCCTTTGCCAGCATCGCCTTTTCTTTTCGACGTGAAATCAAGGCTATAAATCCGCCTTTATTCGGCCGCCGGCATTGACCTATCTCAAAGCGCAGATGGTTGGCTGACCGCCCCGCCTGCGGGATACGGCAAAATTCAGGCAGCGCTTGTGGGTGCCATATTTTATGCCAGGAGGGGACGCATTGGCCGCGATGCCTTGACATTTCCCGCCATTCCATGCCCTTTGCGCGGCGTCTCCCACCCCTAAGACACCGGGCAAGCCATGCATTTGTATCGTACCCATACTTGCGGCGAATTGCGCATCGACCATGCCGGGCAGTCGGCCCGGCTGTCGGGCTGGATTCACCGGACCCGCGATCACGGCAACTTGCTGTTTATCGACCTGCGCGACCACTATGGCGTGACTCAATGTGTCATCGACACCTCGAGCGCGCTCTTTCCGGCAGTCGAAAGCCTGAGCAATGAATCGGTTATCACCGTGACCGGGCCGATCACCAAGCGCACCGACGACACGATCAATGCGAGTATCCCCACCGGCGAAATCGAGCTGCGCATTGAGGAGGTCAGCGTGCAGGCGTCGGCCGAGGCGCTGCCCATGCCGGTGAACCAGGATGCGGGCTATCCGGAAGACATCCGGCTGCGTTACCGGTTCCTGGATTTGCGGCGGGAGAGTCTTCATCGCAACATCGTGCTGCGGTCGGAGGTGATTTCCTCGATCCGCCGGCGCATGATCGAACAGGGGTTTACCGAGTTCCAAACGCCGATCCTGACGTCGTCGTCACCGGAAGGCGCGCGGGATTACCTGGTGCCGAGCCGTCTTCATCCGGGACAGTTCTATGCCTTGCCGCAGGCGCCGCAGCAATTCAAGCAGTTGCTCATGGTGGCGGGATTCGATCGCTACTTCCAGATCGCGCCCTGTTTCCGTGACGAGGACGCGCGCGCCGACCGTTCGCCGGGCGAGTTCTATCAACTCGATCTGGAGATGTCCTTCGTCACGCAGGAGGACGTGTTCGCCGCGCTCGAGCCGGTGCTCGGCGGCGTGTTCGAGGAATTCAGCGGCGGCAAGACCGTTACAAAGGCGCCGTTTCCACGCATTCCGTTCGACGAGGCGATGCTGAAATACGGGTCCGACAAACCGGATCTGCGCATTCCGCTGGAGATTTGCGACGTGACCGAGTGCTTCCGCGATTCCGGCTTCGGCATCTTCGCCAAGGCCGTGGCGGGCGGCGCGGTCGTGCGCGCGATACCGGCGCCCGGCGCCGGTGGTCAGCCGCGCAGTTATTTCGACAAGCTGAACGATTGGGCGCGCGAGCAGGGCGCGGCGGGGCTCGGCTATATCGTCTTCGAGGATGGCGGCGGCAAGGGACCGATCGCCCGCAATCTCGAAGACGATCGTACCCTGGCTATTCGCGAAGCGACCGGGCTGAAGGATGGCGACGCGGTTTTCTTCGCCTGCGACAAGCCGGGCGCCGCGGCGGTGTTTGCCGGCACGGTGCGCAACCGGGTCGGCGCGGATCTCGATCTGATCGAGCAGGGCTGCTTCAAGTTTTGCTGGATCGTGGACTACCCGATGTTCGAACGGGACGAGGAGACCGGGAAAATCGAATTCAGTCACAACCCGTTTTCCATGCCGCAGGGCGGGTTGGAAGCCCTGGAGTCTATGGATCCCCTGGAGATCAAGGCCTATCAGTACGATATCGTCTGCAACGGCGTGGAGCTATCGTCGGGCGCCATTCGGAACCACCTGCCCGAGATCATGTACAAGGCCTTCGCCATCGCTGGATATGGCGAGGATGTGGTCGAACGCCGGTTCGGCGGCATGCTCAACGCGCTCAAATTCGGTGCGCCGCCCCATGGCGGCTCGGCGCCGGGCATCGATCGAATCGTTATGCTGCTGGCGGACGAACCGAACCTCCGCGAAGTAGTCGCCTTTCCGATGAATCAGCAGGCGCAGGATCTCATGATGGGGGCGCCCGACGAAGTGGAGCCGGAGCGTCTGCGCGACCTGCATATCCGGCTGAGCCTGCCACCTGAAAAGAAGGACTGACGGCAAGATTCGGGGCGGATCGGTACTGCGTTCCACGGTATGCGCAAGATTACATTCCGCCACGGCGGTGCGCGTGCCATACTCGCTGGCCTGAAACAGCAATCAGGAAATCCCGGCGACAATGCCAAGAACACTCCAGATCGTCTCGACCGTTGTCTCCATTGCCCTGATATCGGGGGCGGCGTCGGCGGGATCCATTCTGCCGCATCGCGCAGGGTATGAGCTGTCCATGGTTTCGACCCAGCCGGGCAGCGGTGTTCTCGATGTCACCGGCGTACTAAGTTACGATTGGTCGGATCAGTGCGAAGGATGGGCGGTCGAGCAGAAGTACGCCCTGCAGATACTGCGCGGCGACGGCGCCCCGGTGCATATCACGGCGAGCTACGTGAATTGGGAATCGAAGGACGGCCGGCGCTACCGCTTCAACGTCAAGCGGATGCGCAAATCCGAGAAGACCGAGGAAACTTCCGAGGTGAAGGGCGACGCGGAACTCGGCACCGGCGGTAAGCCGGGTAAGGTTCGGTTTGAAAAGCCGCAGCGGCAGATCATCCTGCTGCCCAAGGATACGATGTTTCCGACCATGCATACGGTGACCCTGATTGCAAAGGCGGAGGCGGGCGTCCGGTTCTACCGGCGCCAGGTTTTCGATGGTGCGGAAGTGCAGGGGCCATCGACCATGACGGCGGTCCTGTTGCCGCGCAAAGCGGCGCCGCCGGGCGGGCATTCGAAATTAATTCCGAAGCCGCTGCCGGTTTGGCCGATCAATATCGCCGTATTCCCCGTCAAGCCCACGGCGGAAGTGCCGGAATTCGAAATGACGATTTATATGCAGGAGAATGGCGTGGTCCCGGAAATGCGGATGAACTACGGAGATTTCACTGTAAAAGGCACGCTCAAGCTGTTCCAGATACTTGAGAAAGCCAAATGTTAGAACCGCAGGGAATGCGCGTCCTATAACCCGCGGCCGGTCTTGATGGCGGTTTCGCCGAGCTTGGCGCGCACCGCACTCAAGGCTTCTTCCGCGCGCTGCATGCTTTCCGATTTCACCGCGAAGAGTTCAGGCGGATCGGCTTCGGACGGGTCGGTCAGGTCGGCCGCGCCGATGCCGATCAGCCGGAATTGACGGCCGCTCGCCTCGCGCTCGATCATTGGAAAGGCGGTCTCGAAGAGCGTCTCGGCGCGTTGCGTCGGCGATTCGATTCGCCGGCTGCGGGTGATTTGTTGAAAATTCGCATCTTTCATTTTCAAAACCACCGTACGGCCGGCGAGGTCCTTTTGCTTCAGCCGCTGGGCGACCTTTTCGCAAAGCGGCCACAAACGATCGCGCAGTTGATCGGGCGCTGAAATATCCGACTGGAAGGTCGTTTCCGCCGATATGCTTTTGGTGGGCGCATTCGGGTTGATCGTGCGGTCGTCTTCGCCGCGCGCGAATTTGTAGAGACGCGAACCGATCGAGCCGTAACGCGAAACCAGCTCGATTTCCGAAATCGATTGAAGCTGGCCGATGGTCGTGATTCCGTGACGGCGCATTTTCGACTGCAGCGCCCGGCCGACGCCCCACAACAGGCCGACGGGCTTCGGCGCCAGAAATTCACGCGCTTCGTTCCGGCCGATAACGGCGAAACCCTTGGGTTTGTCCAGGTCGGAGGCAATTTTCGCGAGAAACTTGTTATAGCTGAGCCCGATGCTGGCGGTGACGCCGACTTCCTTCTCGATGCGCAGGACCAGCCGCGCCAGCGACGTTGCGGCGCTCGCGTGATGCACCGACTCGGTCCCGGTGAGGTCGAGGAAGGCCTCATCGATCGACAGGGGCTGAACCAACGGCGTCAGGTTGCGCATCATGTCGCGGATCTGCATGCCCGCATCCCGGTATTTCGCCATGTCGGGCCGGATCACCACCGCGTCGGGGCAAGCCTGAAGCGCCTTAAACATCGGCATGGCCGAGCGCACGCCATACAGCCGGGCGACGTAGCAGGCGGCGGCGACAACCCCCCGGCGGCCGCCGCCGACGACGACCGGCCGGTCGACAAGCGCGGGGTTATCCCGTTTCTCGACCGCGGCGTAGAAGGCGTCGCAGTCGACATGGGCAATCGTGAGGCGGTGCAATTCGGGATGGCGCAAAATGCGCGGCGAGCCGCAGTCGCGACAGCGCCGCGGGGTATCGTCGCCGGCGGATGCGGCGGGTGATGCGTCGTAGGCGGCCAGGCATTCGCGGCAGAGATGCTGGTCGGCGCTCATCCTTGCGCTCCGGCGTCTTCCGGCCATAGCCAGGCAGCGCCCCGCACGCCGCTGGAATCGCCGAATCGCGGCGGCACGAGCCGGGTTTCCACATGATCGGAAAAGATCCAGCGTCCCCATAGTTTTGGGACCGCTTCATACAACCCGCTTACGTTCGACATGCCCCCGCCGAGGACGATGATCTCCGGATCGACCACATTGATAATGCTGGCCAGGGCGCGCGCCAGCCGGCTCTCATATTGGCGCAGGCTGGCCGTTGCGGCCGCATCGCCGGCGGCGGCACGGTCGGCGATTTCCGGCGCGGTCAAGTGTTCGCCGGTCGCGGCATTGTGGTGGGCGGCGAAGCCGGGGCCGGACAGAAAGGTCTCGATACAGCCATTCTTGCCGCAATTGCAGCGATTGCCCGGTAGCTCACCGGCGTCGGGCCAGGGCAGGGGGTTGTGGCCCCACTCGCCGGCAATCGCGTTGCGGCCGCGCACGGGCTCGCCGTCGAACACCAGCCCGCCGCCGCATCCGGTGCCCAGGATAACGCCGAAAACGCTGTCCGCGCCGGCGCCGCTGCCGTCGACCGCCTCGGACAGGGCGAAGCAATTGGCGTCGTTCATGAGACGGAGCGGCCGGGCGAGGCGGCGCTCGAGATCCTTATCCATCGGATAGCCGTTGAACGGCGAGTTGGGGGCATTTTTGACCAGGCCGGTCGCCGGCGAGATGGTGCCCGGGATTCCGAGGCCGACCGGGCAATGCAGGCCGATTTCGGCCTCGATCGCTTCAACGACGCCGGCGATCGCTTCGACCGCCGCGGCGTAGTCCGAGGCAGGCGTCGGAACCCGTTGGCGCAGAACGATATTGCCGGCGGAATCGATTGCCGCCGCTTCGATTTTCGTTCCGCCGATATCCACACCGATGCGCATCGCAGCCTCTACGCGGGCGGCGATCGTCAATTTTACCGCTGCCGCCGAACCCGATCCGAGTATACCGCAGGTGCGCTTCAACCGTGAGGGATTGCAACAACCTGAATCGCCTTGTATTAAGGCGTGGGACGGGCGTGTAAGGCAAAGTGGGGGAGTTTACCCAGATGGCGAAGTCTGTCCTGGTCGTCGAGGATAACGACCTAAATATGAAGCTCTTCCACGATTTGCTCGAAGCCCAGGGCTACGACGTCCTGCAGACCCGCGATGGCATGGAAGCGCTCAAGATTGCCCGCGAACACGTGCCGGACCTCATTCTGATGGATATCCAGCTTCCCGAAGTTTCGGGGCTGGAAGTGACGAAATGGCTCAAGGAAGACGAGAGCCTGCGGACGATCCCGGTCATCGCGGTGACGGCCTTCGCGATGAAGGGGGATGAGGAAAAGATCCGCGAGGGCGGTTGCGAGGCCTATATCGCCAAGCCGATTTCCGTCACGAACTTCCTCGAAACGGTCGCCAAGTATCTAAACTGATCGTTCCCAGCGCACCGAAAGGCCCATTCCCACGAGGACTTCGGCCCCAAAACGATTAAGGGCCGCGCGAGGCGGCCCTGACAGTCCCATGAATTGGGAATGCGGCGTTATTTTATCCGGCCTTCCTTGAACAGGACATGCTTGCGCGCAACCGGATCGTATTTGCGGAATTCCATCTTTTCCGTCTGATTCCGCGGGTTTTTCTTGGTCACGTAGTAGAAGCCGGTGTCGGCCGTGCTGACCAGTTTGACCAGGATCGTGCTTGGTTTCGCCATGTTCGCGTCCGCCCAATGTATCCGCCGGAAAATCAGCATGGTAAATCGCAGTTCTGGCCGATTTTGTCAAGCCTGGAGGGCGTTCCGGCCGGCTCCGGACGGTGCCCGGCTTGACCTGCCCCACTGCACGCGCTCACCATGTCTGGCGGCGCATTCATCATGAATTTGGGGTATTGATGCGGAATGAAAATCCGACTTCTTGGCACCGGAACGCCGACACCGTCGCTCGTTCGGGCGAGTTCCAGCTACATGGTCGAAATCGGCGACGATTTGATCCTGTTCGATCATGGGCCGGGGGCCCATTGGCGTCTGCTCGAGGCCGGCAAGCAGGCCGTCGACGTGACCCATGCCTTCTTCAGCCACCTGCATTACGACCATTGCCTGGACTACATCCGGCTTGTGCTGAACCGTTGGGATCAGGGCGGTGGCTTGATTCCCGAACTCAAGGTCTATGGCCCGGCCCCGATCGAGCGGATGACCCGATTGCTGTTCGACAAGGACGGCGTCTTCGGGCCGGACCTGACCGCGC
>JAOTYV010000004.1 GCA_029861675.1 Alphaproteobacteria bacterium
CCTGGCCCTCGCCCATCTTGACGCCGCGGTCGAACACATGGCCGAGCAGATCGCCATAGGAGTTTTGCGACACCGGCGCGCCGCAATGCATACCGATGCCCCAGAAGATGGCGAATACCTCCTCCTCGGAATATTTCTCCGAGGGCAGGCCGCGCAGCAGAAAAAAACCGCGGCCGTCTCGCACCTGCGAAACCACCTCACCGAGACGGGCGGCCAGACCCGGCAGCGGAAAATCGTCGCGGGTGATCGTTTCGTGGCTCAGTTCCTTTTCCTGCGCGTGGCGAAGCGCGGCGTCGATCTCCTCGAGTTCCGCCGGCGTCAGCCGGTGCAGCCATGTCGTATCGTCCTGCAACGCTGCGCCCTTCCAGGCGCTCGGGCCGGTGATGGTGTCTCGCAGAATTGTCGGCATCGGTGCGCTCCCGATCGTGTCGTGGTCAGGATGGACAGTCTAAACGATTGCGGCGGCATCGGAAGTGCGGGACCGTGAGAATGTCCAAACCGGCGGCGGTACCGCCGCCGAATATTTGAAGCAACGACTATGGGGATACGAACCATGACAATCGACCGTTGGCAGGGATCCGCGAAAGGCCGTAACCGCGCCGTGCGTCACAATGGCATCGTCTACACGGTGGCGACCGCGCCGGGCGCCGATATCCAGGCGCAGACCCGGGCAACCCTGGACGCCATCGACAAGAATTTGGCGGATGCGGGGTCCGACAAGACCCGGCTGATCTCGGTACAGATCTTTCTCGCGGATATGACGCAGAAGGACGGCATGGACTCCGTGTGGAACGACTGGATCGGAGCGGAGTGGCAAAACTGGCCGCAGCGCGCCTGTGTCGGCGCGCCGCTCGCGGGCGACACGCTGGTCGAAATCGTGGTGACCGCAGCGGCGTAAAATTCAGGGCGGTGCCGGGAATCGCTTGAGGAAGGCGTGCGCTCGCGGCAGTGCGTCATGCAGGAACTGTCCGGACTCGCGCAACCACAAGCCGTCGTAGAGCCGCGACCGCACTTCGGACACGAGCACCGGTTTGGGCAAGGGAATGAGATCGGCGGTCCACCCCGGCCGCCATCGTCTTGCCTTGGCTTCCGTATGCGTGAAAAGCGCGGGCCAGTATGAATACCCGTGATAGTCGAACGCCAGATCGTCGCGAACGACCACGATGTGGTTTCCGGTGTAGCCTGTCGCCGGTCGCATCCAGACCACCTCGAAGCCGCGGCCCGGATAGGTTTCGAGAAAAGCAAACGCCAGGATATGACAGGCGCCGCACGCGAAGAAGACACGTTCCGATAGCGCCCATCGCTTGACGAGGTTGCCTTTCGTGCCCGGGGGAAGCCTGAACATTGTATCGCTGTACCGTATCGAAAATGCGGCAGCCCTAGAGCAGCAGCGGCTGCCGGGGGTCGTCGTCCGCTTGGGCCCGCAACACGCGGCGCGGGATGCGGTGCACCCGCGTCCGGCCGAGGATCAGGACCGTGTAGTCGCGCGCCAACAGCGATTCGATCGCCGGGTCGCGCACGTCGAGCCCGCCGGTATACGCGCCGAAGGCGGGCAGGATCAGCCGCTGCCCATCGGTCACGAAACAGCGGCCGGTCAGGCGCCGGCCGCGCGCGGCGACGGCGGCCTTGGGGTGGAAATGCCCCGAAATTTCGCCGCGGCCGCGTTTGGCCGCCTGATGGCGGAACACCAGCCCGGCGGCCCGGTACTCGGCCGTCGTCACGCCGCCGATTGTGTCGGGCAATGCCGGATCGTGATTGCCGGTGATCCAGATCCAGTCGTGCCGCGCGGTCAGCCGCGCCAGCGCCGCACGCTCGTCGGCGCCGAGACGCGCGGGCGCGTCGCCATCGTGGAAACTGTCGCCGAGACAGATCACCCGCCGCACCGGATGGCGCGCCAGCACCGCATCCACGCGGCGCAGCGTCTCGCGGCTGTCATAGGGCGGCAGCAAGGTGCCCTTGGCGGCGAAGGCGGACCCCTTTTCGAAATGCAGATCGGCGACGATCGCGCTGTCCCCGCCGGGCCAAATCAAGGCGCCGGATGGGTCGGCCAGCAGGCGTTCGCCGGCGAATCGAAATTCCGCCGGCGTCACGGCGACGTGCCCGTGGCTTCGGCGATCAAGGCTTGTGCCGCTTCGTCCAGCATCAGGTCGAGCGCCGCGCCATCCACCCGTTCCTTGCCGATCTCCAGCAGAATCGGCACCGCCAAAGGCGACACCCGATCGAGCCGGCGATGGGTGATGTGTCCCTCGATCCGTTTCAGGAACGTGGCGAGGCGGCCGATATCGGTGAGCCCGCGCGCGGCGTCGTGCCGTGTCGCGCGCAACAGAACATGCTGCGGGTCGTGCCGGCGCAGCGTGTCGTAAATCAGGTCGGAGTTGAAGGTGACCTGCCGGCCGGTCTTTTTCTGGCCGGGATACTGGCGCTCGATCAACCCGCCGATCACGGCCACGTTGCGGAAGGTCCGTTTCAGCATCGACGATTCGTCCATCCACGCTTCCAAATCATCGCCCAGCATGTCTTCATCGAACAGCGTCGTCACATTGCCGACCGGTTTGACGCTCCACACCGCGATCACGTAGTCGGTGGCGACGAAACCCATCGGCGCCAGACCCGCGCGTTCCATGCGCTTGGTCAACAGCATGCCCAGCGTCTGATGCGCGTTGCGGCCTTCGAAACAGTAGGCGACCATGAATTCACGCTGGCCGCGCGGGAAGCTCTCGATCAGCAGCCCGTCCGGTTCCGGCAGGCAGGAGCGCCATTGCTGGATGCCGAGCCAGTCGCGCACCTGATCCGTCAGCGCGTGCCACCCCGCCGGCCGGGCGAGGATGGCCCGTACCCGTTCGGCCAGATGGGTCGTCAACGGCAGCCGGCCACCCACATAGGCGGGCACCTTCGGGGTATCGCCCGGCGCGCGCACCGCCTGCACCGTCATCTCGCGGATGCCGTCGAACCGCAACAGCTGGCCGGAAAACAGAAAAGTATCGCCGATCTCCAGGCCGAGCGCGAAATATTCCTCGACCTCGCCGAGA
Organism: Alphaproteobacteria bacterium; assembly: GCA_029861675.1. The sequence goes on from JAOTYV010000004.1 coordinate 3,030, forward strand.
TACGGGCCGCGCTTGATGCGGACCTTCAGCGTCGTCGCCTCGACGATGGTGCCGATGTTCATACGCAGCCGCTGCACGACGGCGGGCGAGGCGGCCCGGTAGCGCCCGTCCGGCAGGCGCTCCAGCCGGCGCCAGCGTTCGTATCGCCGGAGCGCGTAGCCGCCATGATCGACGAAGGCGACGACATCGTCGAAATCCCGGCGATCGAGGCCCGCATAGGGCGCGGCGGCGGTGATCTCTCGATACAGATCATCAGGATCGAAAGGCGCGGAACACGCCATCGCGAGCACATGCTGCGCCAGTACGTCGAGCCCGCCCGGCTGCGGCCGGTCGCCGTCCAGGGTGTTTTCCGCGACCGCGTCGAGCGCGGCCCGGCATTCCAAGACCTCAAACCGGTTGGCCGGCACCAGGATCGCGCGGCTCGGCCGGTCGAACCGGTGTTCGGATCGCCCGATGCGCTGGATCAGGCGGCTCACACCCTTCGGCGCGCCCACCTGCACCACCAGATCGACGGCCGCCCAATCGATGCCGAGATCGAGCGACGAGGTGGCGACCACCGCACGCAGCTTGCCGGCGGCCATGGCGGCCTCCACCTTGCGGCGCTGTTCGACGGCCAGACTGCCGTGATGCAGCGCGATCGGCAGATTGTCGTCGTTGCGCCGCCACAGCTCCTGAAACACGATCTCGGCCTGCGCCCTTGTGTTGACGAAGACGATCGTCGTGCCGGCCTTGCGAATCTCCTCATAGACTTCCGGCAAGGCATGGGTCGCCATATGGCCCGACCACGGCATTTCCGCGCGTGTGGCCAAAATCCGGATATCGGCGGCGGGGCCGGCGCCGCCGTCGATCAGCCGCACCGATGCCGCGGCCGCATCCGGGGCGAGCCAGGCGCGCAATTCATTCGGCCAGGCGACGGTCGCCGACAGGCCGACCCGGCGGCAGCGCGGCGCCAATTTTTGCAGCCGGGCGACGCAGAGCGCGAGCTGGTCGCCGCGTTTGGTGCCGGCCAGCGAGTGAATTTCGTCCAGCACGACGCACCGCAGGCCGCGGAAGAAATCCGGCGCATCCGGGTAGCTGAGCAGCAGGGTAAGGCTCTCGGGCGTCGTCAACAGGATGTTCGGCGGGCGCTCCCGCTGCCGCCGGCGTTTGTGCTGTGGCGTGTCGCCGGTGCGGGTCTCCACGGTGACCGGCAGCGCCATTTCGGCGACCGGCGTCTGCAAGTTCCGATGAATGTCGACCGCGAGCGCCTTGAGCGGCGAGACATAGAGCGTGTGCAGTCCCGCCGCGCCCGTCGTCGCAATGTCGATCAGGCTCGGCAGAAACCCGGCCAATGTCTTGCCGCCGCCGGTTGGCGCGATGAGGAGCGTGTGGTGATCCCGCCGCGCCGCCTCCAGCATGGCGAGCTGGTGCGCATGGGGCGACCAGCCGCGCGCGGTGAACCAGTCGGCGAAGTCTGCCGGCGGTCCGCTGTCGTTCTCCGGCGCTGGCGTTGCCGCGTCGCCGGTCCATAGAGCCGATTGGCTCCCCATGCTCATCGGATCGATCGGCTCCCTGTCTTCGCATTCCGAATTTCGCCAGCTTAACCCGGAGCGCTGGGACAAAACCAGAACATTCTGGAAAATCCCATCGGTGGGTGGGCCGTATTGCCGATTGCGTCCTGCCGCCGCCCTACGTATGTTCCGCGTCATCGGAATCTGGAGGAACGACGCCCATGCGCAGGACCATTTCGCGGCTCATACCGCTTGTCGCGATCATCGCCTTGGTCGCCGCGTGTTCGCCCGAGGTGGGCAGCAAGGAGTGGTGCGACGATCTGAAGAACAAACCGAAGGGCGACTGGACCGCCAACGAAGCGGCGGACTTCGCCAAACACTGTATTTTCAAGTAATCACCGGACCTGTTGTCCAAAACTGGCGCCCACAATGACCGATCTCTCACACATCCGAAATTTCGCCATCATTGCGCATATCGATCATGGCAAGTCGACCCTCGCCGATCGCTTGATCCAGTTTTGCGGCGGATTGACGGATCGCGAGATGCAGGAGCAGGTGCTCGACTCGATGGAGCTGGAGCGCGAGCGCGGCATCACCATCAAGGCGCAGACGGTTCGCCTCAACTACAAGGCGGAGGATGGGGAAACCTATCAGCTCAACCTCATGGACACGCCGGGCCATGTGGATTTCACTTACGAGGTGAGCCGCTCATTGGCCGCCTGCGAAGGATCGATTCTGGTGGTCGACGCTGCCCAGGGCGTCGAGGCGCAGACCCTTGCCAACGCCTATCTCGCGATCGACGCGGACCACGAAATCATTCCGGTGTTGAACAAGATCGACCTGCCCTCTGCCGAGCCCGACCGGGTGTGCCAGCAAATCGAGGAGGTGGTCGGCATCGACGCCTCCAACGCGGTCGAGGTATCGGCGAAGACCGGGCTTGGCATCGACGACGTGTTGGAGGCCCTGGTAACGCGTCTGCCGGCGCCGACGGGCGATCCGGATGCACCGCTCAAGGCGCTGCTGGTCGACAGTTGGTATGACGCCTATCTCGGTGTGGTCACGCTGGTTCGCGTCATCGACGGCGTTCTGTCCAAGGGCATGAAGGTACAGATGATGTCGACCGGCACATTGCACGATATCGACCGTGTCGGCGTCTTCACCCCGAAGCGGACCATGATGGATAGCCTGTGGCCGGGCGAAATCGGCTTCCTGACCGCGAGCATCAAATCGGTCGCCGATTGCAAGGTGGGCGACACCCTGACCAATGCCCGCGCCGGCGCAGCCGAGCCGTTGCCCGGATTCCAGCCGACCGTTCCGGTCGTTTTCTGCGGCCTCTTTCCGGTCGATAACGCGGACTACGAGGATCTGCGCGAGAGCCTCTCGAAGCTGGCGCTCAACGATTCATCGCTGCATTACGAACCGGAAAGCTCGGCCGCGCTCGGCTTCGGGTTCCGATGCGGCTGCCTCGGCCTGTTGCATCTGGAAATCGTTCAGGAGCGGTTGAGCCGGGAATTCGACCTGGACCTGATCACCACGGCGCCGTCGGTGGTCTATCGCATTCATATGACCGACGGGAAGACGATCGACCTGCACAATCCCGCCGACTATCCGGATGTCACCAGAATTACGTCGGTCGAGGAACCGTGGATTCGCGCGACGATCATGGTGCCGGACGAATATCTCGGCCCGATCCTGAGCCTGTGCACGGAGCGGCGGGGCGAGCAGATCGATCTGACCTATGTGGGCAATCGGGCGATGGCGGTCTATTCGCTGCCGCTGAACGAGGTGGTCTTCGACTTTTATGACCGATTGAAGTCGATCAGCCGCGGCTATGCGAGTTTCGACTATGAATTGTCCGGCTATCGCGAGGGCGAACTGGTCAAGCTATCGATCCTCGTCAATGCGGAGCCGGTCGATGCGCTCTCGATGATAACGCATCGCGCCAGCGCGGAATCGCGCGGCCGGCAGGTCTGCGAGCGGCTCAAGGATCTGATCCCGCGGCAATTGTTCAAGGTGCCGATTCAGGCCGCGATCGGCGGCAAGGTCGTGGCCCGCGAAACGATCAGCGCGATGCGCAAGGATGTCACCGCGAAATGCTACGGCGGCGATATCACGCGGAAACGCAAGCTCTTGGAGAAGCAGAAGGCCGGCAAGAAGAAAATGCGGCAATTCGGCAAGGTGGAGATTCCGCAGACCGCCTTTATCGAAGCCCTGAAGATGCCGGACCCCTAGAGCAAATCCCGAGCGAACCGAAACGATTCGCAACGGCGTATTTGCATAAAAACAAAGAGATAGATCATTTCACTTGGGTCGATTTAAACAAGAAATTGTCTAGTCGGGCAAATCCGACCCCGACGCCACGATCACCGCGAAACGGTCGGCAATGGCGGCGAGGCTGGATTTTTGCACCGTCGCCGCGTCGACAACGCCGCCGCCGGGGACCGCCAAGTCGCGGGTTGCCGTCGCGTTTGCAATCACCGTGCAGGCATAGCCGAGATCGAGTCCGGCCCGTACCGTCGTGCTCACGCACATGTGTGTCATGAAGCCGACGACGACCAGGTTTTTTCGGCCGATGCCCTTCAGGGTCTCCTCGAGCTTGGTGTCGGCGAAGGCGTTCGGCATGGTCTTGTCGATGATCGATTCGCCGACGGTCGGCGTTGCCTCCGGGGCGACCTGCCCGCCCTGGGCGTCCCGGTCGAACAGGCCGCCTTGGGCGCCGCGATGGAGAACATGCACGATCGGTGAGCCGGCTTCGCGGTATCGTTCGGTCAGTTGGCCAATATCGCGGAGGGCGTCGTTGACCCCGTGGAGCGGAAGCTGACCATCGATATATTCCCGCTGGCAGTCGATCAGCAGGAGAACGGAATCGGATATCGCACCGGGCGCCAAATTCGCGCCGGCGAGTTCGAGTAGGGTCTTCGGGTCGGCCATGTACAAGTCCTTATTCTTCGCCGCGCCGATTGTCGGCAAAAAATATGAAACTTTTCTTAACCGGCGATGCGCAGCCCCTCGCATATGGCTGTGTAATCCCGTTCGCTGTCCGGGTCCAGCACGCCATGGCGGATCAGGAAATCGATGATCACCAGATTGCAATTGAATTTGAATTCGAACCCGTGCCGGACGAGGGTCGCCACCTCGTCGATTGGCATGAGATGGAAGGACTCAACCTCGCCGTCCACGGCGATCGGGCTGAAGTCCCTGGGCAATTCCAAGTCGTAGCAGAACATCTTGTCCGGCTTGCAGCCGTCCGGCGTCTCCTGCGTATAGGAAATCATGCCGACTGGGCGGGCCTGCCGGGCGTGGGCCTCGGGAATGCCGGCCTCTTCGTGACATTCCTTGACCACGTTATCCGCCAAGCCGATGCCGATGGGCTGGCCACCGGCCACCATATTGTCGAGCATGCCGGGAAAGGTGGCCTTGCCCCGCGCGCGTCGGGCCACCCACATGTGAAGTCGCCCGCTCTCCCGCACGTATCCGTTGAGGTGAACGCCATAGGCACGGATGCCGAACATCGGGCAGGCGGCGCGCTCGATCTGCATATGCGGCGGCACATGCCAGTCCTGCGTTACCGGATAGAATTCCTCGCGCCAGGCCGGGATGGCGCCGTCGTCGGCCAGCGCGCGCAAGACCGTTTCGACCGCCTGCGATCGCGACTCGAAATCGTCCAGGGATGGGGTGAGGCCGACGCCGGAACCGGACACGTCGAAAACCTCGGGCCAAGCGCGCAACCGGTCCGCCAGTTCGGGGCGGAGAAAGCCGACCCGCTCGCTCGAAATGCTAAATGGCAAAAATCCCGCCGGATCGAAATTGTTGCAGGCGTGGATATGGTCGAGATAGCTCATGCCCTCGGAGTCCTACCGGTCGTTTCCGCCAAGAGCAACCACCGCGTCATCGCGGTCAGCGGCGCTGGTCCGGCGGCTCGATAACAGTACCCGGTCGACCATATAGATTTGCCGCAGACAGGCGGCAATATATTCCGCCAGGGCGGGCGGCATGCCGGCCACTTGGATCTCGACCGCCAAGGCCGAACCGTCGACCCGGGAATGCCATTCGGATGGCGTCAGGCCGCGTTTCGCGAACAATTCGAGCAGCCGCGGCATGACGCCGGGAGAGGCCGCCGCGGTCACCGAAAAGCAGGCCGCGTGGACAGGACTTCCATTTTCTGAATTCGACATTGAGACACACCGGATTAGTAAAAACATGATTGCGCACAGGACGGGAACCCGGCCCTCGGGAGGGGCCGGCTATCTAATTCGGCTAAGCCGATCCTGTGCTTGGCGTGTCAACATCGGCCGGACACTATCACCGGCGTCCGGACCCGGCAAGCCTGCGCGCGCCGGGTATGGCTCGGCGAAGAAAGAGGCGCCTTTCCGGCGCCTCGACGAGTTGGTTGCGGGTAAGAACGATGCCCTTATCCGCCTTCTGTCGGGATCCAATCGAACGCATAGGCGATAAGGATCGCGACGAGGATCACGCCGATTATTCCGGCGGTCCAATAGATGCTCTTTTTGCTCTCTTCGGTCATATTCGCCTCCGTCTTCCGCAACACGGTGTGGCAACCCCACACCAGGGAGACGAGTCGCCGGCGAAACGTTTAGCCACCGCCATGCCCTGTCGACCCGGGCCATGACGATCAAGGTAAATTTGGTACCCTTTTCCCGTAAAATCAAGCGGCTCCATGACCCGTCGCGGCGTGGCGAGATCGCCCGGCATCGGGCCGAAGACCGGAAAAATGATTTCGGTACTGGCCGACCGTGAGCGGTATCGGGGTCGCTGGCGGCGCTAGGGACTCGGGGCATAGTCAGAAGGCACTACCACGAATTCGTTGGGCTGATCCTCCCCAATACGGAATTATCCGGTTTCGCGGCGGGTGAATTAAAACGACTTAGAAACAATAAGTTATGGCTTCCCTTGGGCACTGGGCGGGGCTCGGCCCGTCATTCCGCCGGGTGCGAGCCATGAGCGAAAAAGCGCTGGAAACCGGCGGTTCGGGAGATTTAACCGAACTTACCCGCATTCCCGCTTGACCGTTTGCCGCTGCCTATTAGATTTGAGGGGACGGGAGTTACTCAAGCGGCGGAGGTACAGTCGTGTTTAATCTCTGGATCTATCAGCGCCGTTCCTCGTGCTCGGCGCGTCTGCAGCATGGCGGTTCCTCGGTGCTCACACCGATGGAGGGCCTTGAATCCGCTGTCGAATGGTCGGTTGCCCGGGCGGTTGCCGGCGCCGACCAAGTGACGTCGGACAATGTGCTGCCATTCCAATCGCCGCGGGATTCCGTTAGCCGGGACCCGGCGGTGCCGGCCGACCGCAAACGGCGGGGCCGCCCAAAGGGCCGTGGACACGGCAAGAAACCCGGCGGCAAGCGCGACTGACGCGCCGGCGTCCTAAAGCAAATCCCGAGCGAACCGAAACGGTTCGCAGCGACGAATTTGCGTATAATCAAAGAGATAGACCATTTCACTTGAGTCAATTTGAATAAGAAATGGTCTAGCCTTCCAAGACGATGTTGAAGTGCCCGGTTTGGCTGCCGGGCTCGATTTGCGGCGACTCCCGGAAGGGAACGATCAACCGCGCGCGCTCTTCGGCACCTTTAACGGAATGGAGGATGCCGTCCTGCGGGTTCAAGGGGTCGCCGGCGAAATACATCTGCGTCACCAGCGGCGGCCGGCCGGCGGCCGCAATCCGGAAATGGATATGCGGCGTTCGGCGGAAGAACGCCGATCCATAGGCCGCCGGCTTGATGGTCCGGAACGAATAGCGCCCGGCCCGGTCGGTGGCGACCGCACCATAGCCCTGAAAATTGGGATCATGGCCGTCGCGCGGGTGGTTATAGATACCCGCCGCATTGGCCTGCCAGATTTCGACCCGGGCGTTGGCGATGGGCGCGCCATCCAATCGCAAGACACGTCCGGTGACGTGGATGATGCTGCCGGCGGCATCCTCGTCGCGGCCGCGAAGCCGGACGAGATCGGCGTCGCGGTCGCTCGATTTCTGAGCGTCGTTTGGATAGAACGGACCCGCGGTTTGCGCGGGCGTCGGGGCTGGCCCGGCGCCGCGGGCGACCATTGGCCAGACCGCCGCCGTTGCGGCGGCGCCGAGCAGCAGCGAGCGGCGCGTCGTACGCCGGTCCGAAACCGGGCGGTGAGGTCCAATCTCATGCATCGGTCGAAGCTTGGCGTCCTCGGCGAAACAGGGCAAGCATTAGATGCGTCACGGTGCGGCACATTCTCGTGACCGGAACGGCAGGCCGCAAATCGCCCTTGGTTTTGCTGTGTTGAATAATTCGGGATAGGGTGCCGCGCCGCCGGGGCGGACGGCTTGAATTTGGAGGAATTGCGGTGGTCGAGACAGCGAAAACGGGTGAAGCGGCGGAATCGGACGTGGCGCCGGTGATCGAAGATCTCTTGGCCTGTTGCCGGGGCGCCCTCGGCGCAGCGGAGGCGTTGGAGCACCAGACGCGCGGTGCCGTTGCCGCGCTGGTCGCCCCGGACGGGCGGGTCGCCGGCGATCTCCTGGAGCGCGAACAGTTCGCCGCGCATGGATATGCCTGGCTCGCCACCTATGTGGAGGGGCTGCGCCAGATGCTCGGCTGGGCGGAGCGCTGCCTGGGTGCGGGAACCTTCGGCGAAATCGAGGCGCTGACGCTGCAGATGGCGTTCGGTGAATATCTGTCGCAGCTGTCCGGCGGTTTCGCGATGAGCCAGGGCGAGATCGTCCGGCTGGCCGATATGGGCGTCGCGCCGGCCGACAGCGCCGCCTTTCGCACCGATGGCGTTGCCAAACTGATCGCCGCGGGCAACACCGCCGCCGTCCGTCAACGGCTGGCCGCCCTGCTGGGCGATGGCGAGATCGCGGACGCGGCGCTGGCCGACGAGACGCTGATCCTGATGCGCGACCAGTTTCGCCGCTTCGCCGACGAAAAGATCGCGCCCGCCTGCCACGAGTGGCACGTCAAGGATGAGCTGATCCCGCTGCCGCTGGTCGAGGAATTGTCGGCGCTCGGCGTGTTCGGGCTTACGGTGCCGGAGAGCCATGGCGGGCTCGGCATGGGCAAGATGGCGATGTGCGTGGTGACCGAGGAGTTGAGCCGTGGCTATATCGGCGTCGGCTCGCTGGGCACCCGCTCGGAGATTGCGGCGGAACTGATCCGTCTCGGCGGCACCGACGCGCAGAAACAGAAATGGCTGCCCCGGATCGCGTCCGGCGAGGTGCTGCCGACCGCCGTCTTCACGGAGCCGAACACCGGCTCCGATCTCGGCCGTCTGCGAACCCGGGCCGAGCGCGACGGCGGGACCTACCGTATCTTCGGCAACAAGACCTGGATCACCCATGGGGCGCGCAGCGACCTGATGACCCTGCTGGTGCGCACCGATGCGGACGAGCCCGGCTATCGCGGCCTGTCGATGTTCCTGGCCGAGAAGCCGCGCGGCACCGATTCCAATCCCTTCCCGGCGCCGGGCATTAGCGGCGGCGAAATCCGTGTGTTGGGTTATCGCGGCATGAAGGAGTACGAGATCGGCTTCGACGGGTTCGAGGTCGCGGCGGAGAACCTGCTGGGCGAGGCCGAGGGCGACGGCTTCAAGCAACTCATGGCGACCTTCGAATCCGCCCGGATCCAGACCGCGGCGCGCGCGGTCGGCGTGGCGCAGAACGCCTTCGAGCTGGCCCTGTCCTATGCAAGCGAACGCATCCAGTTCGGCAAGCCCCTGGCCGCCTTCCCCCGGGTCGCCGGCAAGATCGCCTGGATGTCGGTGGAAACGATGATCGCCCGGCAGCTCAGCTATTTCGCCGCGCGCGAGAAGGATTCGGATCGCCGCTGCGATATCGAAGCCGGCATGGCCAAGCTGCTGGCCGCGCGCACCGCGTGGTCGAATGCGGACAACGCGGTGCAGATCCATGGCGGCAACGGCTATGCGGAGGAATACCCGATTTCACGGGTGCTGTGCGACGCGCGGATCCTCAATATTTTCGAAGGCACCGCGGAAATCCAGTCCAACATCATCGCCCGCGGGCTGTTGTCGGCCGGGCGGAATTAGAAGCGGCGTTTTCACCGACGGCGGATCGAAATCCGCGTTACCCCTGTCCACCCGGCGCAAAAACGGCTATATCGCTGCAATGTCCGGAGCCGTCACCTTTCTGCTCGTGATCGCCATGCTGGCTACGCTCGGCGTGCTGGCATTCGGCTTGATCACCATGGCCCGGGGCGGCGACTTCAACCGCCGCAATTCGAACAAGCTGATGCGCTGGCGCATCCTCCTGCAGTTCATCGCGCTGGTACTGTTCGCCATCCTGATGCTGGCTCTGGGTAAGTCCTGATGGTCAAGTTGACGCGCATCTACACCGGTGGCGGCGATGGCGGCGAAACCTCGCTCGGCGACGGCGGGCGGGTCGCCAAGCATGATATCCGGGTCGAGGCCTATGGCACGGTGGACGAGGCGAATGCGGTAATCGGGCTGGTTCGCGCCGGCGCAGCGTTACCCGGCGACGTCGATGCGATGCTGAGCCGGATCCAAAACGACCTGTTCGATCTGGGAGCCGATCTTTGCACGCCCGAGGGCAGCGACCGGGGCGCCGCGGCGCTGCGGGTCAGCGCGGAGCAGGCGGCGCGCCTGGAGGCGGAGATCGATGCGATCAACGCCCCGCTGGCGCCGTTGAACAGCTTCGTGCTGCCGGGCGGTTCCCCGGCGGCGGCGCAGTTGCATCACGCGCGCACGGTGGTGCGGCGCGCCGAACGGCTGGTGGCGCAGTTGGCCGACGCACAGACGGTGAACCGTCAGGTGCTGGTCTACCTGAACCGCCTCTCGGACTTGCTTTTTGTTTTGGCACGCCACTGCAATGACGGCGGCAAGGCCGACGTGCTCTGGGTGCCCGGCGCCAACCGCTAGCTGTGTCTGTGGTTCCCGGCCGGTGATCCTTGAACTCATCGAATATCTCACCACCGATTGTCCGCGCCCCGCCCGTCGTCTCGGTTATCTGAAGGAGGCGGTCGCCATTCACGCCCGCCGCCGGCGGCTCGGGCCGGTTTGGGACGATCATCTCGAACGCTCGCGCGCCGTCATCACCGATGCCATCGCCCGATGTCCCCGGCGGCGCACAGCGCTGGTAATCGGCTCGGGGCTGCTACTAGATATTCCGCTGGCCGAACTGGCGGCAGGTTTCGACCGTGTACTGCTGGCCGATCTCGTGCATTTGCGGGCGGCCCGGCGCACCGCCGCGCACTACGGCAACGTCGAATTGGTGACCGCCGATGTGACAGGGTTCGTCGGCGATCTGGAGCACCGCGTCGCGGCGGGTTGGCGCGGCGATCCGGTGCCGGTTTCGGATGCGTTCCTCGACGTGGCCGATCTCGATCTCGTCGTATCGGCCAATGTGATGGCGCAGCTGGCGATTTTCCCGGCCGCGGCGATGCAGCGCCGCGCCGGGCTGGACGGCGACGCCTTGGATACATTTTGCCGCACCGTCGTGCAGCGCCATCTCGATTATCTCGGCCGGTTCGACGCCATGGTTTGCCTGATCACCGAACGGCGCCGCGAGGCCTTCGACAGGAACGGCGGACGGCTTACCGATCAGGATGCGCTGTTTGGCGTTTCCCTGCCCGAAGGCGGTGCGGAATGGAGCTGGACCCTGGCGCCGCTGGGCGAAGTGAACAAGGATTACGGAATCCGCAACCGGGTTGTCGGATACTGCGAATTCCCGCCGCTTGGGTCCTGATTTTCGCGAATTTGACCTCTTTCGCGGTTCTGCCTATGGTGCGCCGTCCTTGCGGCGGGCCCCGGCTTGACAGGGCACGGCAAGCCTCCGTATGTCTCATCCTAATTTCCCTGATGCACGCGAGAAGAGAGAGCGATGAAAGTCCTCGTCCCCGTGAAGCGGGTCATCGATTACAACGTGAAGATCCGCGTCAAGGCGGATCAAACCGGTGTCGAGACCGCCAACGTAAAAATGTCCATGAATCCCTTCGATGAGATTTCCATCGAAGAGGCCATCCGCATGAAGGAAGCCGGATCGGCGACCGAAATTATCGCCGCGTCCATCGGCCCGCAGCAATGTCAGGAAACCATCCGGACGGCGCTCGCCATGGGCGCGGATCGCGGTATCCTGGTGCAGACCGATGAAGAGGTGGAACCGCTCGCCGTGGCGAAGATCCTGAAGGCGCTGGCCGAGAAGGAAAGCCCGCAGGTGGTGATCGCCGGCAAGCAGGCGATCGATGACGATTCCAACCAAACCGGCCAGATGCTGGCGGCGCTGCTCGGCTGGAGCCAGGCGACCTATGCCTCGAAGATCGAGCTTGGCGACGGCAAGGCCACGATCATCCGGGAAGTCGACGGCGGCCTGGAAACGGTCGAGGTGACCCTGCCGACGGTCGTCACCACCGATCTGCGTCTCAACGAGCCGCGCTATGCCTCGTTGCCCAATATCATGAAGGCGAAGAAGAAGCCGATCGACGTCATGTCGCCGGAAGATCTGGGCGTCGACATCACGCCGCGCCTCAAGACGCTGAAGGTGATCGATCCGCCGAAGCGCGACTCCGGCGTCATCGTGGAAACGATCGCCGAACTTGTGGATAAGCTGAAGAACGAAGCGAAGGTGATCTGAGCATGACGAACCTGGTCATTGCCGAACACGAAGAGGGCGAGCTCAAAGGAGCGACCTTCAACACCGTTGCCGCGGCTCAGGCCATCGGCGGCGAAACCCATTTGCTCGTGGCCGGGTCCGGCTGCGCGGCGGTTGCCGACGCGGCCGCGAAGGTCGAGGGCGTCGCCAAGGTTCTGCTTGCGGACAGCGCCGAATACGACCGGTCGATCGCGGAGAATCTGGCGCCGCTGATCGTCGGCCTTGCGGGCGGGTACTCGCATGTCCTCGCGCCCGCAACGACATTCGGCAAGAACGTGATGCCGCGCGTCGCGGCGATGCTGGATGCGCAGCAGATTTCCGAAATCACCGCCGTCGTGTCGGACGATACCTTCGACCGGCCGATCTATGCCGGCAACGCGATTGCTACGGTGCAGTCGGCGGACCCCGTCAAGATCATTACCGTGCGCGCCACCGGTTTCGATCCGGTCGCGGCGGAAGGCGGTTCGGCGGCGGTCGAGGCTGTCGACGCCACCGGAAGCGCGGGCCTCACCAGCTTCGTCAGCGCGGAAATCTCGAAATCCGAGCGGCCCGAACTGACCGCCGCCCGGATCGTCATTTCGGGCGGCCGCGGCATGCAGAGCGGCGATAATTTCGCGATGCTCGAAAAAGTCGCGGACAAGCTCGGCGCGGCCGTCGGCGCTTCGCGCGCCGCCGTCGATGCGGGCTTCGTGCCGAACGACTATCAGGTTGGCCAAACCGGCAAGATTGTCGCGCCCGATTTGTATATCGCGGTCGGTATTTCCGGCGCCATCCAGCATCTCGCCGGCATGAAGGACAGCAAGGTGATCGTCGCGATCAACAAGGACGAGGAGGCACCGATCTTTCAAGTCGCCGATTACGGCATCGTCGGTGATCTCTTCAACCTGGTTCCCGAACTGGAAGAAGAACTCGAGTAGACGCTCTAGGCACGGCCGCCCGCGGGGTGGCGAGACGTCCTAGACAACGCGGTGTCCGAAAGGGCTGAATTCATGATCAAGACAATCGGTGTCATCGGCGCCGGGCAAATGGGCAATGGTATTGCCCATGTTTGCGCGGCCGCCGGATTCGATGTGAAGCTGGTCGATATTTCGCCGGATCAGATCAAGAAGGCGTTGGCGACGATCGATCGCAACATGGACCGGCAGGTCAAACGGTCGCTGATGTCCGGCGACGATAAGGCGGCCGCGCTCGCGCGGATCGAGACCGGCACGGAGTACGATCTCTTCCCCGGCTGCGATTTCGTCATCGAGGCAGCCACCGAAGACGAAAAAATCAAATGTGCGATCTTCGAGAAGGTCGTGCCAATGCTCAATAAAGATGCCTTGCTGGCGAGCAACACCTCGTCGATTTCGATCACCCGGCTTGCGGCCACGACCGACCGGCCCGACCGGTTCATCGGCATGCATTTCATGCTGCCGGTGCCGGTGATGAAACTGGTCGAGGTGATCCGCGGCCTGGCGACCAATGACGAGACCTTCCAGGCCATCAAGGAACTGGCGGAGACGCTGGGTAAGGATGTCGCGGTTTCGGAGGATTTTCCGGCGTTTATCGTCAATCGCATCCTGCTGCCGATGATCAACGAGGCGGTGTATACGCTGTATGAAGGGGTCGGCGGTGTCGAGGCGATCGACAAGGCGATGCGGCTCGGCGCTAACCATCCGATGGGGCCGCTCGAACTGGCCGATTTCATTGGATTGGATACCTGCCTGTCGATCATGCAGGTGCTGTACGAAGGACTGGCCGATTCGAAATACCGGCCCTGCCCGTTGCTGGTGAAATATGTCGAAGCCGGCTGGCTTGGCCGCAAGGCCGGGCGCGGATTTTACGATTACGCCGGCGATACGCCGGTTCCGACACGATAGGGCCAATCCGGAAATTGCGGAATCGCGCCGCCGCCCCATGAAAGGGCGTGGCTATGCTTGAGAGCCTCCCCGACGCTGCCTCCCTGTCGATGGTGCTGACCGGTGCGTTCATTGCCGGCTTCGTAACGGGCTTCGCCGGATTTGGTACCGGCCTGGTGTCGTCCGGCCTGTGGTTTCACGCCCTGCCCGCGCCGATGGTGCCGCCGCTCGTGGCGCTCGCGTCGGTCGCCGCCCAGATCGTCGGTCTGGCGACGGTGCGACAGGCGTTTGAATGGCGGCGGGCGCTGCCCTATTTGATCGGCGGCTTTGCGGGCGTTCCGCTCGGCGTGGCGGCGTTGAAATTCGCGACCCCGGAGACTTTGCGGTTCTCGGTCGGTGGTTTCCTGGTGGCCTATGCCGCGTTTCAGCTCTCGGGCGTCGGCCGGCTGCGCATCGCCACCTGGGGCGGCCGGCCATCGGACGGGATAATCGGCGCCGGCGGCGGTTTCCTCGGCGGCTTCGCCGGGCTGTCCGGGCCGTTGCCGCTGGTCTGGCTGCAGATGCGCGGCGGAACCTCGGCAGAACAGCGGGCCACCTATCAGCCGTTCAACCTGATCGTTCTCGTCGCGGCAAGTGTCGGCATGTCGGCCACCGGCGCAATCGACGGCGGCGTGCTGGCCGTGGCCGCGCTCTGCCTGCCGGTTACCGTGATCGGCGCCTGGATCGGCGCACGGGTCTACACGGGCGTGAGCGAGACGGCATTTCGCGGGATCGTGCTCGTTCTGCTGCTCGTTTCCGGATTGATTTTGGTGGTTCAAGGCATCGCATGAGCGCGGCCGGGGCTTTTTTTTCGGTTCAGGTAATACCCGATCAGCGCCTTCGCCTCGGGCGTATCCCATTCGGCGGGTCCGGTCAGCGCGCCGATCACGCGGCCGGCCGGGTCGATCAGGTAGCTGGTCGGCATGCCGCGCAGGCCGAGCGCCTGGGCGAGCGCGAGCCGTGTGTCGATATAGAGTGCGAGCCGGGTCAGGCCGAGTTTCGCGAGAAACGGTTTGGCGACCGCCGCGCCGCGGCGGTCCTCGTTGATCGCGACGACACGAAATTTCTTCTCGTCGAACGCCGCCTGCAGCCGGTCCAGCGATGGCAGTTCGCGGACGCAGGGCGCGCACCATGTTGCCCAGAAATTGACCAGGGTGAGGCGACCGCGAAAATCCGCCAGTTTTGCCGCCCGGCCGTCGGCATCGGCGAAGGGCGTATCCGGCACTGGCGGGGGCGGGGTGTTGAGAGTAAATTGCTCCATCCATCCGGTCCGCGGTGGCGACTCCGCCGCCATTGCTTGCGCGCAGGCGCAAGAGATCAGGGCGGTTAGAAGGACGGTCCGGAGTGAATTCGTGAATTTCATCGATTTTTTCGCTGGTAAGGCAAGATGACCAAAAACAAGATGTGGGGCGGCAGGTACGATTCCGGCCCTTCCGCCATTATGGAACGCATAAACGCCTCCATCGATTTCGACCGGCGGCTCTACGCCCAGGATATCGCCGGGTCGAAGGCCCATTGCCGGATGCTGGTCGACCAGGGGATCGTCAGCGCCGAAGACGGCGTGGCAATCCAGGATGGCCTCGATCGCATCCTGAAGGAAATCGAGGCGGGCGGCTTCGAATTCAAGTCCGCGCTGGAAGATATCCACCTTAACATCGAATCACGTTTGAGCGAGCTGGTCGGCGCGCCCGCCGGCCGGCTTCACACCGCGCGCAGCCGCAACGATCAGGTCGCCACCGATCTGCGCCTCTGGGTGCGGGATGCCGCCGACGGTCTCGACGCGCTGCTGGGGGGCCTGCAGGCGGCGCTGCTCGACCAGGCGGAGGCGCATGCGGCAACCCTCATGCCTGGCTTCACGCATCTGCAGCCGGCCCAGCCGGTGACCTTCGGCCATCACCTGCTCGCCTATGTGGAAATGGCCGGCCGTGACCGCGGGCGGTTCGCGGATTGCCGCCGGCGGGCCAATGAATCGCCGCTTGGCGCGGCGGCCCTGGCCGGCACCTCATTCGATATCGACCGCCACGCGACGGCGGCGGCGCTGGGGTTCGACGCACCCATGGCGAATTCGATCGACGCGGTTTCGGCGCGTGATTTCGCCCTGGAATTTCTTTCCGCCTGTTCGATTGCCGCGGTCCACCTCTCGCGACTGGCCGAGGAGCTGGTGCTCTGGTGCACCCCGCAGTTCGGCTTCATTGCGCTGTCCGACGCGTTCACCACCGGGTCGTCGATCATGCCGCAAAAGCGCAATCCGGACGCGGCCGAGCTGGTGCGCGCCAAGACCGGCCGCATCGTCGGCGCGCTCACCGGGCTGCTGATGGTGCTGAAAGGCCTGCCGCTGGCCTATGGCAAGGACATGCAGGAAGACAAGGAGCCGGTCTTCGACGCCGCCGACAGCCTGGAATTGGCGGTCGCGGCATTGACCGGCATGGTGGCGGACATGGAGGCGAAACCCGCGGCGCTGGCGGCGGCGCTGGCGGATGGATTTCCGACCGCAACCGACCTTGCCGATTGGCTGGTGCGGGTGCTCGACATGCCCTTCCGCGAGGCCCATCATGCCACGGGGACCTTGGTGTCTCTCGCTGAAAAGAAGGGCTGTGCCCTGGCGGAGCTGCCGCTGTCGGAGATGCAGCAGGTGGAATCTCGGATCACCAAGGATATATACTCTGTATTGAGTAACGAATCCTCGGTCGAAAGCCGCAAAAGCTTTGGCGGGACGGCGCCGGAGCGGGTTCGGGAAGCCATCGCGGCGGCGCGGGAGCGGTATTTGTGATGCGAAATCTACGGAAGATATTGGTCGGAGCCCTTGCCCTGGCGCTGGTCCTGTCGGTCGCCGCTTGCGGCAAGAAAGGGTCGCCGAAAGCGCCGGGCCAGAACGAATATCCCCGGCAGTACCCGGCTCCGTTATGAACCATTTCGAGTATCGAGCGGGCGCCTTGCATGCCGAAGACGTGCCGCTGACCGCCATCGCCGAGGCGGTGGGCACGCCGTTCTATTGCTATTCGACGGCAACGCTGGTGCGGCACTACCGCGTCTTTACCGAGGCGCTTGAGGGTCTGGATACCCTGATCTGCTATTCGGTGAAGGCCAATTCGAACCTTGCGGTGATCCAGACGCTGGCCGAATTGGGGGCGGGTGCCGACGTGGTTTCGGGCGGCGAGTTGCTGCGGGCGCTGGCGGCCGGCATACCGCCCGAACGGATCGTCTTCTCCGGCATCGGCAAGACCGAGGAAGAGCTTGCCCTGGCGCTGGACCGCGGGATTCATCAGGTGAACGTTGAATCCGTTGCCGAATTGGAGGCCCTATCCGCGCTCGCCGCGGCGCGCAAGGCGACGATGGCGGTCGCGGTGCGGGTCAACCCGGATGTCGATGCCGAGACGCATGACAAGATCGCGACGGGCCGTAGCGAGGACAAGTTCGGCGTCGATATCGAGGACGCGGTGGCGGTTTTTGCCCGCGCCGCCGAACTGCCGGGCGTCACGCCGGTTTCCGTTGCCGTGCATATCGGCTCGCAGCTGACCGATCTGGGCCCGTTCCGGGCCGCCTTCGCGCGTGTGGCGGATTTGGTGCGGACGCTGCGGGACGCCGGACACGACATACGCCGGCTGGATTTGGGCGGCGGGTTGGGCATCCCCTATCACGGTGAAACGCCACCGTCGCCGGCGGACTATGCGGCGATGGCGCGCAAGACCTTGGGCGATCTGGGATGCGTACTGATGTTCGAGCCCGGGCGGATGCTGGTCGGCAATGCGGGTTTGCTGGTGAGCCGGGTGATTTATGTGAAGCAGGGCCGGACGCGGCGTTTCGCCGTAATCGACGCGGCCATGAACGACCTGATCCGGCCGACCCTGTATGACGCCTATCATGGTGTGGTGCCGGTCCGCCAGCCGGGCGAGAACGCCCAACATGAGCCGGTGGATATCGTGGGACCGGTGTGCGAGACTGGCGATACCTTTGCCCAGAACCGGCCCATGCCGCCGCTGGTCACGGGAGATTTATTGGCATTTACCTCGGCCGGGGCGTACGGTGCCGTGATGGCTTCGAGCTACAACTCGCGTCTGCTGGTACCGGAGGTGTTGGTGAACGGAGAGGCCTTTAGTGTCGTGCGCGCGCGACCGAGCTACGACGACTTGCTAGCGTTGGACAGTTTCGCCGAGTGGCAGGGCGAGGCTGCAACCCGGCGGCGGCGGGCGTAATGGCGATGCGCGGCACGCAGTCCAAGACGCGCGGCCGGACGGTTGCGGCTTGGCGAATCGCCAGTTCCTGGCTGGCGCTCGCCTGGGAACGGCTGTGGCCCGCGCTTTGGCCCGCGGTTGGCGCCGCTGGCATCTATCTGCTTTTGGCCCTCACCGATGTATTGCCGCTGATCGCGGGATGGCTGCACGCGCTGATTCTGGGCGGGTTCGCCGCCGCTATTCTGGTGTTGGGATGGCGGTCGTTGCGCCGGTTGCGGCTGCCGGGCCGCGGCGCGACCTTGCGGCGGTTGGAACGGACAAATGATTTGCAGCATCGGCCGCTCGATGCGGTTTCCGATGAATTGGAGGCCGGTGCGGACAGCGCCGAAACCCGCAGGCTGTGGCAATTGCATCAGGACCGCATGCGGGCGACCGTATCCCGCCTTCGCATCGGTTGGCCGTCGCCCGGGCTCATTCGGCGCGATCCGTTTGCCTTGCGGATCGCACTCGGCATCGCTCTGACGGTCGGATTGATCGTCGCCGATGATCCGGTCGACCGGGTTGCGCGGGCGCTGACGCCCGATCTGACGCGCGTCGCGGCCGGCAGCCCCGCCAAACTGGATGCGTGGATCACGCCGCCGGAATATACCCGCACGGCGCCGATTTTTCTGGCTTCCGGCGGTGGCGACGGCAAGAACGCGCCGGAGCAAGCGAAAATCGTCGTGCCATTCGGCAGCATGCTGGTGGCGCGCATCAGCGGCGGTGCCGGAATACCGGAACTTACCGGGGACGGCAGCGGGATCGGGTTCGAGACACAGTCTCCCGGCAGCTTTCAACTCGAACACAAGCTGATCGAGGATGGTGATCTGTCGATCCGGCAAGGCCGGCGTGTCCTTGGCGGATGGAAAATTTCCGTAACGCCCGACGACCCGCCGGCGGTGACCTTTGTGCGCCCGCCGTCGCGCACGCGGCGCAATGCGATGCGTCTCGACTTTCAGGCGATTGATGATTACGGCGTTGAAAAGGTCGTCGCCCGGATCAGCCGGTCGGGCGCCGTTCCGTCGGGATCGGCTCTGGCGAAATTTGAACCGATCGAGCTGGATCTGCCGTTGCCCGGCTTGCAGCTTCGGCAGGTAAAATCAACGAGTTACAACGATTTGACCGCGCATCCCTGGGCCGGATTGCCGGTCAATCTGGTGCTGACGGCGACCGATGCCGCCGGGCAAACCGGCAACACCAAAACGGTGCAGACGGTTTTGCCGGAACGCGCCTTCACGCATCCCGTCGCCCGGGCGATCATCAAGCACCGCCGGCAACTGGCGCTGTATCCCGAGAAGAACCGCAATCGCGTGGCGGCGCTGCTTGAACAGCTTGCATGGGAGTACGAGCAGTACAATGGGGATACGGTGGTCTTTCTCGGCTTGTCCACCGTCTCGCGCCGGCTCGACGGTGAAAAACTGGATACCCCGCAAAAACTGCTCGCGGTCCTGCAACTTCTCTGGAATGTGGCGTTGCGCATCGAAGACGGCAATTTGTCGCTAAGCGAACGCGCCTTGCGCGAAATTCAGCAGGCGCTTCAGGACGCGTTATCGAAGAAATCGACGGATGCCGAAATCGAACGCCTGCTGAAAGAATTCGAGCGCGCCCTCGGCGAATATCTCAACGCCCTCGAAGAAAAGCTGCGGTCGATGCCGCAGCAACGGGCGGAGAATTTGCCGCCGGACGCGCGGGTGCAAACGCTCCGTCGCGAGGACATCAAGAAGCTGCTCGACCGAATTCGGGAATTGTCGCGTAGCGGACAGCGTGACGCGGCGCGGCAGATGCTGTCGCAATTGCGGAACATGTTGGAGAACCTGCGCACGCGTCAATTGGCGCGTCCCGGCGGCAAGCAACGCCGCGCGATGAAGATGCTCAACGAATTGCAGGATATAATTCGAAAGCAGCAGGGCTTGCTTGACCGCACCTTCAAGGAAGCGCAGCGCCGGGGGCAAATGCGTGGCTCGACCCCGACCAACCCGATGCTCCGCCTGCCGCCCAGTTTCTTCCCGCCGGGCACGGGCCGGCCGCCCGAGGGCGATAAACAATCACCGGCCCCGATGGCGAAGGAATCCGATTCCCAGGAGAAATTGCGCCGCCGTCTGGGCGAATTGATGCGTCAATTGGGTGAAATCGCGAAATCGATCCCGCGCGCCCTTGGCCGCGCGGAGCGCTCGATGAACGAGTCTTCCAAACAGCTGGGCTCCGGTCAGGCCGGGCAGGCAGTGCCGCCGCAGACCCGCGCCATCGACCAGTTGCAGCAGGGGGCCCGGTCGGCGACCGAGCAACTGATGCGTCAGCTGGGCCGTGGCCAGCGGCCGGGCGAAGGGACCGAACCATTCGGCAATTCGCGCCGGGCGCAGGATCCGTTCGGGCGTGACGTGGACAAGACCGGGCGCAGCGCCAATACCAACGATGTCGAGATTCCCGATCAGGACAGTGTCCAGGGTTCGCGCCGCATTCGCGACGAATTGCGCCGCCGTGCCGGCGAACGCCAGCGGCCGAAATTCGAACGCGACTACATCGATCGTTTGCTGAAACAGTTCTAGGGCGCGCCCGGCTCCGATTACCCGGCGGTCGCGGCTATTTTTGCCGGGGGGTCAGCGCTTCCTTGGGTATTTTGGCGTCCGGCGGGGCTTTTTTCGCGATCCCCGTTTCGCCGGGGCGGGTGAAGGTGATATCGAGTTTTTGGGCGGTTCCCGGCGGGTTGCGGAATTCCGTCTTGTATCCGACCAATTCGCCGGGCTCGATTTTCGCCTGGTCCGCGCGGAAGGTCCAGACATGCAATTCCGCCCCGTCCTTGCCGAGGAGCGCGCCCCGCATCAGCGGCAATGAAAGGGGATGATTCGAGGTGTTTCGGATCTCGCCTTCCACGACCAGAATTTCGTCATTGCCTTTGATCTTTTTCTTCGGTTTGGGCTCGATAATCTGTAAACCGGTGCCGAGAATATCGGGCTTCAAACCGACCATGGCATAGACGGAGTTGGACCAGGGCATCCAAGTGACGATGGTGTTTTGGAACATATAGGCGCTGGCGCCCAAGCCCCCCACCAAGACAATCAGAATGATGAGCGAAATCGTAGCCCCCCGGCCGCTGTGCCGCGGGGGTGGCACCGGCATCCGGTCGCCCGAAGATTCGGGCGGTGCGACGGGCGGCGGAGGGAAGCCATCCATGGCGGTTTCCGCGGACGGCGCTGCGACTTGCGCCTCGGCCTCAAGGCCCGCCGGCGCCGGCGATTCAACGTCGAGCGGCGGTGGGTCGGCCAGTACCTGTGCGATCGCGTCGGCTTCGGTTGCGGCGAAAGCCGCGGGTTGACCGGCTTCCACGGCCGCGCCCGGAGCCATTTCCTGGGCCAATTCCGGGAAGGGCTCCGAGGGCATTTCGGGTGGGTCGTTGGTTGCTCCGAATTCCGCGGCGATATTGCGGCTGCGCGCCGGTGCGTCTGCCTCGGGAGCGGCGACAGGGTCGGACGGCGGCGCCGGCATTCGATCTGCAGCGGGCGGCGCGGGGTCCGCGGCGAACATCGGTTCATCCGGCAACACCGGTTCGGGCGGCGCGACGGCCGGCGCTGCGGGTTCGGCATTGAATTCAGGCAGCGGCGCCGGCTCCGGTTCGGCGGCGAAATCCGGCAGCGGGCTCTCCGGTTCTGCGACCTCCGGCTCCGGGCTCTCCGGCAGCGGTGGAGGCTCCGATGCCACGGGCGGTGGTGCGGCGATGGGGGCGTCGAGTTCCATCGGTGCGGCGTCGGGCATGGCAAGCCATTGATGGCTGCACTTGCTGCATCTGACTGTACGGCCGTTGGCTCCAAGAGCGTCCCGGTCGACATTGAAGCTGGCACCGCAGCCCGGGCAGGTAATAATCATCTTGTGTAAACTGCGAACCTTGGATGGTAATATAAAAGCATCATCGGGATTCTACGGGGTCGGGAGTCCGGTTGCAACAACGGCGGTGCTTTACGCACGGCAGTGTCCATGCCATGTTGCCGACCCAGAGCGCTCTTACTTTCCGGCCCATTTCAAGGCTACGAGGCCAGTAATTTCCTAATTCGGGACACGGCATAGACGGTGGTTCGTTTCGAAAACGTGGGCATGCGCTATGGAGCTGGTCCAGAGGTATTGAGCGATATCAACTTTACCCTGGAACCCGGATCGTTTCATTTTGTTACCGGACCCAGCGGGGCGGGCAAATCCACATTGCTCAAGCTCCTGTATCTGGCCTGCCGTCCAAGCCGCGGGTTCGTCAACCTGTTCGGACGGGAGGTGACCAAAATCCCGTCCCGGGAGCTGCCGCAATTGCGCCGCCGGATCGGCGTTGTGTTTCAGGATTTCCGATTGATCTCCCATCTTTCCGCCTTCGACAACGTGGCCTTGCCGCTGCGCGTTTCCGGTGGACGCGAAGAAGTGATCCAAAAACATGTTACCGAACTGCTGTCATGGGTCGGGCTCGCCGATCATTTGAATGCCCGCCCGCCGACGCTGTCCGGCGGTCAGCAGCAGCGCGTTGCGATCGCGCGCGCGGTCATCGCGCATCCGAACCTGCTGCTGGCGGATGAACCGACCGGCAATGT
This sequence comes from Alphaproteobacteria bacterium, assembly GCA_029861675.1. Next base: position 25,793 of record JAOTYV010000004.1, read on the forward strand.
CGACGACACCATCGCGGTGCGCCTGCTTTATCTATTCGAGGAATTGAACCGCATGGGGACCACGGTCATCATAGCGACCCATAACGAAAGCCTGGTGTCGCGGTTTTCCCATCCGGTGTTGCATCTTGAGGATGGGGTGCTGGAGCTAAGAGGGGCGATGGCGGCACCGTGATGGCCCGTAGTCAAGATGTCCTGCCCTTTGCGAAGGAATCCACGACCCGGTTGTTGCCCTGGATCGTCGGGGTGATGGTCTATCTCGCGGCGGTTATGATGGCCGGCGCAATGCTGCTGGCGGGGGTTGCGGCGGATTGGAATCGCGATCTTACCGGCAGCTTCACGGTGCAGATCCCGCCGGCGGAGAAGAAAGCAGGCGGCAGTGAGGGCGCGCGGGTCGAACGCGTGATCAAGCTGCTTAGGGAGACGCCCGGCATTCTCAAGGTAAAGGCGATACCGGCAAAGGAGACCGCGAAATCCCTGGAACCGTGGCTCGGAGCGAATTTCGATGCCGGCGACCTGCCCCTGCCGCGGGTCGTCGATGTCACGCTCGACCGCACCAAGACGGTGGATCTGATTGCGGTCGCCGAACAATTGCAAAAAGCGGCGCCGGGCGCCGGATTGGATAGCCATGAATTCTGGCGGGATCAGATCCTATCGCTGGTTCACGCGCTCGGCGCGTTGGCCGCGGTGGTGATCGCCCTGATCGGCGGTACCTGTGTCAGCGCTGTCGTGTTCGCGACAAAGGGCGGCGTGGCGGTTCACAAGGAAGTCATCGAGGTATTGCATCTCATCGGGGCCACCGACGACTACATCGCGCGGCAATTTCAGCGACAGGCGTTTCGGATCGCCCTGATCGGCAGCCTTTTCGGTGCCATCGTGGCGGTGTTGACGTTGTTTGCGATCGCCCGCTTCGTAACCCGGTTGGATGCGGTCCTGCTGCCAACGCCGCAGCTAGCGTTCTGGCAGTGGTGTGTGCTGATGCTGGTTCCCCTGTTTGCCAGCTTCATTGTCACTTCCGCTGCGCGCCGGACGGTCCTGCGCACCCTGCGGCAGATGCTTTAGCCGTGGCCATCGGCAATCTTCGGACATAGTCGGATGCGGCGCGGTAATTTTACGTTTCGAATTGTATCGATCGCGCTGATAGCGTTGATCGCGACCTGGTTGGCCGGTCTTCCCTATTTCGCGGCAGGTATTCCACGGCAGGCGGCGCCCGCGGTGGAGAAAGCGGACGCCATCGTCGTACTGACCGGCGGAACGCTGAGGCTGGAACGCGGCCTTGAATTGCTTGGCCAGCACGTGGCAAAAAAACTGTTCGTTTCGGGTGTGCATCGCGGTGTCGACGTCCAGCAATTGTTGCGGTTGTCGCGGCAATCGCCGCAGGCGCTGGATTGCTGTATCGCCTTGGGCTACAGCGCCGATCACACTGCCGGCAATGCGGAGGAAACCGCGGACTGGTTGCGCAAGCAGGGCTACCAATCGATCTATCTGGTAACCGCCAGCTATCACATGCCGCGCAGTCTGGTCGAATTCCGGGCGCGTATGCCGGCGATCCGAACCCTGCCCTTTCCGGTGTTTCCGGAGCAGGTCAAGCTGGAGGAATGGTGGCGGTGGCCCGGCACGGCGAGCTTGATCGTTGGGGAATACAACAAGTATCTATTGGCCATTCTGCGCCGGGAATTTGATGAATTATTGGGTGGGTAATCGGTCGATGGATGCAATCAGGTCGCTGGCATTCTCTGTGGTTTTCTATGGATGGTCGACGTTTCTCAGCCCGCTGTATGTGCCGCTGCTGATACTGCCGCGCCGGATGTTCTGGTTCATGGCCTGGGCCTGGGTGAAATCGTGCATCGTCATAGCCAAGGTAGTGGCCGGCATCGACTATGAGGTTCGCGGACAAGAAAACCTGCCCGAGGGCGCGTTCATCGTCGCCTCGAAGCACCAATCGGCGTGGGACACGCTGATCTACAACAAATTGTTCGAGGATTGCGCCTACGTCCTCAAGCGCGAACTGTTCTGGTTTCCCTGTTTCGGTTGGTTTCTTTGGAAGGTCGGCATGATTGGCATCGACCGCAGCGGCGGCGCCAGCGCCCTCAAGCGAATGGTGCAAGAGGCGCGCCATTGGCTCGCCGCCGGGCGGGTCATCGTCATCTTTCCGCAGGGAACCCGAACCATCCCCGGGGACGAACGGCCGTACCTGCCGGGAGTGGCCGCTCTTTACATGCAGTGCGGGGTGCCCGTGGTGCCCGTGGCGCTGAATTCCGGTCAATTTTGGCCGAGGCGCCGGGTTGCAAAACGATCCGGAACAATCGTCGTCGAGTATCTGCCGCCAATCCTGCCGGGGCTCAGCAGGCGCGAATTCATGGCGACGCTCGAGGATCGCATCGAGACGGCGAACCGCCGGTTGGAACGGGCTGGCGCGGCGCAGCTGGCCGGGCGATAGCCGCGCAATTGAGAGAACATTAACAGAACATTCATTGACCTGCCGGGGTTAACGGACTAGCTTCTAACCAGGGCTATAGGGCAGTGGTCATGGATCGGCTGAGTTCATTTTCCCATCAAATCTGGGACATGAAATATCGTCTCAAGCGGGCCGACGGCACGCCGGTCGATGTGAGCGTCGAGGATAGCTGGAAACGTGTGGCGTCCGCCCTGGCCGCGCCGGAGAAGAGCCCGGCGAAATGGCGCAAGGTCTTCCTCGGTGCGTTGCAGGATTTCCAGTTCCTGCCGGCCGGCCGGATCCTTGCCGGCGCCGGTAGCGGGCGCTCGGTCACGCTTTTCAATTGCTTTGTCATGGGTGTTATCCCGGACGATATGGGCGGCATATTCGGCCATTTGAAGGAGGCCGCCCTGACGATGCAGCAAGGCGGCGGCATCGGCTACGACTTCTCGTCGTTACGGCCGAAGGGCGCGCCTGTTCGCGGTGTCGGCGCGGATGCGTCCGGCCCGCTGAGTTTCATGGATGTTTGGGATTCTATGTGCCGAACCATTATGAGCGCAGGCTCGCGCCGCGGCGCCATGATGGGGACGATGCGGTGCGATCATCCGGACATCGAGGCATTCATCGACGTCAAGCGCCGGCCGGACCGGCTTCGGATGTTCAATCTCTCGGTGCTGGTGACCGACGCCTTCATGAAGGCGGTCGAGGGCGATGCGGATTGGGATCTCGTTTTCGACGCCAAGACCTACAAGACCGTCCGGGCGCAGGCGCTCTGGGATGCTCTCATGCGGGCGACCTATGATGTGGCCGAGCCGGGGGTGATCTTCATCGACCAGATCAACCGGCGTAACAATTTGTATTATTGCGAGGAAATCCGTGCGACCAACCCGTGCGGCGAACAGCCATTGCCGCCCTACGGTGCTTGCGATCTGGGCTCGATCAATTTGACCCGGCTGGTGCGGGATCCCTTCACCGACCGCGCGGCGCTCGATCTGGACGCGTTATCGGCGCTGGTTCCGATCGCCGTGCGGATGCTGGACAACGTCGTCGACATCTCGGATTTCCCGCTCGAAGCGCAGCGGCACGAAGCGCAGTCCAAGCGACGCATCGGGCTCGGCGTGACCGGGCTTGCGGATGCGCTGATCCTATGCGGCGTGCGCTACGGCAGCGCCGAGGCGGTCGCCCTGACGCGCACATGGCTCGCGGCGATACGTCGCGCCGCCTATCTCGCCTCGGTGGAGATCGCCCGCGAAAAGGGCGCCTTCCCGCTGTTCGATCGCGATGCCTATCTGCAGGGCGAGAGCATCGCCGCCCTTGAAAGCGATATTCGCGATGCGATCGCCGAGCACGGCATTCGCAACGCCCTGCTGACGTCGATCGCGCCGACCGGCACGATTTCCCTGTTGGCGGGGAATGTTTCGTCCGGCATCGAGCCGGTCTTCGCCTACGAGTTTCAACGCGAGGTGCTGAATCCGGACGGCACGCGCGGAACGCATACGGTGGCGGACCACGCCTACACTTTGTTTCGGGAACACTTTGGCGAAACCGCGGCGCTGCCCGGGTATTTCGCCGATGTGCAGACCCTGGCGCCGGAAGACCATTTGGCGATGCAGGCGGCCGCGCAGGAATTCGTCGACAGTTCGATTTCGAAAACCGTCAATCTGCCGCCGGAAATCTCGTTCGATGCCTTCAGGGATATCTACCACCGGGCGTATGACACGGGATGCAAGGGTTGCACCACCTATCGGCCGAATCCGGTCACCGGTGCAGTCCTGTCCGTCGCGGAGGAGGCCCGCAAGACGTCGACGGTGATGCAGGGCGTCGGGGACGCGGGGGACAGCGGCATCGTCTATATGACCGAGCCGCTAGAGCGGCCGGATTCCCTCACCGGCCGCACCTACAAACTGGTATGGCCCGATAGCGACCACGCGATCTATATCACCCTCAACGATATCATGGAGGGCGAGCGGCGGCGGCCCTTCGAAGTCTTCATAAACTCGAAAAACATGGAGCACTACGCCTGGACCGTGGCGTTGACCCGGATGATCAGCGCGGTGTTCCGGCGCGGCGGCGATGTCAGCTTCGTCGTCGATGAGTTGAAGGCGGTGTTCGATCCGCGGGGCGGTCAATGGATGGAGGGCAAATATGTCCCGTCCCTGCTTGCCGCGATCGGCGGCGTGATCGAGCGGCACATGATCGAAATCGGATTCCTGCCGGCTCAGGAGCCGATATTCAGCGACCAGGATGAGAGCGCAATCCGGCTTACGGTCGGCCAGTCACCCTTGCGGCAGTGCCCGAAATGCGGTGCGGCGTCGCTGATCCGCCAGGAAGGTTGCGACGTGTGCGTCAATTGCGGCTACAGCAAATGTGCGTGATCGCCGAAGATCGGCCGCGATGCCACTGGTCGTGACAGGGGCCGTGTTAGCTGTTTTCGCGGTCGGCGGCGTCGACGGACATCAGCAGCCGGCGCAAGTGACCGTCGGCAATTCCAAGGTTCCGCAAATGAGCGACGGTTTGGGCCAGGTAGTCCCGATTGGTTCCCCGCTCGCCGCGGGCGCGGCGGATCATGCGAACGGTGTGATCGAAATCCAAGGACTTGGCGAAGGTTGCGCCGCGCAAATCGACGACGAAAGTGCGGGCGACGACGGGCCGGGTTCGCAGCCGGACCTTCACGCTGGTCGGCCGGTAGTCGTATTGGACCATCTCGCGATCCCACAAATAGGCGAGTACCGCTTCCGCATTTTCCCGTGCGACCCGAAAGGCCATGCCGTGGCAACTGCCGCCGGGCGCGAGACCGAGCACCAAGCCGGGCAGCTCCTCGGTGCCCCGGTGACGATGGGAGTACAGGCAGAACCGCCGGTGATAGCCGTGGATCAATCCGGGTTCCGCATCCGTATGGTCGAATCCCGGATTCCACATCAACGAGCCATAGCCGAACACCCAGAAATCGCCCGATGGCGGAAGCGCCATGAAACGTGCTCGTGCCGGCTCGATGGAATGCTCGTTCATTCGGGATTTTGCGGCGCAAGCCGGCCGATCGTTGAGTTGGGAACGTGATGCGAATGCTGTGCCCGCGACGGCCGGACTTATAAGGAGTGCGGTAAGTCATGTCCATCATTTCGCCCCGCGCGCTCCTGGTGACTGCCATCGGGCTCGTTCTGCTGGCCGGTGCCTATGCCGGTTATTGGTTTTATGCCGCGGCATTGTTGGAAGACGGATTTGCCGATTGGCGTGCAGCGCGGCAGGCGCAAGGGCATACGGTTACCCATGGCGCGGTGTCGGTGACCGGATTTCCCACGGCGTTGCGGCTGACGGTCGCGGACCCGGTATATGCGGATTCGCAGCAGGGCTGGTCCTGGAAAGGCCGCCGCCTCAGCCATGAGATAGCGCCCTGGAACTGGTATTGGTACCGCCTCGAATTCGAGGGGCCGCACGAGGTGGCGCTGACTGCTGAGGGCCGCCGCCGTGCCTTTCAGGGGGAGGCCGAAAGCGCGGTCTTCATCGGCCGCGCCTCGCCGGCCGGCGGCCTCGAAAAAGGTGCGCTGGACGTGAGCGCGCTGCGCATACGCGCGCCCGAGGGCAAGGCGGTGTCGACCATCCAGCAAATTCGCCTGCGCCTCGACGCGGCGCCGGGCGGAAATCCCGATTTGCAGGTTACCCTGATGGTCGAGCGCACCCATTTCGCCGACAGCGCGGCCTTTGCGTTGGGGCCGGATCTCGCCCACCTCGGAGCGCACGGCACGCTGCGGGGCGGTCTCCCGGCACGGTTGGATCATGCGGCGTTCGATCGGTGGCGCGCCGGTGGTGGAATTGTCGATCTGGAATGGGTGAAGCTGGCCTGGGGACCGCTCGATCTTGAGGCCAAGGGGACGGTTTCGCTCGACGAACGCATGCGGCCGCTCGGCGCTCTGACCGCGGATATTCGCGGCCATATCGAAACGATCGATGTCCTCGAACAGGCCCGGTTGCTTCGGCGCAAGGCGGCGGCAACGTCGCGGATCGCCCTCGCGCTCCTGGCGAAGCCAGACAAGAACGGCAAGGGCAGCGTTCTGACCATTCCCGTCACCGCACAGGATGGCCGCCTGTATCTGGGCTTCGTGCGGCTGTTCGCGCTGCCGCCTATTCCTTTTCCGGCTCGGTCGGGTTGAACGAGCCGGCCTGACCCATGTCGATGACGCCGCGCCGGATCGCCCGGGTTCGGGTAAACACGTCTTCCAGGGTTTCGCCCTCGCCCCAGCGGATGGCGCGCTGCATGGCGGTCAGATCCTCGACGAACCGTCCGAGCAATTCGATCACGGCTTCGCGATTGTTCAGGAAAATGTCGCGCCACATCACCGGATCGGAGGCTGCGATTCGCGTAAAGTCGCGAAAACCGCCGGCCGAAAATTTGATGACCTCGCGGGTTTCCACGACATCTTGCTCGTCGTCCCGTTCGCGGAGGAGCTGGTTCTCCAAATCGCTCGCGGTGCCGACGATCGTATAAGCGATCAGATGCGGCAGGTGCGAGGTGATGGCGAGAACCCTGTCGTGGTGGTGCGGATCCATCAACTCGACATTGCTGCCGGCGCGCTGCCACAGCGCGACGACGCGGTCGATCGCGTCCTGGTCGGTGCCGGCCGGGGGTGTCAGGATGCAGTACCGGTCCACGAAGAGCTCCGGGAATCCCGATTCCGGGCCGGAATGTTCGGTGCCGGCGACCGGATGGCCGGGTACGAGATGGACACCCTCGGCGAGGTGCGGGCCCACGTCCCGGATGACCGCGACCTTGACCGATCCGACATCGCTGACCACCGCGCCGGGTTTCAGGGCCGGACCGATGGCATTGGCGATCGCGGCGTTGGCGCCGACCGGCGCGCACAGCACCACCAAATCCGCGTCCCGCACGGCGTCCGCCGCGTCGTCATGCACGCTGTCGAGGAAGCCGAGCGCCATCGCCGTCTCGCGCGTCTCGGCGCTCCGTGCGTGTCCCGCGACATGGCGGGCCAATCCGTCGCGCTTGATTACGCGGCACAGCGACGAGCCGATCAGGCCGAGGCCGATGATGGCGATCCGATCGAAGATCACGTCGGTGCTCATGATTTTTTCAGATGCATGGCAAGTTGATCGGCCACGGCGCGCATTTCGCTTTCCAGCCCGATCGTCACACGCAGACAGTCCGGCAACTCGTAGCCGCCCATTTTTCGGGTGATGATGCCGGCGCTAAGCAGGTGCTGGTAGGCCGCGTCCGCCGCCTCCGGACCCGCGAACTGGACCAGCACGAAATTTCCCACCGAGGGGTGCACCGTCAGGCCGAGCGCGCCCACCGCCGTGGTGAGCCATGGCAGCCATTGGTCGTTGTGCGCCCGGCTCGCTTCCTGATGTGCGGTGTCCTCGATCGCGGCGATTCCGGCCGATTGCGCGGCAGCGTTAACGTTGAAGGGGCCGCGCAGCCGGTTCAGCACATCGGCCACGGCGGCCGGGCAATACACCCAGCCGAGCCGGAGCGCCGCGAGGCCGAAAATTTTCGAGAAGGTGCGAGTCATGACGACGTTGTCATGACTGTCGACCATTTCGATTCCCGCCGCGTAGTCGTTGCGGGATACGTATTCCGCATAGGCGGAATCGACGACGAGCAAAACGTCGTCGCGCAGCCCGTCCCGCAGCCGCTGCAACTCCGGCGCCGATAGGTAGCTGCCGGTCGGATTGTTGGGATTGGCGATGAACAACAGCCGCGTCCGCTCGGTGACCTTGCTCAACAACGCGTCGACATCGGCGGTGAGCACCTTTTCCGGCGCCGCCACCGGCGTCGCGCCCGCGCCCAGCGCGAAAATCCGGTAGATCGAAAAGCCATGCCGGCTGTACAGCACTTCGTCGCCCGGCCCCGCATAGGCGCGGATCAGCATCTGTATCAACTCATCGGAGCCGGCGCCGCAGACGATCCGCTCCGGGTCGCACCCGAACCGGCGGCCGATCGCGGCGCGCAAATCGGTGGCGTGACCGTCCGGATAGCGATGCAATCTTCCGCATTCGGCATTGTAGGCGGCGACGGCTTTCGCGCTTGGGCCGATGGGCGTCTCGTTCGATGCGAGGACGATGACCTCGTCGCAGCCGTCGACCGAATGGAGGCCACCGATATAAGGGTCAACCGAGAGTACGCCCGGGCGGGGAGTAGGCGTCGTCACGGCATCGATCCTTGGGCCTCCGCGCCGTCGATCGGCGTCGCATAGGCGCCGATCACGCTGCACCCTTCGACGCCGGACAACCGGCCGAGATCTTCGAGGCGCGGATCGTTCAGTTCGATGAATCCATCGGCCTCCAGCAAGTGGAACCAGGCGCCTTGTTGCAGCGATGCGTGCGGCTGCCCCTTGATCGCGACGCGTTCGAGCATGGCGGCCAATCCGGTGCGGCTCACGGTTTCGGCGGTCTCGAGAACGATAAGTGTTTTATCCCCGCCGCTCGCCTCCGGCACGATATAGCCGAGCGCCAATGCGGCGGCGCCATTGTTGTCGGCGATCGGGCTCATCGGCAGGCGGTATGAAACGCGAGGACCGTCGGGCGCCGTGAGTCCCGTCCACCAAGGATCGCTGTCGCCTTCGCGCGGGAACGGCAGGACGCCTAGCGTGACTTTCTTTTCAATGACCTCACCGACGACCTCGCGCACGCTGCCGAAGGCCGTCATCGGGGTGGCACTGCCGAAGGCGTTGCGTGCCAGATCCCAGTAGCTTGGATTTTCGCCGGTCGCGAACACGGCGACCGCATAGTCGGACTTCTCCATCCTGGTGATGCCCGCGATGATCTCGCGCCAGATACGGGCGATCGCGCCAAAGGGAAAACCGCCGTTATGCTTGCTGGCCAGACGGCGCAGGATCAACGCTTCCCGGCCCGGGCGAATGGGGGCGATCGAATCGCGGCTTTTCACCGCGCGGATCCGATCGACCAGCGCTGCCCGGCGTATGATCAGCGCATGCATTTCCGCGTCGATCGAATCGATGTCGCGCCGCAGATCGTCCAGGGTCGTTCCGGAGTCGTTCATCGCCCTACATACCTATCGGAAAAGCCGCTCACTTCTAGTGCCTGGCGGGGTAGAAATCAAAGAAAACATTGACACCGTTGGCCACGGGACCAAAAGTACCCGGCCCTCAGCAACCGGCGGGGACAGGACTGATTTCCAAGCCAAAGAATCCCGTAAATCCGACCCTTTCGGCGATATCACCGGCGCCGAACCAAGCGGACGTCCCGCTGCCCGGCCATCGCGTCGAGTTGGGCGCCGACACGCAGCTGCGCCTCGATTGCGGCGCCGCATTGGGGCCGTTCCCGATGGCCTATTGCACATATGGCGAACTCAACGCCGACCGGAGCAATGCGATTCTGGTCTGCCATGCGCTGACCGGCGATCAGTATGTCGCCGAAACCCATCCGATCACCGGCAAGCCCGGCTGGTGGGAATTGATCGTCGGGCCCGGCCTGCCGCTGGACACGGATCGGTTCTTCATCATTTGCGCCAATGTTCTGGGCGGCTGCCTCGGCACCGTGGGGCCGAAGGAAATCGATCCCGAAAGCGGCGAGCCGTACGGCCTTGGCTTTCCGGTTATCACGATTGGCGACATGGTGCGCGCCCAGGCGATGTTGCTCGACCATCTCGGCATCGACCAGTTGTTCTGCGTGATCGGCGGTTCGATGGGGGCGATGCAGGTGTTGGAATGGGCCTCCCGGTACAAGGACCGCGTGTTCGCCGCGGTGCCGATCGCCGGCGCGGCTCGCCACACCGCACAAAACATTGCCTTTCACGAAGTCGGGCGGCAGGCGATCATGGCCGACCCGGACTGGCATGGCGGCGACTACATGACGCATGGCGTCATGCCCCGCAGAGGGCTCGGCGTGGCGCGCATGACCGCGCACATCACCTACCTGTCCGAGGCGGCGCTGCATCGCAAGTTCGGCCGTAACCTGCAGAACCGGGATATGCTGAGTTTTGGCTTCGACGCGGATTTCCAGGTGGAGAGCTATCTGCGCCACCAGGGATCGACCTTTGTCGATCGGTTCGACGCCAATGCCTATCTCTATATCACCCGGGCCATGGATTATTTCGATATGGCGGCGGAACATGGCGGCTCGTTGCCGGTTGCTTTCGAAGGCACGAAGACGCGGTTCTGCATAATATCGTTTAGCAGCGACTGGTTGTTCCCCACGTCGGAGAACCGTGCGGTCGTGCAGGCGCTGAACGCGGTCGCCGCAAATGTCAGTTTCGTCGAGGTTGAAAGCGACCAGGGCCACGACGCCTTCCTGCTCGACGAACCCGAATTCATCCGTGTTCTGAAAGGCTTCATCAATGGCTGCGCGGAACATCGCGGGCTCGGCCGATGAACGATGCCCGCGCGGCGATTCGCGTCGACCTGCAGCTCATCGCCGATATGGTGCCCGCGGGAAGCCGGGTACTGGATGTCGGCTGCGGCGAGGGGGCGCTGCTCCGGTATCTGAGCGACTTCAAACAGGTCGATGCCCGCGGCATCGAACTCAGCATGGCCGGCGTCAACGAAGGCGTGAGCCAGGGCCTGTCGGTGATCCAGGGCGACGCCGATACCGATTTGGATGACTATCCCGCCGGCGCCTTCGACTACGCGGTGCTGAGCCAAACCTTGCAGGCGACGCGCCAGCCGCACCGGGTGGTCGAGAACCTGGTTCGGATTGGCCGGCACGCCATTCTGTCGGTGCCGAATTTCGGGTTCTGGCAGGTGCGCTGGCGGTTGATGACGCGCGGTCGGATGCCCCAGACCGAGACGCTGCCGTATTTGTGGTACGACACGCCCAACATCCATTTGTGCACGATCAAGGATTTTCTCGCGCTGTGCCGCGACCTGCGGGTCGAGGTGGAGCGAGCGGTGCCGTTGGACCGCAACGGTAACGCCCTCGACTGGTCGGCTTCGGGCCCGTTCGCCAACTTGTTGGCGGCGCAGGCGCTGTTCGTCCTTCGGCAGGGGTGAACCACGCCGCCGGTGGTTACATTCCCTCGCCCCCTTCGCCCGCGTCTTCGCCCGCGCCGCCCCGTTCTCCTTCGGCGCGCCGCTTCGGTTCCTTGGGACGGTCCGATACTGCCGGCTGGTCGTCGCCGCCGGTCGCGTCCTGCATTGCAATGCGCGCCGGCGGTGCGTTGCCGTGGCTGTCCACGCCGAAATACAGTGTGCGGTGCGGGAAGGGAATTTCGATGCCTTCCTCGTCGAATCGGTTCTTGATGAGCCGGTGATAGGCCCGCTGAACGCCGAACTGCTTGCCGGGCTGCACCCGGAACCGTCCACGGATCACGACCGCTGAATCACCCAAGCTCTGGACACCCTGGATTTCGATATCGGCGATGATGACAGAGGCATATTCCGGGTCGGCCCGCATTTCCGCGCCGACCTCGCGCATAACGTCCATGCAGCGGTCGATGCTTTCGCTGTACGCGACGCCGATGTCGAACCGGGCGAAGGAAAAATCCTTGCTCTTGTTGGTGGTCGTCGTGACCGAGCTGAAGGGAATTCGGTGCACCTGGCCCAAACCGTCGCGCAGCTGGATCGACCGGATCGACATCGCCTCGACCTTGCCTATGTGACCCGACAATTCGACAAAATCCCCGACCGCGACCGAATCCTCCATCAAGATAAAAAATCCCGTGATGAAGTCCTTGACGATCGTCTGCGCGCCGAAACCGACCGCGAGGCCGAGAATTCCAGCGCCGGCGATCAGGGGCCCAATCTCGACGCCGAGTTCGGAAAGCACCATCAGGGTGACCATCAGCGCCAGAATGATCAGAACCAAATTGCGCAGCAAGGGCAGCAGCGTTTGGGCGCGTTGGCTGCGGCTGACCGTGTTGCCCTCCCGGTCGGTGGCGGTGAGGTAGCGCTCGATTCCGGCGCTGATCAATTCCCAGACCACCAGGGCAAAAAAGATAATGGCGCCGATGGTGATGAGGCGGCCCAATATCAGACTGCCGACCGGCCCGGAGAACCAGGCGAAGACGTCGAGCCCCCAGACATCGAGCAGGGCCAAGGCGGTGGCGACATAGATAACGATCTTGATCGCGGTTTGCAGCACCGGCAGATAGCGGTTGGTGCGGGCCTCGAGCCCCGGAAAGCGGCGCTTCTGTTCGTCGGTCAAGGAAAAGGCGCGGCGAACAAGCGGACGCTCGAGCATGATCAAACCGCGGGCAATCCCCAGGATCACCAGGCTCATCAAGGTGGCGCGGAGGACAAACTCGAATCCGCCCGGAATCTCCAGCGCCCAGACACCATAGATTGCCGCGATGAAAACGATGCCGACAAAATGCCATATTTCGGCAATCCGCCGGCGCAGGATGGCCAGCGATTGTCCGTCTCGGCCGCGGATCGCGGATGCCACGTCTTGCCGGTTTTGCAGCAGCAGCATGACCAGCAGGAGCGCCACGATCAGCCCCAGTAACTTCATCAACGCTGTCTGTGCGGCGGCCGGCAAGCCGAGCGGCAGGGCGGCTTGAATGATGAAGTAGCCGTAGATCGTCCAATTGGTCAGGCGTCGAATCCAGACGAAGCTGTAATTCGCCGTCTCGTCGCCGATCGGGATGAGCCGCATGGTTCCGATGCGTGGCGCAAGCAGCATGCGGGCGACGGCGGCGATTGCCCGGCACAGCACGCTTGCGTTGATCAGGGCGATTGCGACCACCTGGCCTTCGCGGCTTGGCGTGACGACGGCCATGGCGCCGTATGCCGCGGCGGCAAAGGCGACGACCGCGACCAATTCGAGAATGGTGCGTAGGACGGCG
>JAOTYV010000443.1 GCA_029861675.1 Alphaproteobacteria bacterium
ACTCCTCGTTTTGCTGGTGAACACTGCCACCTCCGTCACGACGCTAATCACGCTCCTTGACGCTCGGCATTTCTGGTATCGCCACCGAATATATTGGCGGCTATTCGCGGGATCTTCCGGCAAATAAATTCGGCAGCATATTTTGCTCCAGATCCCGCGTTGTGGTTCGCCGGGAAGATTTGGGCCTGCAACGAAGCATCGGCCTCCGCCCGTGATTGATCAACGCTCCCGATAGGGACCGAACGCACCGAATTTTGCGGAACCGGTAAGCGTGGTAGAGTTTTGGGAAACCTCTTGATAGGGAATGGATAAGACGATGGACGTCATCCCGACAGGCAGCGCGCGCGGCGCGGAAATTACCGGCATCGATTTATCGCAGGACGTTTCGGACCCGGACCGCGACTTTATTTTCAATGCCTATATCGACAATTCGGTCCTGTCATTTCGGGGCCAGTCGCTCAGCTTCGATGATCTGCTACGGCTCCGCGAAGTGTTTGGGCCTCCTGGTCTGTCGGCAAACCAGTTGTTGGGTCTTGGGCGCAAGGACTATTACCCGGACGAGGTGCCAGACGACATTACCATCATCTCCAACATTATCGACGAAGACGGCACTCAGCGCGGCGCGCTCGGAGACGGCGAAGCCTTTTGGCATACCGACAGCTCGTTTACCGAAGTGCCGATTTCGGCGAGCTTGCTGCACGCAATCGAAGTCACCGATCACGGCGGCGAAACCGCCTTCCTCAATATGTACCAGGCCTATGATGAAATGCCGGACGAGCTTGCCGCCGAGATCGAGGGGCGATACGCCAACCACTCCAAGGTGCACAACTCGAACGGGACAAGGCGTCCGGAATATGAGGAAGTGACCGATCCGTCAAAGGCGCCGGGCGTGAAACACCCGATGGTGCGGACCCACCCGGCGTCGGGCCGGAAATGCCTCTATCTCGGCCGCCGCCTCAATTCCTACATCTTCGATCTCCCGCTCGACGAAAGCGAAGAACTGCTCGATCGGGTGTGGGCGCATACCTGCCGCGACAAGTATGTTTGGGAGCATAAATGGGCGGTCGGCGATCTACTGGTCTGGGACAATCGCTGCACCATGCACCACCGCAACGCCTTTCCGCCGGATGCGCGGCGTCTCATGCACAAGTCGATCACCGCGGGCGAACCGGTCGTCTAGCCGGCCGGACCAGACGGGTTCGCATATCCGGTGAAGCGGGAGAGTTCCGATGAAAGCGATGGTTTTGCGGGGCCCCAACGAGCCCTTCGTGCTGGAGGACTGGCCCGATCCAACGCCGGGTCCCGGCGAAGCGGTCGCCCGGGTACTGGCCTGCGGCTCCGGCCTGACCATCCAGCATGTCCGGGCAGGGCGGACCGGGGCGAACTTCCCGATCGTCATCGGCCACGAGATCACGGGCGAAATCGTCGCCGTCGGCCCCCGCACCGAAACACTGCCGGTCATCGAACCGCTCCGGAACGGCGATCCGGTAACCTGCTGGTTCTATCTAATCGAGGGTGAGGATCGCTGGACCCGGTCGGACCGGCCGACCATTTCCACGAAAATTCAGGGCCATGTGGGGCGGCAGATCGACGGCGGCTACGCCGAATACATCAAGCTGCCGGTACAGAACTTCATCAAACTGCCCGAAGCGCTGGATTGGCGCGGCCATCCCGCCGAGGCGGGCGTGATCTGCGACGCCACCGCCACGCCCTACAAGGTGCTGCGGCGCGGCCGTGTCGGACCGCGGGACACGGTGGCCGTCTTCGGCGCCGGCGGCGGCGTCGGGCTCCATCAGGTCATGATGTGCAAATGGGCGCACGCCCGGGTGATCGCCGTGGAGGTCGCATCCCACAAATTCGCGGCCTGCCGCGACGCCGGCGCCGACGCGGTGGTCGATGCGAACGCCGACAATGTGGTCGACGCAATCCACGAGCTGACCAAGGGCGCGGGCGTTGATGTGGCGATCGACTATGTCTCGTCCACCCAAACGCTCGAACAGGGCGTGGCGGCGCTCGGGATCGGCGGCCGTCTGGTCACGCTCGGCGGTTCCGCCGGCAAACCGTTTACCGTCAGCGCCCAGATCATGCTCCGAAAGGAGCTCGAACTGCTCGGCAGCCGGTATTGCACCCGCCAGGAAGTCATCGATTCACTGGAACTGGTGGCGCACGGCGAGATTCGTCCGATCGTCACCGAAACCTATCCGCTGGAAGAAGCGGAGCACGTGCACCAACGGCTGGAGCAAGGGCTGGTGACCGGTCGCGCCGCGCTGATGATCGGCGCGTGAGCCCGGCCGTCCCGTTCGATCAGAAACCCCATAATGGAGAAAAAGAATGCCGCTGCCTGAATACGAGGTGTTTGCGATCAAATACGGCGACCGCGTCGGCGAACGGGGCAAAATCTTCGTCCATGGCGATCCGCACGACGCGCCGCTGTCGATGGATTATTTCGTTTGGGTGATTCGTAACGCGGACCGCACGGTCGTGTTCGATATCGGCTTCAGCAAGGCCGAAGGCGATAAGCGCGGCCGGACCTCTCATCGCTGTCCGACCGAGGGCATGAAACTGATCGGCGTCGACGCAAGCGTGGTCGAGGACGTCATTATTTCCCACATGCATTACGACCATGTGGGAAATCTAGACCTTTTCCCGAAGGCGAAATTTCATATCCAGGATGAAGAAATGGCCTACGTCACCGGGCGGGCGATGACCCACAAGCCGCTGCGCCATTCCTACGTGCTCGACGAGGTCAAGCAAATGGTCGCCGCGGTCTACGGCGACAGGGTCGTCTTTCACGACGGCGACGAGGAGGTTTTCCCGGGAATTTCGGTGCACCACATACCGGGCCATACCCGGGGCATGCAATCCGTCC
>JAOTYV010000442.1 GCA_029861675.1 Alphaproteobacteria bacterium
TCCTTGAGCCGGTTCGGCACTTTTTCCGCGGTGGCGGCAATGGTCTCCTCGCCGACCAGGATCTCCCCGGTATAGCCGTCCAACTTTTCGCTATAGTCGCGGGCCGAATCCTCGCCGCCCGATTCGATCTCAGCCAGCATCTCGGCGACGATCCGGCGTGTTTCGTCTTCGCCGCTTGCCGCCGTCTTGGATGCTTTCTTCAGGTACTGGACTGCCATGTCGTGCTCCGTTTCGATTCTGCGCCGGTTCTATCGCTCGAACGGCGTGGGCTCGACGAACGGATAGCGCGCCTTGATCTTAGTGCCGACGGCGCTGTCGTTGCGGACGAACCGGTTGCCGTCATCCGGCCTGAACTTGTAGGCCCAATTGGGATCGCCGCCGGTCGTCTCTTGGATAAACAGTCTTTCCTTCTGGCTTTGGATGCATTGCGCGGCGATATGATCCGGATCCCAGCCGTCGAGCAGCGCCGCCCGCAGCTCGGTCTCGACTTTCGCCGCGGCCGGCGTCCCGGCCAGGTTTTCCAGCTCCAGCGGATCCTTCGCCGTATTGAACAGCATGGCGGGATGACCGTGTGTGTAGATGTATTTGTGGGCGTCGCGGCGAATCATGCGGCACGGCGCGATAACGCCCTCGCCGGTATATTCCGAAATCACGGTGTTGTTCCAGCCGCCGGCGTTGCCTGACAGCAACCCCGTCATCGACTGTCCGTCCAGCGGCGACGGCGCTTCCGGCGCGCTGCCGTCGGCCGCAATGTCGCGCAGGGTCGGGATCAGATCGATCAGCGAGACCAGCTCGGTCACCCGCCGCGGCGCGAACGCCCGCGGATAGCGGACGATCATCGGGACCCGGACCGACCATTCGAAGAAGCACTGCTTGTACCACATGCCGCGTTCGCCGAGCATTTCGCCATGATCGGCGGAGAAGATGACGACGGTGTCGTCGAGCATCCCGGTCTCGTCCATCGTGTCGAGGATGCGTCCGACCTTGTCGTCGATATAGCTGCACATGCCGTAATAGGCGTGCCGCGCGGTGCGGATGTGTTCCTCGGTCACCGTGTGCATGTCGGTGGCGTGGGCGTAATGCAGCCAGCGGCTGAATTCATCCAGCTCATCGACCGGTATCGCCGGCACCGCCGGCATATCGATGTCGTCGTGATCGTACAGGTCACAGTATTTCCTGGTCGTCACGAAGGGCGAGTGCGGATGGGTGAAGGAGACCGTGAGAAAGAAGGGCTGGTCGTTCGAGAAGCGCGCCAGATCGTGGATTTTCTGGATACCCGCATGCTCGACCTCGTCGTCGTAGTCGATTTGCAGACTGCGGACACATTGGCCGGCATCGACCACCGCCCGCATGTTGATGCCGGTTGGGCGGTAGCGCTCGCCTTTGACCCAATCGGGCGTCCAGGCAAAATTCGACGGGTAGACGTCGGTCGAAACGCGCTCGCCAAACCCATGCAACTGGTCGGGACCGATGAAGTGCATCTTGCCGGCCAATGTCGCCGAGTAACCGGCGTTCCGGAGGTAGTGCGCCATGGTCGGTGTCGCTGTGGGCAATTCGGTCGCGTTGTCCCAGGAGCCGATATTATGCGCCAGGCGGCCGGCCAGCATCGACATGCGCGACGGGACACACAGCGGAAAATTGCAATACGCATTGTCGAAGACGACGCCGTCCTCGGCCAGCCGCATCAGGTTGGGCGCCTTGACCATTGGGTGGCCGTGCACCGGCAGCGCTTGCGGCGCCAATTGGTCGGCCATAATCAGCAGAATATTGGGTGTTTTCGCCTTCGCCATTCCGTCTCTCCCGGTGTTCGCACTCTCTCGCTAACAAGTGCCGGGAGGTCGCGCAAACCCTAATTCGCACCGCGCCGCTGTAAGGAGAAAACGTTCCGCGATTATTCGGTCTGGCCGGTCGTACGCCGTATCGTCCCTATTCCGGGCGGGATCAGCTTGCGCGCACCGCGACGCAATGGTCCGGATGGATCATGACGTCGACCGTCTCTCCCGGCGCGCACCGGTTGCCGGGCGGCTCGATGACGCGCAACGTGCACGATTCGCCGATTCGAACCTGATAGTCCAGCACCTCGCCGAAATAGAAACATTCCTCGACCTTGCCCGGAAAGCTTTGATAGCCGTTGCCGGTTTTCGCATCGGCCTTGTCCGCTTGCCGGACCAGCCGGATATCGTGCGGGCGGAGCGAAACGGAGATCTGTTCCTCGACGCGGATTTCGGGCTGCGGCGTCACCGACAGGACGATGCCCGCACCAAGGTCGAACCGGTCCGGACCAACCAGTGTCCCCGACAGGAGGTTGGTTTTGCCAACGAAGTCGGCGACGAACCGCGTGCGCGGTCGTTCGTAAATCTCATCGGGTGTGCCGACCTGTTCGATCTTGCCCTGGTTCATCACACAGATGCGATCCGCGATCACCATGGCTTCGGACTGGTCATGGGTCACGTAAACCGAGGTGAAGTGAAATTCGTCATGCAGGCGGCGAATTTCAAATCGCATTTCTTCCCGCAAATTGGCGTCGAGATTGCTGAGCGGCTCGTCGAGCAACAGAATTTCCGGCTCCACCACCAGCGCGCGGGCCAGGGCGACGCGCTGCTGCTGTCCGCCGGAAAGTTCGCCCGGATACCGTTCGGCCAGTTGGTCGAGCTGCACCACGCCAAGGATTTTGCGAATTTTCTGCGACGCGTCCTCGCCGGTCACGCCGCGGTACTTCAAGCCATAGGCGACGTTCTGATAGATCGTCTTGTGCGGCCAGATGGCGTAGCTCTGGAAGATCATCGACATCCGGCGCTTTTCCGGCGGCAACGAATGACTGGGCGAGGCGATAACATCGCCGCCGACCCGGATTTCGCCAGCGTCGGGC
>JAOTYV010000444.1 GCA_029861675.1 Alphaproteobacteria bacterium
GCCGGGCGATGAAGTGTACTTCGCCGCCGACAGCGCTCATGTCCCGCGCGCGCTCGCGGCATTCGGGCAGGAGGAAAGTGCGGCTCAACGCCTGGTTGTTCTGGGCGGCGGCAATATCGGTTTGAATCTTGCCAAGCTGATCACGGTAACCACCGACATCAGCGTCCGGGTCATCGAACGTGATCCGGCGCGCGCGCGTAAACTCGCCAGCACCATGCCCGATATCATGGTCACCTGCGGCGATGGGCTCGACGCGGAAATCTTAGAGGAAATCAACATCCAATCGGCGGATACCGTGGTAGCGGTCACCGATGATGATGAGACCAACATCCTGGCGTCCTTGCTGGCGAAACGTTATGGGGTAGAACGCACCATCGCGCTCGCCAACAAGACGACGTATTCGTCGCTGGTAACGACCTTGGGGATCGACGTGCTGGTCAATCCGCGCGCCATTACCGTGTCGACAATTTTGCAGCATGTCCGCCGTGGGCGTATCCGGGCGGTGCATTCGCTGCTGGATGGATTCGGGGAAATCATCGAGGCCGAGGCAATGGAGACGTCGCCGCTGGTTGGATCGCAGATTAAGGAAGCCAACCTGCCGTCGGGCGTGATCATCGGCGCGATCGTGCGCAATGGTGAGGTGGTTATCCCGCGCGGCGACACCGATGTGCGCGCGCGCGACAGGGTGATCCTCCTCGCCACGGCCAATTCGGTAAGAAAGGTCGAAAAACTGTTCGCCGTCAGGCTCGAGTTCCTATAGACAGCGCCCATTAGCGCCCCGGCCGCCCGAATTGTCGCGGGTTCGGGCACGCGGCGTGGGGGCGGATACCAAGGCCGGAGAGGATCAACCGCAATGCCGCGTTTTGCCTATGTCAACGGACGTTATGTGCCGCACGCTCAGGCGGCCGTCCACGTGGAAGACCGCGGCTACCAATTTGCCGACGGGGTCTACGAAGTCGTCACCATCGTCCGCGGCCGGATGGTCGACGAGGAACCGCATCTCGACCGGCTCGAGCGTTCCCTTTCGGAAATCGAGATTGCCATGCCCATGGCGCGTCCCGTGCTGCAACGGGTGATGGGCGAACTCGTCCGCCGCAACCGAATACAGGACGGGATCCTGTACCTGCAAATCACCCGAGGCGTTGTTGCGCGAAGCCATGAATATCCGCGCATACCGATCGAACCCGCGCTCGTGATGACCACCCGCAATGTCGATATGCTTGCCAGCAGCCGTTTTACGGAAGGCGCGAATGCGATAACCGTGCCGGATATCCGCTGGCAGCGCTGCGATATCAAGACTATTTCCCTGATTCCAAACTGCATGGCCAAGACGGCCGCCGTGCGCGCGGATGCGTATGAGGCGCTGATGGTCGATGCGGACGG
Source organism: Alphaproteobacteria bacterium (assembly GCA_029861675.1). Next base: position 1,384 of record JAOTYV010000444.1, read on the forward strand.
CAATGTCACGGAAGGCACCTCCAGCAATGCCTGGATCATTTCCAAGGAAGGGCGGCTCATCACCCGGCCGCCGACCCATGCGATCCTGAATGGCGTCACCCGGCTCTCGATCTTGCGGATTGCGGCGGAAGAGGGCATCGAGGTTGAAGAACGGCTTTTCTCGATCGACGAAGCTAAAGCCGCGCGGGAAGTCTTCGTGTCGAGCGCGACGTCATTTGCGACGCCGATTGTCCAAATCGACGACACGGTGATCGGGAATGGCAAGCCGGGTTCTCTGTCCTGCCGTTTACTGGAGGCCTATCTCGACTATTGCCGCGGCCTCCGGGACGGATCCGACGGCAAGCCCGCCGGCCGCCGGCGGCGAATCGCGTGAACAATCCGCCTATTGGCGATGTCCGACCGCCCCAGGCGATAATCTTCGACTGGGACAATACACTCGTCGACACCTGGACAACGATCCACGCCGCACTGGCCGTCACGTTCGAAGCGATGGATCAAACACCTTGGACGCTCGAGGAAACCCGGCAGCGGGTACGGTATTCGATGCGGGAATCCTTCCCGAAATTGTTCGGCAGCCGGTGGGAGGACGCCGTCCGGATCTTCTACGAGGCATTCGAGCGGCTGCATTTGGAGAGCCTTATGCCATTTCCGGGCGCACAGGACATGCTGCAGACCCTGTCGGAGCGGAATGTCCTGCTTGGCGTCGTGAGCAACAAGACCGGCCGATACCTGCGCGAGGAGGCCGCACATTTGGGCTGGGACGGATTTTTTCACGCGGTTGTCGGCGCCGGCGATGCCGCAAATGACAAACCGGCGGTCGACCCTTTGCTCATGGCGCTGGACGGCAGCATGATTTCGCCCGGTGAAACCGTATGGTTCGTCGGCGATGCCGGAATTGATATGGAAATCGCATACCGCGCTAACTGCGTCCCGGTTTTGATGCGCGAGGCATTACCGGAGGGTTTGGAATTCGAAGAATTTCAACCGAAAGTTCATTTGAGGCGTTGCATGGAACTAGCAACATACGTGGCCACGTTGTAAAGTGCCGCTCTCTTTGCGTCCGATATTGTAGAATCGCCGACAAGAGCCATATAAGAGTGTTGAATTCCGGGTTCGGGTGTTTGGGAACCCCAACGACAACAAAGGGACTGATCCATGTCTTCCGAAAAAGGCCAGAATCTTCAGGATGTGTTTCTAAATCACGTCCGTAAGGCCAAGATGCCGGTAACGATTTTTCTGGTCAACGGCGTAAAATTACAAGGTATTATCACGTGGTTCGACAATTTTTGTGTATTGTTGCGCCGCGACGCTCATTCCCAGCTTGTATACAAACACGCCATTTCCACGGTGATGCCGGCGCAACCGGTTCAACTCTTCGATTCCAAATCCGAATCCGAATCGGGTGAGGATTAAGCTGACTGCGGCCGATACAGCAACACTGAAACATGGTGGTCGGGATGGCGCTCCTGCGACCGGGC
>JAOTYV010000445.1 GCA_029861675.1 Alphaproteobacteria bacterium
AGCGGGGGCGGCTGCATCGGTGTGTCGGTGTCGTCGATGCGCCAGGGCGGGCCGACCACGCGGATCGCCCCCGACGTGGGATGGTCGAGCGTCCGCACGACGCCGCGATGGAGAATTTGCGGGTCGCCCAGCGATTCTTCGTAATTCTGCACCGGCGCGAACGGGATACGCTCTGCCGCCAACCGCTCGCCCCAATGATTGGTGGTGTGTTTTTGGAATTCGGCGGCGATCGCCGCGTTCATTGTCTCACGGTTTTCGACCCGGCTCGCCGGCGTCGCGAAGCGCGGATCATCGATCCAGTCGAGGCGTTCGACGGCGCGGCAAAATGGCATCCAATGATCCTGGTTGAGCAGGATGACGTGCATGAATTTTCCGTCCCGGGTGGGATAGGCGTTCGCCGGAACGCGCATCGGGTTCTGGTTGCCCATCCGCTTCGGCAGCAGCCCCGCCTGCAGTGTTTCTCCCATGCGGGTGCTCAGGACACCGATCGCGGCGGCCTGCATGCTGAGGTCGATATAGCGGCCCTTGCCGTCGCCATGGACGCCGTTCAACGCGGCCGCCACCGCATAGGCGGCGTACATGCCGGACAACACGTCGCAAATCGACGTTCCCACCAGCATCGGCTCGCCTTCCGGTTCGCCGGTAATGCTCATCATGCCGGAAACCGCCTGGATCACCGGGTCGAGCGCAAGCCGGTCGCGCGCCGGGCCGCTTTGCCCGAAGCCGGAAATCGAGCAATAGATCAGCGCCGGGTTGATCGACCGCAGATCGTCCCATCCCATGCCAAGGCGCGCGGCGGTGCCGGGCTTGAAATTCTCGACAACGACATGGGCCTTTTTTGCCAGTTCGCGGGCTACCGCCTGCGCCGCCGGTTTCTTTAGGTCGAGCGCAATGCTCTTTTTCGAACGGTTGATGGCGTTGAAGTAGTCCTCATGCCCGTCGCGTCCGTCGTAACGCGTTGCGGTGCGCGTATCGTCGCCGCGATCGGCGCGTTCCACCTTGACCACCTCGGCTCCCATATCGGCCAGCATGGTGGTGCAAAAGGGGCCCGCGACAATGGCGGTCAGGTCGAGAACGCGGATACCGGAAAGCGGCGGGCCGCCCGGTGTGGGGGTGGAGTCGTTTTGGTCGGACATTTTCGAGTTCTGAACTCCGTGAATAAATTTTTTGGGTGGGCGTTGTGCCCGGTGCGGGCGCGCGGCAGATTAACACCAATCCGCGCAATCGGCGAAAGCGTCGGCACTTTTGCGCATCAAAACAATGGACGGAAGGCGATCGATGACCGGCAACGCTGATTTGCAAGACAAGGCATTCTCATTCATTCGCGTGGCGCCGCGCCCGGCCAAACCGCGCGCCCATGGGCTTACCATCGTCGCCGACCGCGGTATCGGGTTGGGGCGCGTGCAGGATTTGATGGAATCGGCGGGCGATTACATCGATTTGGCGAAAATCGCCATCGGTGCCTACCGCTTGCAAACCGACGATTTCATCACCCGCAAGATCGCCCTTTATAAGGAGCACGGCGCCAAGTGCTTTTTCGCGGGCGACGTCTCGGAGGCGGCATTCCTGCAAGGCGTCTCACGCGACTTCTACCGCGAGGTCAAGCGGCTGGGCGGCGATGCGGTCGAGGTTTCGAGTGCGCAGATCGCCATGCCGCTGGACGACAAATGCGCCTTGATCGAGATGGCGGTGGAAGAGGGTCTGGAGGTCATCGCCGAGGCGGGCCAGAAAGGTCACGACGATTGGACGCATAGCCAGACCTACGTGTTTCGCCAGATCGAGGCCTATTTCAAGGCCGGCGCGTGGAAGGTGTTGGTGCAGGGCGAAGGCGTTAGCGAGGGGGTGGACACGCTCAAGGAGGATTTGATCCTCAACATCGTTGCGCGGTTCGATATCAACGACCTGATCTTCCAGGCGAAGGACGGTGCGACCCAGGCCTGGTACGTGTCGACGCTCGGAAACAAGGTCAATCTCGACGTCGACGACGATCAGGTCATCGATGTGGAGCTGATGCGCCGCAACATCCGCAAGCACGGCGTCTTTGGAATGATCGGCAGCCTGCCGGGGGATTGAGGCCTCCGTTCAGGGATGGACGTCTTCGGTGAACCATTCGCTGGGCAAGTCCCGGCCGCGCCCGGCGTCGCGCGCCTTGGCGTAGAGCGCCGCGCCGACCGCGGTGAATTGTACGGCGAGCCCGCGAAAATTCAGGAAACAGGTAATTTGGTCGGCCCGCTCCCGTCCGGCCGCGGTCCCGGCAATCAAGTCGGGGAGGACCGGCACATCGGCGAGAAACGCCATATCGCTGGCCGAGGCGGCATCCTTGTCCTGATCGGGAATATGGAGGCCGTGCGTCGTGAGGTAATGGCCGGTGTCGACGCTTGCCGGATCGTGCATGACCACGATATCGCTCGATTTGATAATCGCCGGATCCAAGTCACCGTCGCGGATTGTTGACACATGCATACCGGGCTCGAGCGAGTCGCGGAAAAAGACATGATCCATGCTGTTGGTCGCGCACAGCACGATGTCGGCGCCGCGCGCCGCGAGGGCCGCGGAGTCGGCGGGTACCGTCTCGATCCCGAGCCGGGATGTCATGTCGCGGCAGAAGGCGTCCCGATGCGCCGCATTGGGACTGAAGCACCGAATCGTCTTGATATCGCGGACCGCCGCGACCGCCATCGCCTGGCTGCCGGCCTGCCAGCCCGAGCCGAGCAAGGCGACCGTTTCCGCGTTGCGCCGTGCGAGATATTTGACACCCAGGCCGCTTGCGCCGGCGACGCGCATGCGTTGGACCACCCCGTCGGGAAAAATGGCGAGCGGCTCGCCCGTTTCGGTGCTGAACAGGATGACCAGG
>JAOTYV010000446.1 GCA_029861675.1 Alphaproteobacteria bacterium
CCCTGACGACGCTTGGGAAATCGCCGGCACGCCGAAGATCGCCTTCTGCCGCACACCCGTTTGGGACAAGGCCGATGCCTCGACCCAGGCCCTGGTCGAGGAGGCGGCTGGCCGCCTTGGCGATCAAGGCGCCGATGTCTCGGATTTGACCTTGCCCGCATCATTCGACGATCTCGCCGAAGTGCACACGACGCTCAGCGAGTACGAGTTTTGTCGCGCACTCACATACGAACGAACCCGTTTTCCAGAAAAAATTAGCGCCCATCTGATGGAGCGCCTGGAACACGGATTGCGATGGACCCGGGGGGAATACGAATCCGGTTGGCGCAAAGTCGCGCGGTGCGCCGACCTCATGAAGGACGTGTTTTCCGATTACGACGTCATCCTGGCGCCGAGCGTTCCCGGCGAAGCCCCGCGGTTCGAGGAAAGCACCGGCAGTCCCATCTTCAGCCAATTCTGGACCCCGCTCGGCCTGCCCTGCGTCAACGTGCCGGTTTTGGAAGGACCGACGGGTCTACCGATCGGCATCCAGCTGCTGGCCCCGCTTGGCGAGGACGCCCGCGCGTTGACGCACGCGGACTGGGTACACCGGCGACTTGGCGGCTAAATACGATAGGAAAAAGTATGCCGAAGAATGATGCTGCCGATTGGAGCGTGAGATGACACATACGAATTTGCATTATGCGAGCATTGCAGAGGTGAGCGCTCTTATACGGGACAAGGAGCTGTCGCCGGTCGACTATACGACGGCGCTCATCGACAGATCGGACGCTATCAATCCGCTGCTCGACGCCTATGTGCTCGCCACGCCCGAAGTCGCCTTGCGTCAGGCGGAAACCGCGGAAGCGGAAATCGCCGCTGGCAATTGGCGCGGCCCCCTGCACGGCATTCCGTTTGCCCTAAAGGATATTTACGACACCGCCGGAATTCGCACGACGGCGCATTCGAAGCAGCTGCTCGAAAATATTCCCAAGCATGACGCCGCGACGGTTCGCAATCTCTTCGACGCGGGCGCCGTGCTGATGGGAAAATTGGCGACCCATGAATTCGCACATGGCGGGCCGACATTTGATCTGGCATTCCCACCGGCGCGCAACCCATGGAATCTGGAATACATTCCCGGTGGATCCTCCAGCGGCTCCGGGGCCGCCGTCGCCGCCGGCTTGGTTCCGACCGCACTCGGATCGGATACCGGCGGGTCGATCCGCAACCCGGCCGGGCTGTGCGGACTTGTCGGTCTCAAGCCTACCTACGGGCTCGTCAGCAAGCGCGGCGTGATTGCGAATTCCTTTACCTTCGATCACGCCGGCCCATTGGCGCGGACGGTGGAGGATTGCGCGATCGTCCTGCAAGCGCTTGCCGGGTTCGACCCATCCGACCCGTGCAGTGTTGAGGTACCGTTGCCCGATTACCGGTCCGCCCTCCGCACGGAGCTGAAAGGGCTTCGAATTGGCCATGTCGGGCATTTCTACGAAGAAGACACTCAAGCCAGCCCCGAGCAGAAACGCGCGATGGCGGATGCTATCGAGGTGCTGCGAAGTCTGGGAGCGATCGTAGAGGACGTTACGCTGCGGCCGCTCGAGGTGTACTACGACGTAAAAATCATCATCGCCGAAGCGGAGTTGCTGAGCGTTCATCATTTCGACTTCGTAAATCAGCCGTACAAATTCAGCAGTGATCTGCGTCGCAGAATCCTGCCTGCCTGCGTCTTTACGGCGCTGGACTATATGAGCGCCATGCGCCGGCGGCGGCAGCTGGTCGATGAGGCGAAGCCGATATTCGAAAAATATGATGCGCTTCTTACACTTGGAAATGGACCCGCGACAAAACTCGAAGATCACCGCACGGTGTCGTCATGGGAATCGCCGAAGATTACGACCGCCTTCAATGTCATCGGCGGTGGCGCCGTTTCGATCTGCAACGGCTTCACGGACGCCGGGCTGCCTTTGTCGATGCAGATTGCCAGCCGACCGTTCGAAGACGCAACGGCGCTCGCGATTGCCCATGCCTACGAGAAGGCAACGGATTGGCGCGACCGGCGCCCGCCGCTGGAGGCCGGCATGGCGAAGCCAGCGATCATGCCTAAATACGAGGCGCCGGAGCTGGCCGATCTGGATGCGGAAACGCGTCAGATTGCGGAAATATCAGCGAAGCGGAATGGCTTAAAACTCGACGACACCCTGCTCACGGAACTCTGCGAAGGATTGCCCTACGCTCTTGCCATGTCCCGTCGGCTCGAAACGAGCTTCCGGAGGGATGAGGAACCGGCAAATGTCTTTACGATGCCGCGCTGATATCGGCGCGGCCGGTCAAGAACCAGGTGAGCGCTGTCGGGTCGTGCCCACGATATCCCGGCGATATCCTCTATCGACATCGAAATTGAATCGCCCGCGATAGGGGCGCGGCTGAAAGCACGATGAGAGGACGAGTCGATGCCGCATGTGACGATCTCGGAGGATCGGCTGTACTACGACGAAGCGGGTTCGGGACCGCCGTTGTTTCTACTGCACGGCAATGCGGGGTCCGCCGCCGTGTGGCGGAAAGTGTTGCCGCGGCTGGCCAAGTCCTATCGCGTGATTGCGCATGACCGCCGGGGATTCGGATCCTCGGCGAAACGGGAAGACGGCGATGTCAGCCCGCAAGCCTATGCGGTGGAATTGGCCCGCATGCTGGATGCACTCGACATCGAGCGCGCGCATATCGCGGGGCTTTCGTTCGGCGGCATGGTGGCGCAGTGCTTTGCCCTCGATTTTCCGGACCGGCTGAACGGCCTGGTCCTTGCCGGCACGACGCCGGACCGGAGCGGGAGAAACGCGGACGACACGGTGGCCCAACTTCGGCGCGACGG
>JAOTYV010000447.1 GCA_029861675.1 Alphaproteobacteria bacterium
TTCAGCCGCTGAAAGAAAAGATGGAGGCCGAGTGGCTGCCGGATCTTTAACAAACGCTGGCGCTCGATGCGGCGCGGCTGCCGCTCATCTGGGATGCGGACTTCCTGTATGGACCGAAAGACCCGGTGGGCGCCGACACCTATGTTCTGTGCGAGATCAACGTAAGCTCGGTATACCCGTTCCCCGACGAAGCGCTCGCGCCGCTGGCGGCCGCAACGCGCGCACAACTCGAAGCGAGGCGCTGATTGCGGGCACCGGCCGGTTGCGGGCCCGTCAGCGCGATTTGTCGGCACGTTTCAAATCGCCCTATAGTTGACCGGTAAATCCTTCGCGAGTCCGACCGCGCCGAGCAGGAGCCCCGCCCATGCCACCGACCGACCCCCAATCCCCCTACACAATTCGCGATCTGGCGCAGGAAGTGCAGCGGCAGGTCTCGATCCATGGATCCGACGGCGCCAAGCTGCTGGACGGGTTGCGCGCCCCCTTGTCCAGGATCCTTGCCAGCGATTTGAGCAACGCCGGGGTCAAACGCGACGGCAACCATATCGATGAGTCCAAGTACCTGTATTACGACGGCCAGATGTCGATCACCTTCGACCATTTGCCGAAGGACAAATACATTCCGCCTCACGATCACGGCGTTTGGGAAGCGATGGCGATCTACAGCGGAAAACTCAAGCACATCGTCTATGACCGCAAGGATGACGGCGGCACCGACGGATACGCCGAACTCGAAGTCGTCGACGACCGGGTGCTCGAGCGTAACGACATGGCGATCGTCGCGCCGCCGATGGAAATTCACAGCTTCACCGCGCTGACCGACGACACCTGGTCGGTGACCATCGTCGGCGGGCGCTACAAGGACGACCGCGCCTACTACAAACCGGAGACCAACTCCTATGTCCGGCTTAATCCCAAGCGCGACAAGGTCGTCTGACGCGCCGCCGCCGCCATCTCCCCAATAGACACCGAATGAGAGGCTTCACCTAACATGACGACCGAAGCCTGGACCGGAACCTATGAAGACCTTCCCGTCGGCGCGACGGAGTCGAGTGCGCAGCTCATCGACGGCGCGGCGATCGATGCGTTTGCCGGCGCGATCCAGAGTTTCAATCCGATCCACATGGATGGCGACTGGGCGCGCGCCAACACGCCCTTCCCCGACCGGATCGCGCATGGCGTCATGACCACCGCGCTGATGTCCCGGCCGCTGGTCCAGTTTTGCGAGCGCTGGAAGATCCGTACCGCGCTGCTGTCCACGTCGTCGAAATACATCCGCCCCGTGGTCGCGGGCGACACGATCACCACCACCGTCCGCCTTGTCGAAAAAATCGACGCGCGCAAGCGCATCCGCTTCGAGATCGAATCCAAGAACCAGCACGACGAAGTGGTGATGGTCGGCGAGATGCTCGAACAGGCGCTCTGAAACCGGCCCGCCGGACAATTCCATTGTCGTGACCGGATCCGGCTATCGCTGGCGGCACTTCTCGGCTATGAGCGGCTCTGCACGCTCCATTCATAAACCAATTCCTCGGGAGGAACTTCATATGGCTCAAGACAAACGAACCGCCCTTATCACCGGCTCGGGCAGGAATATCGGCCGAGCCATCGCGCTGCACCTGGCGGAAGCCGGCTACAACATCGTCCTCAACGGATCACGCGACCGGGCCGCCTGCGAAGAGGTCGCCGCGAAAGTCGGCGATCTCGGCAGCGCGGCGATGATCGAGATGTGCGATATCGGCGAGCGCGACAAGGTGATCGCCATAGCCAAAGCCGCCATCGACAGGTTCGGCAGCGTCGACGTGCTGGTCAATAACGCGGCGATCCGCACCGACGGCGACTTCCTCACGATTTCCGAGAAGGAATGGGGCAAGATCATCGACATCAACTTCAATTCCGCGTTCCACCTCGCGCGCGCCTGCATTCCCGGCATGCTGACCAAGGGCTGGGGCCGCGTCATCAATTTCACCGGCATGAACGCGCAGCAGGGCTATGCGGGTAAATCGGCGGTCAGCGTCTCGAAACACGCGCTCTGGGGCATGACCAAATCCCTGTCGAAAGAGTTCGGCCCCCAGGGCGTCACCACCAACATCATTTCGCCCGGCACCATTCCGGACGAATCCACGGATACCTCGACGCCACGCTTCCAGGCGCTGCTCAAGGCCAACCCGGTGGGCCGCCTCGGCACCGCCGACGACATTGCCGCGATGGTCGACCTGCTGGTTTCGGAGCAAGGCGGCTTCATCAACGGACAGATGCTGCAGGTCAATGGCGGCGTCGTGAACCAGTTCTGAGGTCGCGGCGGCGCGACTACCTTTGCGGATGCACGCCCGGAATATATCGGCGACAGCTTTGGATGGACCGTGCGGAAGGAACCGCACCAATGCGGGAGACCAAAATATGAAACTCGGCGCGTTTTCAATCAGCCTGAACGTGCAGGACATTCAAGCATCGCAGGCATTCTACGGCAAGTTGGGCTTTGAAGCCGTTGGCGGCGATCCGGCCCAGGGCTGGTTAATCCTGCGCAACGACGCGTGCACAATTAGTCTGTTCAAGGCGATGATCGAGAAAAATACCCTGACCTTCAATCCGCGCTGGGACCAGCAAGCCAATCCACTGGAGGCGTTTCAGGACGTAAGAGAACTCCAGAAACACCTATAATCCGCAGGGGTAGAATTCGCCAGCGAGGCCGACGAGCAAAGCAGCGGACCGGCCAGTTTCATGCTGACCGACCCGGATAAAAATCCCGTCCTGGTCGACCAGCATGTCTGAAATCCGTTATTGACGGACGGATTAGTAGTTCGCACAGCACGCGCCGAATGTGTCAAATATTCC
>JAOTYV010000160.1 GCA_029861675.1 Alphaproteobacteria bacterium
TATATAAGGCACGCTCTTGGCGGGGAGTAGCTCAGCCTGGTAGAGCACTACGTTCGGGACGTAGGGGCCGGAGGTTCGAATCCTCTCTCCCCGACCACCAAAACAAGTGGAACAGGGCTTCATAGGGGAAGCATTGTTTCCGTCGGGATCGGGACCAGGCCCGCCCGAACATCGCCGTTTCCGTCCCGATGCGTCGATGGTGTCGCCGAGGCAGAGCGACCGTATCGTTCACGATGACATGGAAGATCATGCCCGGTTGGGCGAGGATCGGCCATATCGGCTGACACCGATATGGCCGAAGACGCTTTGGGCCGGCTCTGCCGGATTGACGATGCCCGCGCAGCAGTTGAATACGGAACGCGTGTTCCGGTTTAGAAGGCGCCGCGTATGGTGAACATAATATTGTGCGTTTGGTAGGTGGCGTTCACGGTTGATCCGGTTACAGAGTCCTGGAAATCCAATTCCAGCGTTCTGAGATACCGGTAGTCGAGCGAGAACGTCAGGAATTCGCCGTGAATGAAGGCGATGCCGGCGCCGGCTTGTGCGGAAAAATTTGAATCCGAGCCGTCAATGAGAACGACGCTGGAGCCGTCGTTGCTGATCGAGGCATGGGTAAATCCGGCCCCGCCGCCGACATACGGAACCCAGGCCGGCGTGATGTGAAAATCGAACCAGCCATTCAGCATGCCGGACATAGACCAAAGTGTGCCGCTGGTGCTGACCGTTGTACCGCTCAGATCGCCGAATCCCAACGCCGTGCCCAAGCCCCCGTCATTTGTGAGCTGCAACGAGCTGAGGCGGTTGCGGCGGTACATAAATTCTGCCTCGATGCGCGGGCCGAAACCGAATTTGTAGCCGGCGACACCGCCGAAGGCGAAACCAGTTTCCTGCGATGAGACGCCCGAGAGGCCGTTCGCGCCGTCGATATCCTCGTCGGGTGCGATGGTAATGCCGCCGAGTAGCCCGAAATAGGGCTTATTCGCGCCTGGTATGGACTGTTGGGCTGCGGCCGGGCTCGATATTGCCAGGCAAAGCACGCATGCCGCCAAAATTCCGCTACGCATAGATACCTCCAAATATTAGCGAATCCACCACCGCTTCTGCAGTCTTTGCGCGCGTCCCCTCCGCGGCTCCCGTGTTTTAAAACGGACATGGGTATGGATTCGCCGAGACACTCGGCGATAAAGTGGCACGCAAATCGTTAGTATTTGGTTATTTTTCGGGCCCGCTTATCGAACGGCCGCAGCAAAAAATGCGTGCCCGGCCGGTGTGGCAGTGCGGAAATTTTCGTGAAAAGGCCTAGTAAGCGCGCTCGATGGCAAAATCGATCGCTTCGGTCATGGCTTGCTTGACCTTGCCGTCGGGGAATATTCCCAGCGCGTCGCGGGCGATGGCGCCGTAGTGGCGGGCGCGCTCGACCGTATCCTTTAGCGCGCCTCGCTTTTCCATCAACGCGACCGCATGGTCGAAGTCGCCGTCTTCCTGTTCGAGCTTTTCGAGCGTTCGGCGCCAGAACGCCCGCTCCTCCGGGCTGCCGCGGCGCCAGGCCAGCACCACGGGAAGGCTGATTTTGCCTTCGCGGAAATCATCACCGACAGTTTTTCCAAGCTCTGCCTGCACCGCCGAGTAGTCCAGGACATCGTCGATGAGTTGGAAGGCGATGCCCAAATTCATGCCATAACTCTCGAGCGCCTGTTCCTCGACCCGCGGACGATCGGCCACCACGGCGCCAATGCGCGCCGCCGCCGCGAACAGGGTGGCCGTTTTGGCCCGGATGACTTGCAGGTAGTCTTCCTCGCTGGTCGCGGTGTCGTTGGTCGTCATGAGCTGCATGACTTCGCCTTCGGCGATGACCGATGACGCATGCGACAGGATCTGCAATACGCGAATCGAGCCGTCCATGACCATCAGCTCGAACGACCGTGAAAACAAAAAATCACCGACCAGGACGCAGGGCTGATTGCCCCAGACCGCATTGGCGCTGTCGCGACCGCGCCGAAGCATGGATTCGTCGACGACGTCGTCGTGCAGCAGCGTGGCGGTGTGAATGAATTCGACACAGGCGGCGAGGGCGATCTGCCGTTTTCCGTCGTATCCGCAAAGCCTTGCGGACGCCAGGGTCAGCACCGGCCGGAGACGTTTCCCGCCGGCCGCGACAAGATGACCGGCAAGCTGCGGAATCAGCGCAACCGGGCTGTCCATGTTTTCCACGATAACTTGATTGACCTGTGTCAGTTCATCACCGACAAGGCTATGGATGGCTTCCAGGCTGGGCTTTCGGCCCCGCCGCGAGCCGTCTAGGCTGACCACGGTGCCCAATGGTTCGCTCTCCCGACCTTGACGTCTCGACTAGGTTGCAGGGAGCATAGTGCAACCCTTCGGCGGGTCAAGGGCGGCAGGTGCACCATGAACTGGTCAGGGGCGGAATGCGTGAAATTTTAAGGACCAACGATCTGGTGCGGTTGTCGTGGTTCCAGGCCCTGTTGTCCGAGCGGAGTATTAACTCCGTCGTGCTCGACAGTCATACCAGCGTTCTCGAAGGATCGGTCTCCGCCATACCGCGGCGCCTCATGGTGCGGGAGGAAGATTTTTCGGTCGCCATGCGCCTGCTGGGCGAATACGGCGAATTGGACGGCGGCAAAGTGACCGGTGCGACCGGCCGGCTGCTTGATGGACGGATCACCCTGTTGCAACCGGCTTCGGGGTATCGGGCGGCCATCGATCCGGTTTTCCTGGCCGCCGCGGTTCCCGCGGTTTCACCGGATCTAGCCGTACTCGATGTCGGTTGCGGGGGTGGCGCGGCGACGCTCTGCTACGCCGAGCGTGTACCCGGCGCCCGGATCACCGGTCTGGAGCTCCAGCCGCTGCGGGCCCAGGAAGCGCGCGAGAACGTCCGCATCAATATGATGAGCGAGCGGGTCGAGATTTTGATTGGCAGCCTGCTGCACCCGCCGCCGGAATTGACGCCGGGAAGTTTTGCCGAGGTTTTTGCCAACCCTCCCTACATGCCGCAATCGCGGGCCGATCGCCGGGCGTCGCCGAACGATGCAATCGAGACCGTGGAGGGAGACGCCAAGCTCGCCGACTGGATCGCGTTTTGCGCCGAGATGGCGGCCGCAAAAGGGGGAATCACGCTGGTTCATCGGGCGGACCGGTTGGACGAAATCATCGCGCTGCTGCGCGAGCGTGCGGGAGGCATCGTTGTCTTTCCGCTCTGGCCGCGTACGGCGGAGGACGGCGCGCCCGTAGAGGCAAAGCGCGTATTGATCCATGCCAGGAAGGGATCGAAGGCGGCCATGCGGCTGACCGGCGGAATGATCTTGCATGACGGCGACGGCGGCTATACACACGCCGCCGAAGCGGTATTGCGGCACGGTGAGGCGCTCTCTTATTAGGCCGCAACCTTGTATTAGGCCGCAACCTTGGCAAACCGCCATCGATACACCAAGTTAGCGCACATGACAGAGAACAAAACGAAATCCTGGCTACGCCGCATCCCGGTGGTCGGGCCGCGCCTCGCCAAATGCTTCGAACGCGCGCCGACCGTTGCCGTATTGCGATTGTCCGGGGTTATCGGGCAGCTCGGCGGTATCCGTCGCGGCGGCCTCACGCTGGACGAATTGGCGGCGCCGATCGAGAAAGCATTCGAATTGCCACGCCTCAAGGCCGTCGCCTTGGCGATCAATTCTCCCGGCGGCTCGCCCGTGCAATCGGCCTTGATCGCCGGGCGTATTCGCGATCTGGCCGCGGAGAAATCCGTGCCGGTCTATGCTTTTTGCGAGGATGTGGCGGCGTCGGGTGGATATTGGCTGGCCTGTGCGGCGGACGAGGTTTATGCGAACGGCGCATCGATCGTCGGGTCGATCGGCGTTATCAGCGCCGGCTTCGGCTTTACCGGCCTCCTTGAAAAAATCGGTGTCGAACGGCGCGTTTACTCCGCCGGTGAGCGCAAGGCGCAACTCGATCCATTTCAGCCGGAAAACGCGAAGGACGTGCGCCACCTCAAAGCAATTCAGAAAGATCTTCACGAGCAGTTCACCGAATTCGTCCGCAGCCGGCGTGGTGAGAAACTGACCGGTGCCGACAAGACAATGTTTTCCGGCGAATTCTGGAGCGGCCGGCAAGCCGCCGAAATGGGATTGGTCGATGGTATTGCCGATCTCAGGCCGAAAATGAGGGAATTGTTCGGCGAGAAGATCCGGTTGCAGCGCGTGGACCAGCCGCGCAGTTGGATTCAACGGAAGCTGCGCATGGACGGGCGTCAAGTGACCTGGGCACGGGACATGGTCGGCGCGGTCGAGGAACGTGGTATTTGGAGCCGTTACGGGCTTTGAGCCCTTCTTGCCGGTGCGGTTTGGTCTGCACGGGCGTCTCGAGGATATCGTGTGATGTTAGGATTCGGACTGGGAAAACTCCTGATACTCGTTCTTGTGGTGCTCGGCGTGTGGTACGGCTTCAAATTCGTCGGCCGGTTGGATGAGAAGCGCAAGAAACGGTTGGAACAGGAAAGCGAGAAGGATTCCCAGATTTCCGGGGAAATGATCGAATGTCCCGTTTGCAAGACGTTCGTCGTCGCAAAATCAGCAAAGGATTGCGGCAAGAAGGGTTGTCCTTATTGACCGGTCAGCCGGGCCTGAGTATGTTGCGCCGCGTCACACCGGGGCCGCACGGGGACAGGCCGAACAATGGCCTCCGACAACAGCTTTCAATCGCTTATCTTGACGCTCCAGCAGTTTTGGGCGGGTCATGGCTGTGTCATCCTCCAGCCTTACGATATGGAGGTCGGCGCGGGCACCTTCCATTGGGCGACGACCTTGCGGTCGCTTGGACCGGAATCCTGGAATGTCGCCTATGTGCAGCCGTCGCGGCGGCCGACCGATGGCCGTTACGGCGAAAACCCAAACCGGCTGCAGCATTATTACCAGTTCCAGGTCATCCTGAAGCCGTCGCCGGCGGACAGTCAGGCGCTCTACCTCGGCAGTCTGGAAGCGCTCGGCATCGACCCGATGCAGCACGATATCCGGTTCGTCGAGGACGATTGGGAGAGCCCGACACTGGGCGCATGGGGCTTGGGCTGGGAGGTCTGGTGCGACGGGATGGAAGTCAGCCAATTCACCTATTTTCAGCAGGTCGGCGGGTTCGACTGCAACCCTGTCTCTACCGAGCTGACATACGGACTCGAACGGCTGGCCATGTATGTGCAGGGCGTCGAACGGGTCTACGACCTCGACTGGGACGGCGTGCCCGCGGAAAAAGGCGGCAAGAGCTATGGCGATGTCTATCTGGAGGCGGAACGGCAATACTCCGCCTACAATTTCGAGCGCGCCGATACGGCGATTCTGTTGCGGCATTTCGCCGACGCGGAGCAGGAATGCATTGCGCTGACCGAGGCGAATTTGCCGCTCCCGGCGTATGATCACTGTCTCAAGGCCAGTCATTTGTTCAATCTGCTCGATGCCCGGGGCGTGATCAGCGTAACCGAACGGCAGTCGTATATTCTTCGGGTACGGGAGCTGGCCAAGGCGTGCTGCGCCGGCTGGCTGCAAAGCCAGGGGCATTCGTAATGCCGGAGCTGCTGCTCGAAATACTGTCCGAAGAAATTCCCGCACGCATGCAAGGCCGGGCGGCGGAGGATTTGCGCCGCCTAGTGGCCGAGGGATTGGACAAGGCGGGGCTGGAGAATGCCGGGGCGCGGTGCTACGCCACACCGCGGCGGCTTGTGCTGGTTGTGGACGGCATCCCCGCCACGCAGCCGGATCTTCGCGAGGAACGGCGCGGCCCCCGAAACGATGCGCCGGACAAGGCGATCCAAGGGTTCCTCGGCAGCGTCGGCCTCGACTCGATCGATCAGTGCGAACAACGCGAGACGCCGAAAGGCACATTTCTGTTCGCCGTGATCGAGCGGAAGGGGCAGGCGAGCGCTGATGTGCTAACGGCGGTGGTGACCGACGCAATCGCAAAGTTGTCGTGGCCGAAATCCATGCGTTGGGCGGATACCGGATTTCGCTGGGTCCGGCCGCTTCACTCGGTGCTCGCGGTCTTCGATGGAAAAACCCTCGATGGCGCGATCGATCTTCAAGGCGGCAGTCTGGCGATGACCAACGCTACCGTCGGCCATCGGTTTCATGCGCCGGCGGCGATTACCGTAAAGTCATTCAAGCAATACCGGGACAAACTCGAAATGGCCAAGGTCGCCATTGATCCGGACGCCCGGCGATTGCGCATCCAGGAAGGATTGAGCGCGCTCGCCGCCAAGGAAAGACTGACGGTACGCGAGGATCCGGGCTTGCTGGATGAGGTGAGCGGCCTCGTCGAATGGCCCATCGCGCTAATCGGCGAAATCGACGACGCCTTCATGGAAGTGCCCCATGAGGTTCTGACGTCGTCGATGCGGACGCATCAGAAATATTTTTCGCTCCTCGATAAGGATGGTGCGCTGGCGCCGCGATTCGGCATGGTCGCCAATATCGAAACCGCGGATGGCGGCGCGCGCATCGTTGCGGGAAATGAACGGGTGCTGCGGGCACGCTTGGCGGACGCCAAGTTCTTTTGGGACCAGGATTGCAAGGCGAGCCTCGCCAGCCGGGTGCCGCAGCTCGAACACATCGTGTTTCACGCCAAGCTGGGAACGCTCGACCACAAGGTGGACCGCCTGCAGGCGCTTGCGGTTTCGCTGGCGCCGCATGTGCCGGGCGCCGACCGTGACCGGGTTGGGTCGGCGGCACGGCTCTGCAAGGCGGACCTTGTCACCGGAATGGTTGGCGAGTTCCCGGAATTGCAGGGAATCATGGGGCGCTACTACGCCGTCAACGACGGCGAGCATCCCGAGGTTGCGACCGCGATCGCCCAGCACTATTCCCCGCTGGGTCCCAACGACCAATGTCCGACGGCGCCGGTATCGGTCTGTGTGGCGCTTGCGGACAAGATCGATACGCTGGCGGGATTTTTCGCGATCGACGAAAAGCCGACAGGCTCGCGCGATCCCTACGGCTTGCGCCGCGCCGCCCTGGGCGTAATCCGTCTAGTACGAGAGAACGATCTTCGGCTGTCCTTAGGAGATGTATTTCAAACAGCGATAATGGGTTACCTAAATCAGGACAACGCCGCGGTGCGCGCCGGAATTGGGTCGGAAGCGACGGGTGACAGTGGTCAGGCCGTACAGGGGCGGCAATTGGGCGATCTGCTCGAATTCTTCGCCGACCGGTTGAAGGTGAGCTTGCGGGACCATGGCGTGCGTCATGACCTGGTTTCCGCGATTTTCGCGGTCGACCGGCCCGGCGGTGGGATGGAAGACGATCTGGTTCGGCTCTTGGCGCGGGTGGAGGCGCTGGAGAAATTTCTGGGGGTGGACGATGGCGCCAATTTGCTGGTCGCCTATAAGCGGGCAGCGAATATCGTGAGGATCGAGGAAAAGAAGGACGAGACCGAATATAACGGCGGCGTGGACGAGACCGTCTTCGCCCAAGAAGAGGAAACGGCTCTTTTTTCGGCGCTTGAGAAAGTATCGGCATTGGCCAATGCATCGCTCGAAAAAGAGGATTTCTCGGCGGCGATGAGCTCGATGGCCGGGTTGCGAAAGCCGGTCGACGATTTCTTCGAGTGCGTCACCGTAAACGTCGACGACGGGGCGCTGCGCGAGAACAGATTGCGTTTGTTGTCGGCGATTGGTGAAACACTCCGGCATGCGGCGGATTTCTCGAAGATCGAGGGTTAATTTATATTATGGAAAAATGGGTTTACAGCTTTGGCGATGGATCGGCGGAAGGCCGGGCCGAAATGCGCAATTTGCTCGGCGGCAAGGGGGCCAATCTCGCCGAAATGTCGAATTTGGGCCTGCCGGTGCCGCCCGGATTCACAATTACCACCGAGTTGTGCACCTATTTCTATGACAACGGGAAGGCATTCCCCGACGCGTTGGCGCAGGAAGTTGAAACGGCGCTTGCGCAGATCGAGCGGCAGATGGGCGCGAAATTCGGTGACCTGGAAAACCCGCTCCTGGTTTCGGTGCGGTCCGGCGCCCGGGTGTCTATGCCGGGTATGATGGATACCGTGCTGAATCTCGGGCTGAACGACGAAACGGTCGTCGGGCTGGCTAAGCGCAGCGGCGATGCGCGATTCGCCTATGACAGCTATCGCCGGTTCATCCAGATGTATAGCGACGTCGTTCTCGGCGTCGACCATTATCACTTCGAGGATCTGCTGGATTTGCACAAGGAGGATCGGGACGTATTCCTCGATACGGAACTCACCGCCGACGATCTGAAATCGGTGGTGGCCGCCTATTTGGAAAAGGTGGCGGCGGAGCTGGGGCGCCCGTTTCCGCAGAATCCGAAGGAACAACTATGGGGCGCGATTAAGGCCGTCTTCAACAGCTGGATGATTCAGCGTGCCGTGACCTATCGGCGTTTGCATGGCATTCCGGGAACTTGGGGCACCGCGGTCAATGTTCAGGCGATGGTGTTCGGAAATATGGGCGAGGATTGTGCGACCGGTGTTGCCTTCACGCGCGACCCCTCGACCGGGAGCAACCTGTTCTATGGTGAATATCTGGTCAACGCGCAGGGTGAGGATGTGGTCGCCGGCATTCGCACGCCGCAGCATTTGACCCTCGAAGGCAAGCGGCAGAACGGGTCCGACCTGCCTGCAATGGAAGAAGTCATGCCGGAGGTGTTCGGACAGCTCGATGGCGTCCGCAAGCGTCTGGAAACGCACTACACCGATATGCAGGACATCGAATTCACGGTGCAGCGGGGCAAGCTCTACATGCTGCAGACGCGCGCCGGGAAGCGCACCGCGGCGGCCGCGCTGAAAATTGCGGCGGATATGGTCGACGAAGGGCTGATTGACCGGAAAACAGCGGTCACGCGGATTGAACCGTCGTCGCTGGATCAATTGTTGCACCCGACGCTGGATCCGGATGCGGACCGCAAGGTGGTTGCCCGCGGGCTTCCGGCATCACCGGGTGCGGCGTCCGGCCGGGTGGTATTCAGCGCGGATCAGGCGGAAAAGGCCGCCGAAGACGGCGTCAAGGTCGTCCTCGTGCGGATCGAGACCAGCCCCGAAGATATTCACGGGATGCATGCGGCTCAGGGAATTTTGACGACACGGGGCGGCATGACCAGTCACGCCGCCGTTGTCGCGCGCGGCATGGGCCGGCCCTGTGTTGCGGGTGCCGGAGAATTGCGCGTCGATTATCGCACCAAGGTCATGTTGGTCGGCGACCTGTCGATCAAGGAAGGCGAAGAAATCACGATCGATGGCGCCACCGGCGAGGTAATGCTGGGCCGGGTGCCGACGATTCAACCTGAACTGTCCGGCGATTTCGCGCGCATCATGGAGTGGGCGGATGAGATTCGACGGATGCGTGTTCGTACGAACGCGGAAACGCCGGATGATTGCCGCACCGCGCTTGAATTCGGTGCGGAAGGAATCGGTCTGTGCCGGACCGAGCATATGTTTTTCGATGCCGACCGAATTGTCGCGATGCGGGAAATGATTGTCGGCGCCGACGAGAAATCGCGCCGTGCCGCGCTGAGCAAGATCTTGCCGATGCAGCGGGCGGATTTTGTCGAGATATTCGAGATTATGAAGGGGTTGCCGGTGACCATCCGGCTGCTCGATCCGCCGCTGCATGAATTCCTTCCCAAGGGTGAAGAGGAACTTTCCGAGGTCGCGAAAGCCTCTGGCATGACCGTGGACAGGGTGCGTCAGCGGGCATTGCAGTTGGAAGAGTCCAACCCGATGCTGGGTCATCGCGGATGCCGGCTCGCAATCAGCTATCCGGAAATTCCCGAGATGCAGGCGCGGGCCATCTTCGAGGCGGCGCTGGCGGTTCTTGAAAAGACCGGTGAGGCGGTGCAGCTCGAAATCATGGTGCCGCTGGTTGCGACGTCCCGTGAACTGGAAATTCTAAAAGAGGTCATCGACCGCGTCGCCGATGCCGTCGCCAGCGAGCACGGTCAGCGGCCGGATTATATGGTCGGCACGATGATCGAACTGCCCCGGGCCGCGTTGCGGAGCGGGGATATCGCGGGTGCGGCGGAATTCTTCAGCTTCGGCACCAACGACCTGACGCAGACGACCTATGGGTTGAGCCGCGATGATGCGGCGAGCTTCATGCAGGCCTATGAACGCCAAGGCATCTTCGCGCACGATCCGTTCGTATCGATCGATGACTTGGGAGTCGGTGAGTTGGTGAGGATTTCCGCCGAACGGGGACGCGAGACGAGGGCGGCCATCAAGCTGGGAATATGTGGCGAGCATGGCGGCGACCCCGCGTCGATCGCGTTCTGCGAATCCGTCGGCTTGGACTATGTCTCCTGCTCCCCATTCCGGGTGCCGATCGCCCGGCTTGCGGCCGCTCAGGCTGCGATTGCCGCCGAATGAGACAGCCTGCCTAGTCCGCTATTTTTTCCGGCCTGCTGCGTCGATCGGCCCTGGCGTTTCCGCCTGGGGCCTCTGATCGTGTCGTCCTTCTGACTGTATTCGTCCTTATTTATGCAACCTGTGACCGATATCATAGGATATTTTTCTCTTTATGCGAATAATGCTAAATGCTTGATAATTCGAAGTAAATGCAATTTAAGACGAATTT
>JAOTYV010000161.1 GCA_029861675.1 Alphaproteobacteria bacterium
GCAATTGGTGCCGACAATACCGGAGACCGAAGTCCTGTTCGAATATTCACCCGAGAGCTACACCCAGACCGAACTCGACTACGCGCTCGAGGTGTGCGAGGCGGTGATGGATGTGTGGGAGGCGTCGCCGGCCAACAAGACGATCATCAACCTGCCGGCGACGGTCGAGGTGGCGACGCCGAACATCTATGCGGATTCCATCGAATGGATGCATCGCAACTTCTCGAAACGCGACCGGCTGATCCTGTCGCTGCATCCCCATAACGACCGGGGCACCGGCGTCGCGGCGGCGGAATTGGCGGTGATGGCCGGGGCCGAGCGTATCGAAGGCACCTTGTTCGGCAACGGCGAACGCACCGGCAATGTGGACATCATCACGCTCGCCATGAACATGGTCAGCCAGGGCGTCGATTCGAAACTCGACATGCGCAACATGCGCGACCTGCGCGCGACCGCCGAATACTGCAACCAGCTGCCGGTGCACCCGCGCCACCCCTATGCCGGCGATCTGGTGTTTACCGCCTTCTCCGGCAGCCATCAGGATGCCATCAAGAAGGGACTGGGGGCGATGCAGGAATCGAACAGTCAGGCCTGGGACGTGCCCTACCTGCCGATCGACCCGAACGACGTCGGCGCGCAATACGAAGAGGTCATCCGCATCAACAGCCAGTCCGGCAAGGGTGGCGTCGCCTACATCATGGAGGCCGAGTACGACGTGCAGATGCCACGCAACCTGCAGATCGAGTTCTCCGGCGTCGTTCAGGGAATCTCCGACGATACCGGCAAGGAACAGAAGCCGCAGGATATCTGGAACGCTTTCGAGACGGAGTATCTCAACGCGACCGAACCGTATGCGATTGTCGACCACCGCACGGTGCCCGATACGCACGCATCGGAAGTGCGGCTGATCACCGCGACGGTGCGCAAAAACGGTAGCGAGGTAACGCTCGAAGGGAAAGGCACCGGCCCGATAGACGCCTATGTCGACGCGCTGAAACGCGACAGCGGCCAGGACATCAAAATCTACAGCTACAGCGAACATTCGGTGGGCGTGGGCGCCGACGCGTCCGCCATCGCCTTCGTCGAGGCGGAGGTGGACGGACGGAAACTTTACGGTGTCGGCCGCAACCCCAACATCGTTACGGCCTCGCTGCAGGCGGTAAGCTGCGCGGTCAACCGGGCGAGCCGCGCGACCTGATCGAGGATCCGGACGGAGGCCCGACGCTTCCGTCCGGGTTGTCGCCGCGCCCGCGTCTTCACGTGCGCCACAATATCTCCCAATCATTGCCATGCTTTACCCCGATATTGAGGGTCTCCTGTGCGGCATGGGGTTAGGGAGGCCAATGTTGGCGGGGAAAGCCGCGCGCTGGAAACGCATCGGAACGGCCGTCATCTTGGGCGTTCTCGCGGCCAGTATATTCGGATTCGGTCTGTTCCGGGGCTATCTCGCTTATCTCGAACCGCCCCGGATCGCCGTTCAGTCGAAAGGGCCGAACGCCATTTGGGCCGCCCATCACTGGGTCGGCAAACCCCAGGTCGAACGCGCCTACGCGGAACTCGTCACCCGCCTGCGGCGGCACCGCATCACCGACGTATTCTTTCATGTCGGCCCGCTGGAACCCGACGGCACGCTGCCGCCCGAGCGCTTTCCGGCGGCGGCCGAACTGTTACGCGAAATTCGCGCCCGCAGCGCCGTCATCCGTTTGCAAGCCTGGATCGAGCAGCGCGAAAAACGCGGCGGTGGGCCGCTCGACATCGCCGATACGGCGGTTCGTAAGAACATCGTCGGCACCGCCGTGAGCCTGCTGCATCTGGGGTTTGACGGCATCCACTACAACATCGAACCGGTCGCGAGCGGCGACACCGATTTCCTTGCCTTGCTCGACGCGACCCGTGCGCTGACACGGGATCGTGGCCGCGTTCTGTCGGTCGCCGGTAATGGGGTAGAGCCGGTGCCCGGGCTCGCCTGGCTGGTCGGCTTGACCGGCAAGAGAATCGGCTTGTGGACAGCGTCATATTTCGGCGCCGTCGCCGAGCGCGCCGACCAAATCGCGGTCATGAACTACGAAACCTGGCTCCCGACCGACTGGCTGTACGGCAACCTTGTCGCTTGGCAAACCCGGACGCTCCGGCCGCTTGCCGTCGGCCGTGCAACCCTGTTCATGGGGGTGCCGTCCCATGACGAACGCCGCTTGAGCTTCGATCCCGCCGCGGAAAACCTGCGCAGCGGGCTGCGCGGAATCCGTCTCGGCCTGTCCGAGGGATCGAGCCAGGATTTGACCAATTTCGGCGTCGCCGTCTACGCCAACTGGACCACCGACGCCGCCGAGTGGCTCACCTATCGACAGGAATGGCTCGACGCCGGCCAGACCACGCACCGCTGACGCCGCATCACGCTCCCGCCATCGCCTATAGGCCTCCACCGTGCAAAGGATTATGATCGCCGCCGATACGCCCGCAATATGGAGATTGACCCATGCAAGTGACCCTTCCCTTGATCACGGCTCTCTATGCAGGACTGAACGGGTTGGTGGCGCTCTTCCTTTCCATTCGAGTCACCATGGCCCGGGCGAAGAAAAAAATCGATATCGGCGACGGCGGCGACCAGCAAATGCTTCAGGCGATCCGAGTGCACGGCAACAATGCCGAATATCTGGCGTTGATCCTGGTGCTGATGGCATTGATCGAAGCGCTCGGCGCGCCGGTGATGGCGCTGCACGTCCTCGGCATCGCCTTGACGCTCGGCCGCGTGCTGCACGCCCAAGGCATGTACAGTAATGCCGGCCCGTCGGTCGGCCGCGTCGCGGGACAAATGGCCACCTGGCTCGTGCTGGCCTGTTCCAGCCTTTATGCCCTCTATCTGTTCAGTGTAGGCGGCCGGGCCGTGGCGGGCTGAATGGCGGGTTCATCAGGGGAGGCCGGCTAGCTCCGTGGCATCCGACCTCCATCAACTCCTGCGGGAACACCTCTGGGTTCTTCCGGTCGCGCTCGGCGTGATTTATTTGGTTGGGCGAACGATCGTGCGGCAAATGCGCGCCCGTGAAGAGGCTATTCAGAAGCGGCGTGCCGAAGCGGATGGCGCGCCGATGGTCGGACCGGAAGGGTTTACCCGGGCGCGGCGGCAATTCTTTCTGACGCTGGCCCTGCTTGTGGTAGTAATCATCGTATCGGTCCTCACCAACCTGTGACGAAACGGCGGTGTTCGGCAATGCCGGAACGGCCAGACAATACGGGAGCCATTGCGCAATGCCGAAATCCAGTTCAACGGCGTTTTCCACTCATGCGAGCGCGCTCGACCTGCTCACCGACCTGATCGGCAGGGCGCGCAAGGCCGGCGCGGACGCGGCCGATGCGCTTGCCGCGGAGGGGATATCGCTGTCGCATGCGCAACGGCTCGGCGAGATCGAGAAACTCGAGCGGTCCGAGGGCACGGATATCGGCCTGCGCGTCTTCATCGGCAAGCAGCAGGCGGTGGTATCCTCGTCCGATTCTTCGAGCGAAGCGCTCGATGCCCTGGTCGAGCGGGCGGTCGCAATGGCCCGCACTGTGCTGGAAGACGCGTATTGCGGCTTGGCCGATCCGGACCAGCTGTTCCAGGGGACGCCGCTCGACCTTGAAATCCTCGATGCCGAGGAACCGGAACCCGAGACCCTGATCGAGCGCGCCCGGATCGCCGAGGACGCGGCCCGCGCGGTCGACGGCGTCACCAATTCGGAAGGCGCCGAAGCGAGCTGGGGCCAGTCCAGCGTCGCACTCGCTGCATCCAATGGGTTCAGCGGCAGCTACGCCGTGTCCCGGCAAAGTGTCAGCGCCGCCGTACTCGCCGGTGAAGGCACCGGGATGGAACGGGATTACGACTACTCGACGGCGGTTTTCACGGCCGATTTGACGGACCCGGCCACGATCGGGCGGAACGCCGGCGAGCGCGCGGTGGGGCGGCTGAACCCGCGCAAGGTGGGCACGAAAAAAGTTCCGGTCGTCTACGATCCCCGTGTCTCGAACGGCCTGCTGCGTCACCTTGCCGGGGCGATCAACGGCGTGGCGATTGCCCGCGGCACCAGCTTCCTGAAGGACAGCATGGACACGAAGATACTGTCCGACGGCGTTTCGGTGATCGACGATCCACACCGCAAACGGGGCCTTGCCTCGAAACCCTTCGATGCGGAGGGGATCGCAAACGATCCCATGACCCTGGTCGACAATGGCATGCTGAAAAGCTGGATACTGGATCTGGGGACGGGACGGCAACTGGGTCTGCCCACGACCGGGCGGGCGTCGCGGGGCACGTCCGGCCCGCCGTCGCCATCGACGACCAACCTTTACATGTCCAAGGGTTCGATTTCGCGCGACGCCATGATCGCGGATATCGCCGACGGATTTTACATTACCGAGTTGATGGGATTCGGCATCAACGGCGTCACCGGCGACTACAGCCGCGGCGCCGCGGGCTTCTGGATCGAGCAGGGCGAAATCGCCTACCCGGTGAGCGAAATGACGGTCGCCGGCAACCTCAAGGACATGTTCCTGAACCTTGTCCCGGCCGACGACCTCGAATTCCGCTACGGGGTCAACGCGCCGACCGTTCGCATCGACGGGATGACCATCGCCGGGAATTGACCCACGGCGCCAAACGACAGGGTCCGACGCATGTCCGATGCATCGATTCGCCAATATCGCATGCTGGCGCGCTACAACCGGCTCGCAAATCTGCGACTCTATGACGCCTGCGCGGCGCTGCCGGACGCCGAGCGCAAGAAAACCCGGCCCGCCTTCTTCAAGAGCATCCACGGCACCTTGAACCACATTCTGGTTGGCGACCGGATCTGGATGACGCGGTTCACCGGCGGCACAGTGCCGTCGACGTCGCTGGATGCCATCCTTTATGAAGGTTTCGGCGACCTTCGGCAGGCGCGCCGCGAGGCGGACGAACGAATCGAAGCCTTTGCCGGCTCCCTATCGCCGGCGTTTCTCGAGGGACCCATCCAATACGAAAACAACGAAGGGCGGATGTTCGACGACGCGATATCAATGCTGCTGACCCATTTCTTCACTCACCAGACGCATCACCGGGGCCAAGTTCACGACCTGCTGACACAAACATGCGCGCCGCCGCCGGTCTTGGACCTGCACCGTGTGCTCAAACCCGATCCCGATTGAACGCGCCGGGCGCCATCAGCTCTGAATTTGCCAGACGCCGTCGCCGCGGCGGCAGACGGTGCCATTGGCCCGATGCTCCAGCCCGCCGAGGGTCAAGGTTTGCCGGTATTCCCGGCAATACCGCCCGACCGCATCCAGATAAGTACGCCACGGCGTCATCGTGCCCCAATGGCCGTTTTCCGGATTTCGCCAAATCTTGGTTTGCCCGGACGGCAGGGTTTCAAAAGCAACAAGCGATGCCCGTTTCGCCCGCCGCTGGTCGCTTCGTGACAGATGGGCCACAAATCGGCCCTGTAGAATTCTGCCTTCGATTGTCGCGCCATTCGCCTTGACCGCGTCGTCCTTGGGCAGCCGGCCCAGCAGCCCGCCGGCCGCCGCGTGGCCAAGTCCCTGCGCCGGCGCCAGCGGCGCCGGTGCCGGAGCGGGTGCAGTGGCGGACGGGGATGCAGGCGCGGATGTGGCGCTATCGCCCTCCGGCACCGTCTCACACCCGGCCAGCAAAATCATCACGATAGCGGTCTGCAAGACGCGTTTCATCACGGGCTGCCCCATTGAATCAAAGCCTAAATTCCGGCCCACCGCATGATAGTCATCGGTCGCCCTTGCGCAAGCCGAAGCGGCAAGCACCCGCCATCAGCCGAGCCGCGCAAGACATGCCGACGCCGCGGCCCCGAGGATCGCCTCCGCATCGATACCGTGCAAACGGTAGGCATCGGGAATATCGCTCGACTGGCCGAACCGTTCGACACCCAAAGCGGAAACCCGGCAATTCGCGACGGCGCCGAGCCACGACAGGGTCGCGGGGTGGCCGTCGAGCACGGTGACCAGCGCAGCGCCCGGAGCGAGCGGCGCGAACAACGTTTCCACATGGGCGCGAACATCCCGCTCCCCGGCCGCACGCCGCCGTCCCGCCTCCATCCAGTCGCTATGCAACCGGTCCGGCGCGGTCACCGCCAGCAATCCGGCACCCGGCACGTCCTCCGTAAGTTGCTCATAGGCCGCGAGCGCTTCCGGCGCGACCGCCCCGGTATAGGCGATCGCCACATCCGCGCCCGGTGCGGGCGGCCGCAGCCAGTAGGCGCCGTTGCAAAGATTAGTGCGTTCCCGTTCGCCCAACACGCGGTCCGGCTGGGCCAGCGGGCGGGTCGAGAGCCGAAGATAGACCGAACCGCCATCCGCCGCCTGCATATGCCGGAAGCTCCATGCCATGATCGTCGACAGTTCGTCGACAAAGGCGGGTTCGAAATAGGCAAGCTTGTCGACCCCCATGCCGACCAGGGGCGTATTGATCGACTGATGCGCGCCGCCTTCGGCCGCCAGCGTCACGCCCGACGGCGTGGCTACGGCCATGAACCGCGCATCCTGGTAACACGCATAAAACAGCGAATCGAGGCCGCGGTTTATGAACGGATCGTACAGCGTGCCGACCGGCAGCAGGCGCGCGCCATACAGGGAATGGGACAGCCCGAGCGCCGCCAGCAACAAAAAGAGATTGTTCTCCGCGATGCCCAGCTCGATGTGCTGCCCGTCGCGCGACCGCACCCATTTTTGTGCCGACGCGACCTTTTCCTCGCGGAATACATCGGGCCGCTCGCGGCGGCTGAACAGGCCGCGCTGATTGACCCAGCCGCCAAGATTGGTCGAGACCGTCACGTCCGGCGACGTCGTCACGATGCGATCGGCGAGGTCGCCCGACTCCTTGGCGATATCATTGAGAATTTGGCCGAAGGCCTGTTGCGTCGACAGCTTCTCGCCGGCCGGGATCGGGAAGCTTTCGGGCACCGCAATGGGCGGTGCGACGTGCCGGCGCACCCGGTCGTCAGCAAACGGAACGGCTTCGAGAAACGCCCGCAATGTTTCCGGCTCCGTATCGAGCCCGGCATACGGGTCCCACTCCGCACCCTCGGGAATGCGCATGGCGTCCCGGAAGGCTTCCATCTGCTCGACGTTCATCAGCCCGGCATGATTGTCCTTATGCCCGGCGAGCGGCAGGCCGTGCCCCTTGATCGTATAGGCGACAAAGCATTGCGGCCGGTCGTCGTCCGCCGCCGCATGGAATGCCTCAAGCACGCTTTCCATATCGTGCCCCGCCAGATTGGTCAGCAGCCGGTGCAGCGACGGATCGTCGTGGCTGTCCAGCAACTCCTTCAATCCGGCGGTGCCCTGTAATTCGGTCGAGAGATGGTCGCGAAAAGCGGCGCCGCCCTTGAAGGTGAGCGCGGAATACAGGTCGTTGGGACAGTCGTCGATCCACTGCAGCAACGCTTCGCCGGCCGGCCCGCCGCGCGCCGCCTCGAGCCGTTTGCCGAACTTCAGGGTGACCACGTTCCAGCCGACCGTATCGAAAAACGACTGGATCTTTTGAAACAACCGGTCGTTCACGACGCCATCGAGGCTTTGGCGGTTGTAGTCGATCACCCACCAAAGATTGCGGACGTCATGCTTCCACCCTTCCAGGAGCGCCTCGAAAATATTGCCCTCGTCGAGTTCCGCGTCTCCCATCAGCGCGACCAGCCGGCCCGGTGCGACGCCGTCTCCCATCAAATCGTGCAGCCGCGCATAGTCCTGCACCAGCGAGGCGAACAGCGTGATCCCGACTCCGAGGCCGACCGATCCGGTGGAAAAATCCACGTCGTCGGTGTCCTTGGTGCGCGACGGATAGGACTGCGCCCCGCCAAGCCCCCGAAACCGTTCCATACTGTCGCGCGATTGCCGGCCCAGCAGATACATCAACGCGTGATAGACCGGGCTGGCATGCGGCTTTACCGCAATCCGGTCGGACGGGTTCAGCACATCCATGTAAAGCGCCGTCAGCAGCGTCACCGAGGACGCACAGGAGGATTGGTGGCCGCCGACCTTGAGACCGTCGCGCGATGGGCGCAGATGATTGGCGTTGTGGATCATCCAGGAGGACAGCCACAGCACCTTTTTTTGAATATCCGCCAGGGTTTCGAGCCGCTGACGGGGAATTCCCCGGCCGGATTCCGGCGTGACCAAACGCAACGACGTGCCCATGACTGGTATCCTCTCACCGCGCCCGAAATAGCGCGATGCAAAGCATAGCGCGGCTCAGATAAATTTTTCTTGCGGAAATTGCCTGATTCCTGCCATACAACGCAATATTCTGTTTAATTACAGCAATAATAAGGCAATTTAATGCCCAAAACTGCGCTGGACGAGATAGACTGCCGAATCCTGGCGGCGCTGCAGGAAAACGCCCGCATCTCGAATGTGGATTTGGCATCGCAAGTCGGCATTTCGCCCTCTCCCTGCTGGCGGCGGGTGCGGGATCTCGAACAGGAGGGCGTCATTTCCCGCTATGTGACGCTGGTCGACCCGGGCGCCGTCGGCCTGCCGGTCAGCGTCTTCATACAGGTTTCCCTGGAGCGCCAGGTGGAAACCGCGCTGGAGGCGTTCGAAAGCGCCGTCCTGTCGCGCCCGGAAGTCATGGAGTGCTATTTGATGACCGGCGATGCCGACTATCTGCTGCGCGTCGTCGTCGCGGACCTCGCCGCCTATGAGCGATTCTTGATGGACCACCTGACTCGGGTTCCGAGCGTCGCCAGCATCAAATCGAGCTTTGCCCTGAAGCAGATCAAATACCGTACGGCGCTGCCGGTAACCTAGGGAAAATCCCGAGCGAACCGAAACGGTTCGCGACTACGTATTTGCGTAAAAACAAATAGATAGACCATTTTATTTGAATCAATTTAAGCAAGATTTGATCTAGCTGGCAGAGCCCGCTAACGATCGCGCCGCCCGACGAACCGCATATACCGGCCGGCCCCGACCACCAGGAGCCGCCGGCGCCAATTCGCCGGCGTCAGGGCGAAACGCGCATTGCCAGGACTGACCAGAACGCGCTGCCGGCCCAGCGCCCGTAAAGCCTTCCGGGCCACATCATCCGGTTCTTCCGCCCGGCGGAGGATCGACAACGACATGCCGGCGCGATTGAAAAATTCGGTCCGCGTTGCACCGGGACACAAAGCCAACACATCGACCGGCGCATTGCTAACCTCATCGGCCAGCGCTTCGGCGAAGCTAAGCTCGAAGGCTTTCGTGGCGGCATAGGTGGCAAACATCGGCACCGGCGTAAACGCCACCACGCTGGACACGATGATCAACCCCGCGCGCTGCCCGGACCGGGCGGCGCGGTCGATCATGCCCGGCAGCAATGCGTGCGTCAGATCGACCACCGCCGTGACATTGACCGCCACCATGCCGAGTTCGGCGGCCGCATCATTTTCCAGGAACGGGCCGAACGCGCCGAAGCCGGCGTTGTTGATCAGCAGATCGACCTTCAGCGCGCCGGCCCGCTCGATCAAGTTCCGCCGGTCGGTTTCCGACGCGAGGTCGAGCGCCATGATTTCGACTGTCCGCCCATCCCGGGCGTAGCGGCGGCGCATCGCGTCGAGCCGCTCTTCATTCCGCCCGGTCAGCAGGAGCCCCGTCGACGCCGGTAGAGACTTAACAAAGGATTCGCCGATACCGCTGCTCGCGCCGGTCACCACCGCCATGCGGTATTCGGGTTTCGTCGTCGCCATTGCCGTGTTTGCCGATCTCCATACCGCAGGCCCGCCGGGCCGGCCGTCTGCCGGGATTTAAGTTAACAAGTTCTTAAGACAGTCGCCGTAGAAAAGTTCATCAAGGAGTACTGGATGGACACCTCGGCGATTATCGCGAGATTGTCCGGGCCGCTGTTCTATCCGTGGCTATCGGACCAGCGAATTTACTGGCTCTATTTGACTTCCGCATTGCTAATCGCGATCGCCGCCTATCTCGTGGTACGCCGGCGCGCGGACCGTCTTCAGGAGACGGAGGGCGGGCTGCTTCGCTTTCTCTTCCCATCGGCCGTTTTTGGGCATCGCTCCGCATGGGTCGACTACAAATATTTCTTCATCAACCGCGCCGGTTTCGCGCTGCTGGTCGCGCCGGTGCTGCTCGGCACGGGATCAGTATCCGATTTCGTCGCAACGGGTTTGAAACCGCTCCTCGGGGATGGCGGCGCGGCGCGCCTCCCGCAGTCGATCGACCATTTGTTCTACACCGTCTGCATGGTTCTGGCGCTCGACGGCGCGCTGTACCTCGGCCATTGGCTGCTGCACAAGGTCCCGGCCTTGTGGGAATTCCATAAGGTGCACCACTCCGCCCAGGTGCTGACGCCGATGACCGTTTACCGCATGCATCCGGTGGACGACATTCTCATGGGCATCCTGGCAGCGTTGACCATCGGGACAGCCGACGGTCTGTTTCGCTGCTTCTATGAGACGACGCCGACAACGGTGATGCTGTACAACTTGAACATCTTCGTCTTTCTCTTTTATCTGGCGGGATACAATTTGCGTCACTCGCATATCTGGGTCGCCTACCCGCGCGCCGTCAGCCATTTT
>JAOTYV010000005.1 GCA_029861675.1 Alphaproteobacteria bacterium
GACCCGAGCATCCGGCATCCAGGTAGTACCCGCCGCCGCGCCGCCGGTATTTCATCTGATGGCCGGTCTTGTCTTCGCCGAGATCGTATTTGAAGCCGCGCGCGATCAGCGCCTCGATCAGCTCCTTGTCGAATTCGACCATGCGTTCGACCGCCATCTGGTAACCGCGGACGATCAACGGGTAGGTCGCCGTGGCCGCGAACAAGTCGCTGTCCTCAAGCGGCGCGCCCTCGTCGTAGAGGGCGTAATTCAATTTGGCGCTGGGGTCGATGCTGACCACCGTGCCCGAGCCCCGTTGAATGATCGTGGTGTCCGCGCCGTGACTGTGCAAATCCTGGGCGACATCGTGTCCGCTGTTGCCGGTGCCGAGCACCAGCGCCTTTTTGCCGCGCCATGCCGAACCGTCGGTAAAGCTGTGCGAATGGATGACCGCGCCGGCGAAATCATCCAGACCGGGAAGCGACGGCATCTTCGGAATGCCGCTGACGCCATTGGCGAAGATGACATGGCGCGGGTGCAGCGTGCGCTCGGTGCCATCCGGCCGGCGGACCACCGCGGACCAGCATTTCGCCGCATCGTCATAAGCGCCGCGCACGAATTCGGTGCCGGTCCAGAAATTGATCGACATCGCATCGGCATAGGATTCGAACCAATTGCCCAACATGTCCTTGGGGATATATTTCGGCCAAGTCGGCGGAAACGGCATGTAGGGCAGGTGGTTGACGTGGATCTGGTTGTGCAGCGCCAGCGAATGGTAGCGCGTGCGCCAGCAATCCCCGATGCGGGGAAGCCGGTCGACCACCAGGGTGTCCACGTCGAGTTGGCCGAGCCGCGCCGCGATGCCGAGACCCGCCTGACCGCCGCCAACGACCAGCACAGTGGGTTCGCGGTCTTCATAAGCCTGGCTCTTCAGCCGCTGATCCAGCCAGTTCTCGCCGCCAAAATTGCGGGAATACGCTTCGCCGGTCGGCCGCCGATCGCCGACGTGTTCCTCGAAACCTTTCAGTTCTTCCAGCGCGGTCAGCAGGACCCACGCCTTTACCGCCCCGAATGCCGTATCTTCGGTCACCACCCGGATCACGCCGTTACCGCGCCCGGCATCCGTCTCGAATTCGATAATTGCTTCGATCACGTCGATCCCCAGCCGACGGGTACGACGCGGCGGCGTCCGGTTCGCGGCAATCTTGAAGCCGCGCGCATGGACCGATTTCTGCGCCGCAACCATGCCAGCGGCGATTTTGCCGGAACCGATGAATGGGCTGATATGCCAGGTGAAGGCGACCAGATCGCGCCAGTGGCCCTCCGGCTGGAACAAATTCGCGATGGCGTCCGCGTCATTTGCACGAAGCGCGGCGTCGAAGGCATCGAGCCAATGCGACACCACCATTTCAGCACCCTCGGCAGGCCGCCCGCTCAGGGCGGCGAGATCAACATCGTTCATGATTTTCCTCTTGTACGGGTGCCGGCCGATCCGCACGCGCGGCGCAGCACCCAAGCATCAAAGGGAGTCGAATATTTATTGTCAAGTTGCCGACACTCGGATCATCGACGAATAACGGCGAAAATTCATCCCGCGTCTACCCGGGACCCAAACCCGCAAAAATCCGATCATTCCGATTGCCGCCGCCAGGGAGGGCGCAGATGATCCAGCGCCTCTCAGAGTGCGGGGATGGAAAAAAGAGCCACCTCGCGCCGGACTGCGATCATCCTTGTATGAGGTTGGTCTCAACGCTTCCGTTTCGAGGCCGTCGGCGCGCCCTTGGCGACAAAACGATGTCCTTCGACCAACTTCAGCAGGTCGAAAGAACTGATAATTCCAACAACCCGTTTCTCGTGGGTGACCACGATATGGTGAATCTTGTGCCTCCGCATGGCCCGCGCGGCGGCGCTCGCGTCATTGTACGCCGGCACGGTTCGCACGTCCTGCGTCATGAACTGGCGTACCGGTGTGCCACTCTTCAATTCACTCGCCAGGTCCGCAGACGTTACGATGCCGAGAGCCTCATCGTCCGGCCCCACAATGGGCACGGCATGAATGCGATTCCGCTGCAGGAGTGCACGCACGTGCTCGACCGTGTGATGCGGTTGCGCGGAAACAACCCGTTTTGCCATTACATCAGCGATTTTGACGTTCATGCTTTTCTCCGCCGTTCAATTTGCGTCGCATAATCGCCCCCGATCATCGGGTAGGAGACATGCAAGCCATGTTTCAAACTCTTCGGATTTTGAGGATCTTATTCGCCGCCATCATTGATTCTAATCAAATGATAATTCGACGCTCGGGTGCACCGACAGCGTTGAGCGTTCGCGCCGTAACGGCGGCGGTTGTGCAACCATTTCAAGGTTTGACCAAGGAATTGGCGGTTCGGATCAGAAGCGGCAGGAGCGCCGGCCTCTCCTCGTTGATTGAGTAGGTTCGCTGAAAGCATTGCCGCGGGCTTCGCCAGCAGCTGCCTTCCACTCATCCTAACTCGTATTCCGCCTTCATTTGCAGCGCGTCGTCGGCTCGGGTGCAGGAGAAGGTCAGGACGTTGGGTTCGATCCGAAAATGCTGGATGACGCCATCCTGCGTGACCATCATGAAGCGTTCGCTGCGCTCGCCCAAATGCAGCAATGGCATCTTCGAGGCCAGCCCGAGCGAGCGGGAAAACGAGAGATTGCCGTCCGACAGAAACTGGACTCTACGATCCGGGTCGAGTTGGCGCGCCCATTCGTCGAGCACGAACGGATCGTTGGCGGCGATACAGACCAATTTCGAGAAGCCGCTCTTTTTCAACCGCTCGGCATTGCCGATAAAATCCGGAAGATGCTGCTTCGTGCAGATGGGCGTGAACGCGCCGGGAACGCCAATCGTAACGACCCGTTCACTCGCGTACACTTGCGCCGATTCGACCGTCTGCAGAGTGCCGGCTTCCATGTAGCCCAGCGTCGCATCCGGAATTCGGCGCCCGATTAAGTTTTCAGAATTCAATGATCTGCCGCCGGGTGGTGAAGCTGACAGTGACCATCGATCAATCGGATTAAATTATGCTTAACGGCCAGTCTTAGCGACCAGGACACATCGTTCCTAAATGGGCAACAGTAGCGAATCCCCGCTTACACCATTACCGTCGATAGGAAACATGCGGTGATCAGTAAAAGACGCCGGGCGTGGACCCGCCATCGACGCCGATCGCCTGACCGGTGACGGCCGCCGCATGCGGCGAGGCGAGAAACAGCACCATCGGCGCGATATCGCTTGGCTCCACGATGCGGCCGATCGGGAAGTTCGCCGTGAAGGTCGCCTCCGCTTCGGCGAGGCTGATGCCGCGTTCCTTGGCCCGCGCCTCCAGCCGCGCCGGGTAGCGGTCGGTCTTGGTGAAAGGCGGATGCACCACATTAACGGTGATGTTTTCGGGCCCGACATCGTTGCTTAGATGTTTGACGAAGTTGGTCATCGCGGAATTGCCGAGGCCGCTCGGCAGCGATGCCTTGCCCGCGGCGCGGGCGGCCGACCCGCCGATGCATATAATCCGGCCCCCGCCGGCCTTTCGGAACCAGGACAGCGCGGCGCGGCTGCAGCGCATATAGGCCAGCGTCTTGCCGGTCAGCCGCTCCATGAGCTGCTCGTCCGTCAGGGTTTCGAGCCCCCCGCTGACACTGGTCGACGCGTTGTTCACCAGCACGTCGAGCCCGCCGAACGCGGCCGCGGTTTCCTCAACCGCCCGGCTGCACCCCTCGGCCGTGAACAAATCCGCTGCGATGGCGAGACCCTTGACGCCCGTCGCCTCGATCTCACCCTTTACCGCCGCCAGCGCATCGGTATCCCGGCCGACGATCGCGACATTCGCACCCTCCCCGGCAAATGCCAGCGCAATCGCCCGCCCGATCCCGCGGTTGCCGCCGGTGACGACGACGGATTTGTTTTTCAGCTCCATGTCCATGAGGTGATTTCCTATTCTCGTGGGATTTCAAATATCCGCCGCGCCCGCGGCCAGCCCGGCGTTATAGCGTGCCTCGGCGGTACGAAAGACGGCGCGCGTATGTTCCATATCCCAGGGCTGCTCGGTCAGCGTCTCGTGATCCCACTGGCTGCGCGGTTCGGGCGGATTGAAGAAGTCGGCGCCATAGACGTGAATGGCGCTGGTCAATTTGGTGATCGGGTTGGCCACCGAGTGGATGATGTCCGGTCCCAGGGTCGCCACCTGCCCCGGCCCCATGGATTCGGCGCCCGCGGCCTCAATATGTGGGCCGGCGCCCCCATCGGCTTCGAGCTGCCGCCAGAACATATTGTCCTCGCGCCCGCTGTAAATACCGATCACGGCGAACATTTTATGGTTATGCGGCAACAACGTCATGCAGGGCGCCCAGACGAAATTGATCACCGTCAGATCGTCCGCATGATGCAGCGGATAGACGCTGGCTTTGGTCGGCTCGCCGAGCTCGGCGATAATGCCGGATGGATCGGCCACCGCCTCCAGCATGAGTTCACGCACCGCGCGCTGCCCTTCCCCAACGGCTGCCTTGCAGTCGTCCACAAAACGATCCTTCTGGAACACTGAAACATTCTCCTCGGCTGGGTCATCACGGCACCCACCCTATCCGAATGCCGGTACAGGACGCAAAGGGGGGGCGTTTTATCGGTAAACGCAGTTGGATCAAGACCAATTGGCGGAGGGACCAGCCCGTCAGCGCGGCGCCGTGCGAGACGGCCGCGCGCCGCTGTTCGTTAACACCAAGGCTTTCCAGCCGGACGCCAATCCGGCCGGCCGGAATGCCGGGACGGCCTAACCGGCTTATTCGGCCGCGGCGCTTTCCGTCTCGAACAACGTCCCCACATGGAATTCGCGCCGCTTCAGGCTGGCGACAAATTCATCTGGAAAACTCGGCGCGACGGAGCCGGTCACGCCCTCATTCGACAGCAAAGCGTCCGACCAGGCCTGGACCAGCGGAAAATCCTTCAGCAGACCGGTTTGAAGCTTGGCTTCGACGAAGGCAAAGCGTTGCAGAAACGGAGCATAGGCCGCGTCTACCAGACACAAGGCATCGCCGCTGAAATAGGGTCCGTCGTTGCCGCGCTCTTTGGCGATCGCCGCTTCCAGTTTCGCCACCCGCTGCGGGGCGGCTTCCAGCCCTTTCCGCAGCTCTTCAGTGGTCTTGGTGTAGTAGATGCCGCTCAATCCGCGTGCGAAATCCGGGACGAAGTCGGTCCAGGCACGATGGCGCGCCCGCTGGATGGCATCCTCCGGATGAAGTCTCGGCGCGGTGACTTCATCGAGATATTCGGCGATGGCATTCGATTCGAACAACGGTTGTTCGTCGACCACCAGAACCGGCACCTTGCCATGCGGTGAAATCTTCAGAAACCAATCGGGTTTTTCCCGGAGATTTATGTAAGTCACCTCGAAATCCACGGATTTGGCACGCAAAACGATCACGGCGCGCTGAACCCAGGGTCAAGTGACCGAGCTGATCAGATGATATTTCTTGGCCATGGAAAACCTCATATTTGCGCCCGCCCCCGGCCCATCCAAAGGCAAAGGCGCCAAGGCTAAGAACCCTAGCTCAATTAAGCCCGATTGGCACAAGTTTTGGATTTAGGAACGGAGAGTCAGGCGGCCTGCGGCACCGCATAGAGGGCAATCGCCACGAAGTGGCAGATGCTGCCCGCCAACACCCACAGGTGCCAGATTGCATGGTTAAAGGGCAGGCTGCGCCAGAGGTAGAAGACGACGCCCAAGGTATACGCGATCCCGCCGGACAGGATCAGCCAGGAGCCCGCGGTCCCCATATGCTCGAAAAACGTATCGACCCAAAAGAACCCCAGCCATCCCATGATGAGGAATACGGGCACGAGGAACCAATGCGGACGGCCGAGCCAAAGGCGGACCGAAATACCGATAATCGCCAAGCCCCAGATAATGCCGAACAGGACCCAACCGAGAGGCTGCGGAAAAGCGAGCAGGGTAATTGGCGTATAGGTGCCCGCAATCAATAAAAATATTGCGCAATGATCAAATGCAAGAAAAAGCGATTTGGTCGGCAGATGCCAGCTCCCGTGATGAACCGACGACGAAAAAAAAGTCAGAAACAGCGTGCTGCCGTATACCGAGCTGGCGACGATGGCCCAGGCACTGCCCGTGCTCGCCGCAATCACGACAAGCAGCGCCAGCGCCGCCGCCGCCAGGACGGCGCCAATACCATGCGTAACCGCATTCGCGAATTCTTCGTAAAAGGTCTCGCCGTCACGCTCCATCGCGGCCCGAATAGTCTGACCGACCGTGGAAACTGCGGAATTCCGAGGATGTATCATCAATCTCATCCACCAACTTGACATCCTATTAGGCCATTGCGAGCATTCGAATGCCATACACATTTAGGATGATAGGCGTGATTTTTTTAATGGATATTTGAAGCAGCCGGCGCACGGCGGTCGCAGAGGCGCTATATCTTGTTTCAGCGCCTAACGGCCGCGAATACAGTCCTGTTTCGCGGTATATTTGCGGGCTGAATCCACCAGGAACCGTCCCTCCATCGCCGACCGGCCGATCAGCAACGGATAGCGCAGATTGGAGCGATTGGAGAGGGTGACCGCTACATCCCTGAACGTTCCGCCGAGACACAGCGCGAGCATGACCACCGGCCTATTCAACCCTTTGAGGCCGCTGCGCTTCACCTTGACGGTCCGAACAACCGGTCTCTCGAGTACCGCCGCATTGCCTGCCCGGTCCACGATCGAGAAGCGCACCCATGGCCGGCCGTTTTGCTCGAACCGGGCGATTTTCAAGGCATCGATGGAGGTGGTCTGCGCCCCGGTATCCAATTTCGCTTTCAGTTTCAGCATTTCGGGCAAAACCATGACGTGTTCGGCCCAACCCAATGGCCGCGGACCGGATCCGGCCGCAGGGTAAATCGCCCCGCAAACCGCACACGCGATACAAAATACGAGAAAATACAAATTCCGTTTCATGCTTTCACGCTGCCGGTCTCAACTGCATATGGTATAATGATGATATCAGACGATGCCCACCGCCCCGCGATTTATTCTCACCAAGGCCAGCGACCCTGATAGCAGCCGCCACGATTTCCCCAACACTCAAGATAGCCCGGCTCTTCAGCCTGATCGCACTCCTGCACGCGATGAGCGCCCTGTCGGCCACTGCCGGTTTCGACGAAGGGGCCCGTGCGTTCGGGACAAAGGATTACGCGACTGCATTGCGGTCATTTCGGGCGGAGGCCGACCGGGGCCATGCGGGCGCGCAATATTATCTCGGCCGGATGTACCTTTTGGGAGAAGGCGTCTCCGCCGACTACAAGCGGGCGGCAGCCTATTTCACGGCCGCCGCGACGAAGGGCAATGCGGACGCGCAATTTTATCTCGGCACGCTGCACTATCTTGGAGAAGGCGTATCGAAGGACTATACTAAGGCCCTCCTCTGGTACCGGCGGGCAGCCGCGCAGGGCGACCGGGCCGCGCAATATTCGCTCGGCGTCATGCACGCGGCCGGCGAAGGCGTCCCCAAAAGTACCGTGCGGGCCCGAATGTGGTTCAATCTGGCGGCGCAATCGGGTTTGCGGGCGGCCGTGAAATTCAAGGATGTGCTGGCGCGTTCGATGACGCCCGGCGAAATCGCCGAGGCCGACCGGCTGGCGCGCGACCGAAAACGGACGCCAAATAAACCGTAGCCTCCGACAAACACTGAACGCGGTGCCCGGACCGCCGCCGAAAATCGCAAAAAATTCGCCGCCCATACAGGGATGGGCGGCGAGGGAGTTCGTCTGAACTGGCACAGAATGTCCATCCCCCGTGGGGGAACGACAAGGATAGGCAACGTCTGGTTAACGAAAGGTTAAGCGGTCTTGGCGACGAGGCTCCCGGATCGCGGCAGGCGCAATGTCACGGTCGTACCGACGCCCAGTTCACTATCGATAATCAATTCTCCGCCGAGGCCCTCGGCCAATGTATTGCAAATCGCCAATCCGAGCCCCAAACCGTCGTCCCGTGAGAGATAAGCGTTTTGGTCGGCGCGTTCGAAGGGTCGCACAATACGATCCAAATCCCTTTCCGCGATGCCGGGCCCCGAATCCGCAACGCTAATCGCCACATACGCGTCGGTGGTCTCGGACCGCAGCCAGATTTTTTCTTTCAATGGCGTAAATTTGATCGCATTCCCCATGAGGTTGAGCAGAATTTGGCGCACTGCCCGAACGTCGCTCTGAATTTCCGGCAGCGGACCGGCGATGTCGATTACCAATTCCGCGCGGTCGCAGCCGGGTTGTTCAAGAACCAGCCGCTGGCAATCCTCGATGATCGCCAGCGGCTGTATGGATTGAGGACTAAACGTGTAGTTTCCTGATTCGATCCGGGAGATATCCAAAATGTCGTTGACCAGTTCCAGCAAGTGCCGGCCGGCTGTCGAGATCGACTCCACATACCCCTCATACCGCGGCACATTGATCGGACCGAATATCTTCAGGCTCATCATTTCGGACATGCCGATGATGGCATTCAGCGGTGTCCGCAGTTCGTGGCTCATATTGGCGAGGAAATTCGATTTCGCGCGGTTGGCTTCCTCGACTCTCTGGATCGCGTCCTCGCGTTCGATCTGCGCCCGCTTTTGTTCGGTGATGTCCATCCTGATCGCGACAATGCCGCCATCCGAGGTCTTACGTTCCGTGATCATCAGCCAACTGCCGTCCGTTCGCTGGATCTCCCGCGGACTGGCAGGATTGCGATGTCGTGCGACACATTCCCGGATCCATTCCTCCTCACGGCCGCGCGACTCCGCCACCAATCCGGCATAAGCAATTTCCTGCATCATTTGCTCGTATTTCATACCGGGCTCGACCGGCGTTTTGCACCAGGGCAATTTGTTGTAGCTGGCGCTGTTGCACAGAACGACCCGGTCTTCCGCGTCGTACAGCACGAAGCTTTCCGGCAGGGACTCGATCGCATCCAACAATCGTTGATGCGACGCCCGCGCCTGCTCCTGGACGATGACTTCTTCGGTAATTTCCCGTGCCATACCGCGATATCCGACAAACGCGCCGCGAGCGTCAAAGACCGGGTGACCGCTGGCGCAGAAATGCCGCCGGTTGCCGTCATTGCGCCTGAAACTCTGATACCCCAGAACCTGTCCGGCATCGTTCACGACGCTTTGCCCGCTCACTCGGTGATAGACGTCGTGATCATCCTGCAGCTCCACGCTATAGCGGAAATCCCTAAACGGCCGGCGTTCATTGAGGTCCGCCAAATGCGCAGCCCAATTGGATTCCGTCTCCGGATCCACATTGGCCATCTCCCAACGCGTCTTGCCCCGCAGGCTGTCGAGCGACACGCCGGTCTTTTCGACGGATGCGACGACCGTGGTCATCCTGTGCTGCGAGTCGGTCTCCCAAAACCAGTCGGACGCAATCTCGGCAAGCTCCTTGAAGCGCTGTTGCTCAATCCGCAAGGCGTCCTTGGCCTGGGTCATCTCAGACACGTCCGTCTGCGTCACCGCGACACGGCCATCGGGCAGAAGACTTTCCTTGATGATGTAGGCGGTGCCATCGGCGAGCGTCCGGAGAATTGATCCCGATGGATTGCGATGTTGCGCCAGCCGCTCACGAATATGTTCTTCTTCGCGTCCGGCGGCGCTGGGTATG
Organism: Alphaproteobacteria bacterium; assembly: GCA_029861675.1. The sequence goes on from JAOTYV010000005.1 coordinate 9,628, forward strand.
TGCCCACGCGCAACGCTCGCCCGAATCATGTCCTCGAACAGCATGCCCGGCTTGATCATGTCCTCGAGGTCTTTATGCAGCCGGACGAATTCGTGATTCGCGAACAGCAAACGGTCATCGGAATCGTAGAGTGCAAAACCTTCCTGCAGCTGCTCCGCAAGAATGCGAATTGCATCCAATTCGGACCGTTCGGAACGCCGGATCCACGAAAATATATTCAGCCGGGACGCCCGGGATCGCGGGCGTCCCGAACGGGTAAGGCCGGTCATAATTCGGTCGGAGAAATTCGATTCCGCCATGCCATGTCTGCGTAAATTTGCAAGATAGGCATGGATGATGGCGATTTATTGTTTATTTTCCGTTAATTACATAGATACCAAACTATTAAACGTTGTATATGTATGGGCAAGATCTAATTTTTGGATTTCCAATCCCGCGTTGCGACAAGCAAGCGTATCTCGCCCTCCATGCACAGCTCGTCCTTCTGATTGTGAACCGTTGAACGCAAGACCATGACGCCTGTCGTGTTCTGCGGGATCAAATCGGCGATTTCCAACTCCGGATAGAGCGTGTCGCCGGCAAATACCGGCGCCAAAAACCGCGACGATTGCTCGAGCATGCCAAGAATGACCACCTCGCTGTCGCCGCGGGACATATCGCTCGCACCCGGCGCGGTTTGCGCCAAGACCTGAAAACCATGCGCCCACATATTGGGAAAACCCAGCGCTTTGCAGTGTTCGATGTCATAGTGCGACGGACGATTGTCGCCGCTGACGAGCTGAAACGCATAGAACAACGCCTCGGTATGGGTCCGCGACGGAATGTTGTAGCGTTCGCCGACTTTCAGGTCCTCGAAGAACCGTCGTTTCTTTCCCGTGGGCCGCATCGCCGTCCAATCCCGCTCAGCGATCGAGCCGCAGCGAAGACATACGATCCTCGTCCAGCACAATTCCCAGGCCCGGACCTTCGGGAATGCGGATCTCGCCGTTCTCCGGCCGGATGGGATCCTGCACCACGTCGGCGGCCAGGGCGCCGCTGACACCGACGGCGAATACGCCCTCCATCAACGGTTCGGGCCACGCCGCGGCCATCTGCGCGACCGATGCGGTGGCGACGCTGACGCTCGGATGGTTGCCGGGGTAGATGCGCATACCGGCCGCACTGGCCAGATGCCAGAGTTTGCGGATGTAGTATATGCCGCCGTTCTTCGCCACCTTGGTCTGGACCACACTGGCCGCGCGCCGGCGGATCACGTCGAGCAGCGAATGGTCGGTCGAGACGGATTCGTCGGCCATGATCGGGATCGCCACCGCGCGACTCAACGCCGCCAGCCCTTCCACATCCCATATCGCCACCGGCTGTTCCGCCGCATCGATATCGAAAGGCTCCATCTTCTTGAGAAGCTGCAAGGCCGCATCGAACGACATCGAGGCGTTTGCATCGACGCGCAGGACGATGTCATCGCCGAAATGTTTGCGTAATCCTTCGACGCCCCGCAGATCCGCCACCGGGTCGTTGCCGATCTTCAGGCCGAAATGCCGAAAGCCCCGCTCATGAAATCCCTCCGCCTCGGCAATCACCTCTTCAACCGCCGGCTTCATCGACAGCACCGCGCCGACGCGGATACGGTCGCGGCATTTGCCGCCGAGCAGGTCGTGCACCGGCACATCGAGCAGCTTGCCGGTCAAATCGTAGAGCGCGTCGCCAATCGCCGCTTGGGCATACAAGCTGTTGTAGAGCGTGGAATTGAGGTCGTTGAGGATTGCGGCAATGTCGAAGGGCGAGCGGCCGATCAGCAGCGGCTCGAAATACTTTTCCACCGCGGTGACCAGATTGGGCAGGATCTCCGCGCTGCCCTGCCGCCGCCACGCCTGGGTCTCACCGACGCCGGCGATCCCCTGATCGCAATGCACCCGCACGAGCAGGGTCTCGATCGTCGCGCGCGGCGCGCCTTGCGAAATCTTGAACGGCGTGGTGAAGGGTATTTCCAGCGGGATGGTTTCCACCGACGTTATCTTCGCCGTTCGGCGCAGTGCCGCGGCCCTGTCGCTTGCCAGGATGTCGTCCATGGTGCCGGCTCCTTCCTACCCGTATACGATTTTCTCACGCATCAGCCCGTCTATCTCCCCCGCACTGTAGCCATGCGCCGACAGGATGTCGCGGGTGTGCTCGCCAATTCCCGGCGCAACGCTGCGCGGGCCGTCGGTGCGATGCTGCGCCGTTCCGGGCGGGTTCGGCATGGGGATGCGGCCAATGCCCGGATGGTCGAGCCAGCTTATCAAGCCGGTCGCCTCGACCTGGGGATGTTTCAAGAAGGCGAAATAGTCGTTGACCTTTTCATGCATGATGCGCGCTTCGGCGAGGCCGGCGCAGAGTGCCGCGCCGTCCAATTTCGCACAGGCCTCGTTGAGAATCGGCACAAGGGTCAGTTCGTTTTCGAGCCGCGCCGCGTTGGTCGAAAACCGCGCGTCGGCGGCCAATTCCGGCCGCCCGATGATCTCGCAAAAGGGCGCGAACTCCTCTTCCTTGTAGACCAGGATATTGACCCAGCCATCCGCCGTGGGAAATGTGCCGGACGGGATTCGCCCCGGCACGATCTTGCCGCCGTCGAGGTAGTTGGAAATCATCCGGACGACCTGGAAACAGGCCGCCCCCTGCATCAAATTCGCTTCGATACGCTTTCCCCTGGGCTCATCCCGCCGGGCGTAGAGCGCGGTCGACAACGCCTGAAATGCGTAAAGGCCGGTCGCCATGTCGCACACGATGACGCCGATCCGGTGCGGAATGCCGTCCACGCCCTGATTGACCGACATCAGCCCGGAAAAAGCCTGCAGCACCGGGTCCATCGCCGGGCGCTCGCGCATTGGGCCGGTCTGTCCGAAGCCGGATATGGAAACATACAATATCCGCGGATTGGCCGCAGCCACATCGTCATAGCCGACCCCGAGCCGGTCGACGATGCCAGGGCGAAACCCCTCGATGAAGACGTCCGCGTCCTCGATCATCCGGTAGACGATGGCCCTGCCTTGCTCGGATTTCATATCCAGCGCGATGCTGCGCTTGCCCAGATTGGCCGGCACCGAATAGGCGGAATGACCGTCATAATTCTTGGAAATATGCCGGCCCCAATCGCCGTCGAGCGGCTCGACCTTGATCACGTCGGCGCCGTTCTGGGCCATCAACAGTCCGGTATACGGCCCCGCCACGCCCTGGCTGATGTCGACAACTTTAAGTCCCTCGAACGGTGCGTCGTATCCCATGCCGGCGGCATCCCCAGTCTGCGGTCGTTTGTCCAACACGTCCAATCGGGCGATAATGATCGGACACGTCGCCGCCATTACACGGTTTCACCGGCGTCTCGGCAACTCCTAGCAGGGAATAACAGGATGGACTTGCAGTTTTCCGAACAGGATCGCACCTTCCGCCAGGAAGTTCATGACTTCATGGCTCAGAACCTTCCCGACGACCTCCGGGAAAAGGTCCGGAAAGGCCTCAACCTGAAACGGGAAGATTACGTCCGCTGGATGCGAATGCTGTCCGAAAAAGGCTGGCTGGTTCCCGAATGGCCGGTGGAATTCGGCGGATCGGATCTCACCCCGGTCCAGCGTTACATCCTGAGCGAAGAATTGGCCCGCGGCGACGCGCCCCTGGTCATCAATCAGGGCATCCGCATGGTCGGGCCGGTGATCTACAAATTCGGTACCGACGCGCAAAAGGAAAAGTATCTGCCCCGCATCATCGCCAGCGACGACATCTGGTGTCAGGGTTATTCCGAGCCGGGATCGGGCTCCGACCTCGCCTCGCTGCAGACGCGCGCGGTGCGCGACGGCGATCACTACACCGTCAACGGGACGAAGATGTGGACCTCGCACGCGCATTTCTCCGACCGCATGTTCTGCCTCTGCCGCACCGACCCCGACGTCAAGTTTCAGGAAGGCATCTCCTTCCTGCTGATCGATATGGATCAGCCGGGCGTCGAAGTGCACCCGGTGCCGCTGATGGAAGGCACCCATCACGTCAACATGGTCTATCTGACCGACGTCAAAGTGCCCGTCGAGGACCTGGTCGGCGAAGAGAACAAGGGATGGACCTATGCGAAATTCCTGCTCAGCCATGAGCGGATCGGCATTGCGAAAATCGGCATCGCAAAGGCGCAACTCGGCAAGTTAAAGCAGATCGCCGGCGCGGAGCCCGAAGGCGGCGCGGCCTTGATCGACGACCAGGATTTTCGCCAGCAAATCGCCCGGGTCGAAATCGATCTGGAAGCGCTGCATCACACCGAGCTGCGCTGTATCATGGCGCAGGCGCGCGGCGAAGCGCCGGGCCCGGAAGCCAGCGTGCTGAAGATTCGCGGCACGGAAATCCAGCAGCAATTGTCCGAATTGCTGATGCAGGCGATTGGCTACTACGCCAATCCCTTCATTCAGGAAGCCCGCGAATATGGCTGGAACGAGGAGCCCGTCGGCGCGGATTACAGCGCCACGCTTGGCGCGAATTATTTCGTCACGCGAAAGGCCTCGATCGTCGGCGGCACCAATGAAATTCAGCGCAATATCATCGCCAAGGCGGTGCTGGGACTCTGATATCAGGCCTGCGCGCACCGTCGTTCCCGCCCGTCATCGTCGACTAGAGACAAAATACTGGCGCGCCCGACGGCCACGGGTATCATCGGAGAACTCTACCGTCGATTGACCCGGCGCCGCCCTTTCCGGTGCGGGAATACGACCACGCCAAGAGACGACACGCAGCCAGGGGCGCATCGCGATGGATTTGAACTTCTCCGATAAGGACCTCGCCTTTCAACACGAGGTCCGCACCTTCATCGAACGAGAACTGCCGGACGACATCCGCGAGAAAGTGGCGAATGGCTACCGTCTGGGCCGGGAAGACTATGTCCGCTGGCAGAAAATTCTCGGACCGAAAGGTTGGCTCGCCCCCCATTGGCCGAAAGAATATGGCGGCAGCGAACTGCCCGCGGTGCAGCGCTACATCCTGGGCGAGGAATTGGGCCGCGGCCACACGCCGCGGCTGATCGCCTTCGGCCTGCGCATGGTCGGGCCGGTGATCTACACCTTCGGCACCGCCGCGCAGAAGGAAAAATATCTGCCGCGCATTCTCAACAGCGAGGATTTCTGGTGCCAGGGCTATTCCGAACCGGGTTCGGGCTCCGATCTCGCCTCGTTGCAGACGCGCGCGGTGTTGAAGGGCGACCATTACGTGATCAACGGTACCAAGACCTGGACGACGATGGCGCAGCACGCCGATCACATGTTCTGCCTGACCCGCACTGATCCCGACGTCAAATTCCAGGAGGGCATCTCCTTCATGCTGATCGACATGGATCAACCGGGCATCGAGGTCCGGCCGATCAGGACGATCGACGGCAGCGCCGAAATCAACACGGTCTACCTGACCGACGTGAAGGTGCCGGTCGAAGACCGGATCGGCGAAGAGAACAAAGGCTGGACCTACGCCAAGTTCCTGCTCGGTCACGAACGGTCCGGCATCGCACGGGTCGGCGCGTCGAAGGCCCAGCTCCGCAAGCTGCGCGATATTGCCGCGAAGGAACGTGCCGGCGACGGCTATCTGATTGACGATCCGGACTTCAGCCGCGAGATCGCCCAGCTGGAAATCGACCTTTCCGCGCTGGAATATACCGAGCTGCGTTCGCTCACCGGCACCGCCGAGGGCGAGGCGCCGGGTCCGGAGGCGAGCCTGCTGAAAATCCGCGGCACCGAAATCCAGCAACGCCTGTCGGAACTGCTGATGCAGACGATCGGATACTACGCGATGCCGTATATCCCGGAATCGCTGGAGTACGGCTGGAACGAGGAACCGGTCGGGCCGGAATATGCCGCGCCCCTCGCCGCGACCTACTTCAACATGCGCAAGACGTCGATCTACGGCGGCACCAACGAAATTCAGCGCAACATCATCGCCAAGATGGTGTTGGGTCTCTAAGAGAAAGCACGCAAGGCAATGGACTTCACGCTCAACGAAGAACAACAGCTCCTCAAGGACAGTGTCGACCGTTTCGTCCGCGAGAATTATGAACTCTCGCAACGCCGCGAACTGGTCGCCAGGCCCGAAGGATTCAGCCGCGACCAGTGGGCCACCATGGCGGAACTCGGTTGGCTGGGCGCCGCCCTGCCCGAAGCCTATGGCGGCATCGGCGGCGGCGCGGTCGAAACCATGATCATCATGGAAGGCTTCGGCAGCCGCCTGGTCGTCGAGCCGTACTTCTCCAGCGTCGTGCTGGGCGGCAATCTGCTGCTCAAGGGCGGCAGCGAGGAGCAGCGCAACGCGATCCTGCCGGCGCTGGTCGCGGGCGAAACGATGCTGACCTTCGGATATGCGGAACGGCAATCGCGGTACGATCTGCACGACGTGGAAACCAAGGCGACGAAGAACGGCGGCGGCTATCGTATCGACGGCCATAAGGGCGTGGTGCTGCACGGCGGCACCGCCGACAAGATCATCGTCTCGGCGCGGACCGCCGGGAAAAGCCGCGACCGGGACGGCATCACCTTGTTCCTCGTCGACCGGCAGGCCGATGGCGTCGAGATCCGCGAATATCAGACGATCGACGGGCTGCGCGCCGCGGAGGTCGAGTTGACCGGCGTCTCGGCCGGGGCGGATGCGATCGTCGGCGATCTCGATCAAGGGCTGCCGCTGATCGAGGATGTCGTGCGCCGCGCCATCGCCGCGCTGAGCGCCGAGGCGGTCGGCGTCATGGACACGATGAAGACTCTCACCAACGAATACCTCCAGACGCGCGAGCAGTTCGGCCGGCCGATCGGCAAGTTCCAGGCGCTGCAACACCGCATGGTCGACATCATGATGGCGGCGGAGGAATCCCGTTCGATCATGTATGTGGCGACGCTGAAGCTGGACCACGACCCGGCCGAAAGCGAACGCGCGGCGACGGCGGCCAAGGTCAAGATCGGCCAGTGCGGCCGCTTCGTCGGGCAGAACTCGATCCAGCTGCACGGCGGCATGGGGATGACCGACGAAATGCAGATCGGCCATTATTTCAAGCGGCTGACCATGATCGACACCATGTTCGGCAACCACGCTCACCATCTGAAACGCTACGCCGCGATGTAGGCGGGCGTGCGGATAGGCTCGTGCCCTACGCCTCTTTCAGCATCTCGCGGGCGATCACCAGTTGCATGATCTGGCTGGTGCCTTCGTAGATCCGCAGCAGGCGGGCGTCGCGGAACAGGCGTTCGACCGCGGTGTCGGACATGTAGCCGTAGCCGCCATGGATCTGCACGGCCCGGTCGGCGATGCGCCACGCGGCTTCGGTCGCGAAATATTTGCAGCTCGCCGCTTCCTTGGTGATCGTCGCCCCACGATCGCGCAGCCGGGCGGTGCGCTCGGTCATCGCGCGCGCGGCGTAGCATTCGGCCTCGCTGTCGGCGAGCATGCCTTGAATAAGCTGAAAATCGCCGATCGGCTGGCCGAACTGCCGGCGGTCGCGGGCGTAGCGAACCGATTCCTCGATCAATCGCGTCGCCAGCCCGACCGCCACCGCGCTCATGTGCAAGCGTCCGTCGTCCAGCACCTTCATCGCGGTGCGGAAGCCGCGCCCTTCCAAACCGCCTAGCAGGGCATTCGCCGGCACCCGGCAGTCCTCGAAGATGACATCGGCGACATGGCCGCCCTTCTGCCCCATCTTGCGCGGCGGCGGGCCGACGCTCAGGCCCGGCGTGCCCGCCTCGACCAGAAAGGCCGAGACACCGGAGGCCCGTTTCTGTTCCGGATCGGTCCGCGCCATGACGCAGAACAGCCCGGCGTCCGGCGCATTGGAAATGAACCGCTTGGTACCGTTGATGACATAGTCGCCGCCATCGCGGCGCGCGCTGGTCTTCAGACCGGCCGCATCGGAACCGCTGTCGGGTTCGGTCAGGCAGAAGGACACGATCATTTCGCCGGTGGCGATCCGCGGCAGATAGGCCGCCCGTTGCGCGTCGGTGCCGTCCAGCACGATCGACTTGCCGCCGACGCCCACCGTCGTGCCGAGCAGCGCCCGGTAGCTGGGCGAGGCGCGGCACAGTTCGAAGAGAATTTGCGTCTCCTCATTCATATTGAGGCCGAGCCCGCCATGAATTTCCGGCACCGATATGCCGAACAATCCCATTCGGCGCAGCGCGTCGACGATTTCATCCGGAACCCGCGCGGCCGCGTCCACTGCCGCTTCCGCCGGAATCAGCACGTCGTCCACAAGACGGCGGACGCTTTCCAGCAAAAGTTTCAGGGTCTCGGGATCGCGACCGGTTTCCGTATCCGGGATCGACAGATTTTGGGTCATTGGATGGTTGAAATGTTGTGGTTGTCCGGTGCCGGGAATAGACCTGCCGCGTACAACACGGTACTGTCAAGGCGACCCGAAACGCCGGCGTCAACGCCGTCCCACAATCCGTTCAGCAAGCGCGGCCACCGAGCCCGGATGTCCACGGCTTGACGCAATCGCACGAGGCTGAACAATAGCGCCAAAGACAGGGAGAAACGACATGGCCGATGCGCCCGCATGGCAGGATCAACTCTACGACCTGCTCCGACAACAAAACGTAACGCAATTTTCCTACGTCCCGGATGCGGGACACCGGATCCTCATCAACCGGTCGATCGCCGATGCCGATGTGCATTCGGTTTCCGTCACGACGGAGGAGGAAGGCGTGGCCCTGCAGGCCGGCGCCCATCTCGGCGGCGCCCGCAGCGTCCTGCTGATGCAGAGCAGCGGCGTCGGCAACTGCGTGAACTTCTTTTCCCTGATCCAGCACGGGCGTTTCCCGTTCCTGACCTTCGTCAGCATGCGGGGCGATTTCGGCGAGGGTAATCCCTGGCAATACGCCATGGGACAAGCCACTCAGCCGGTTCTGGAAGCCTCGGGCATCACCTGTATCCGGGTGGATTCGCCGGACGAAGTGATCCCCGCCGCCCAAGCTGCCTGCACCATGGCCTTTCAATCCGAACAAGCCATCGCCGTCCTGCTGACGCAAAAATTGCTCGGCGCGAAGGCCTTCTCGACGGGAGACGCATAAGATGTCCAAAATGTCCAGCAAACCAGGATTACGCACGGGCCCGGAAGAAAAGGTCCAGGACGGCATGTTGGAACGCCGCCATGCGGTCAAGACGCTGTTGGGCGACACCAGCGACATTCTGATCGTGACCGGCCTCGCCGGCGCGAAGGACGATGTCCTGGCGGCCGCGGGCGATGTCCCCAACGCCTATACGCTGAGCGGCGCCATGGGCGCGGCGACGGCGATGGGCCTCGGCCTCGCCTTGGCGCAACCGGACAAGCGGGTGATCGTGGTGACTGGCGAAGGCGAGTTGCTGATGAATGTGGGCACACTCGCCTCGGTCGGCGTGTTGAACCCGCCGAACCTCAGCATCGTCTGCGTCGACAATGAGCGGTACGGCGAAACCGGCTGGCAGGAAAGCCACACCGGGCGCGGCGTCGATATGGCAAAGATGGCGGAAGGCGGCTGCATCCCCAATGTGCGGACCGTGACCAAGGAATCCGAGCTGAAAGACGCGGGCCAGATGTTGCGCGAGTCCAACGGCACCTCGTTCGTCCTCGTCAAAGTGGCTCCGACGGATGCGCCGTCGATCCACCGTTCGCGCGATGCGTCATGGCACAAGGGGCGATTCCGCGAGGCGCTGCTCGGCACAAACTAAGGACCAATTCCATACGGAGGCACGATCATGACCGACACGGCGATCGACAGCATCATCGAAGTCCGCCCCAGCGGAGCGGCGCTGGGTGCGGAGATCGCCGGAGTCGACCTGTCGCGGCCTCTCAGCGACGCCGATTTCAGGACGATCGAGCAGGCCTTCAATACCCATTCGGTGATCTGCCTGCGCGATCAGCATATCGGCGAGGACCGATTCCTGGCCTACTGCCGGCGGTTCGGCGAGGTCGAGATCAATTTCCTCACCCATTACGGCCATCCCGACTATCCGGAGATCATGCAGGTCTCCAACATCCAGGAAAACGGCAAGAATATCGGCCATGCGGACGCCGGTCGCGTCTGGCATTCCGACATGTCCTATATGGACACGCCGCCGCGGGCGACAATCCTGCATGCATGCGAAGTGCCCATGGACGAAGAACGCGGTATCATCGGCGATACCCTGTTCAGCAGCGCCGTCGCCGCCTATGACGACCTGCCGCAGGCGACGAAGGAACGCCTGGAAGGTCTGGTTGCGGTGCACCGTGTCTCGGAACGCCGCAAGAAAATCGGCACCGGCGCGCAGGACAACAAGTACCGCGACGCGATGCCGGACGTCTTCCATCCGGTCGCCCGCACCCATCCCTTCACCGGCCGCAAGAGTATCTATGTGAGCGAAGGCGAATGCGTCGGCATTCTGGACATGCCCGACGAAGAGGCGGCGCCTCTGTTGGCCGACCTCACCAAGCGCGTGATCGAAAAACGCTACCGGTACCGGCACAAATGGCAAAAGGGCGACGTGCTGATGTGGGATAACTGCGCCGTCCAGCATGTGGCGATCCACGACTACGAATGGCCCAAGCACCGGCGCATGATGCATCGGGTGACCGTCGGCGGCTCGACTACCTATTGAGGCAGCGGGAGACCGTGCTCAACGCCCGGCGGGATCGTCGCGGTTCGCCATCAACAATAATACCACCAAGGCCGCGACCATGAATTGGGCGCCGAGCCACCAGCTCTGCCACACGCTGAAACTCAGTTGCGCGGTAATAAATACGGAAACCATTGCCGCCGCGCCGGCTGCGCGCGCTACGGTGCTCCCCGATGAGCGGTGCAACCCGGCCGCCAGGAGAAGCCAAACCACGCCATAGATCGCGAGACCCGGGATGCCCAGCTCGAGGCGAACATGAAAGCTCGCATTGTGCGCGTGCAACGGCAGCGCCTGAACGTACTTCCGCTTGGGATGATTGCCGACCGACAGGATATCCTGGTAGCGGACATCTCCCCGGAGATTGTCCTCGCCACCCGGAATAACGCGGGAGGTATACAAACCCCACCCCAAATACGGCCGTTCATCGATGCGGCCCTGCACGAAGCGCCATATTGCCAACCGGTGAGCCAGCGAGTTGGGCAAGCCGGTACCGGCACTTTGCGCGCGCGCCGGCAGATCCAGCGAGCCGATCAAGGTCGGCGTCGAAATCGCGAGCAATGGCAGGACGACCATCAATCCAAGCGTCGCCAAGCGCTTCAGGCGCAACGCGATAAGAAATACCAGCGTGGCGCATCCGAACGCGACAATCGCGGTATTCGCGCCGGTCATCAAAACCACAGCGCCCGCGAAGAGGGCGATTGCTGAACTCCAGAACCATTTCCCCTCCGCCAGGAGCCATCCGGCGACCGACGGCAGCAGCGCCACGATAACGGAGCTGAATGGTCTGAACGCAAAAGTATAACTCTGCGCCGACGCATTTTCGCGCCAGGGCAGGCCGGAGAGGGTCGAATACCAAACGCGCCCGCCAAGCGAAATCCCGAGCGCGACCAATGCCCCCACACCAAGACCAATGAAGATGGAACGGCGATCCGACGGCGTGAGCCGCGGCATTGCGGCGCAAAGCACCAATCCGGCACCGAACAGGCCGGCCAAGCGGCCAGCCCGCGATAGCGACAACACGGAATCGAACGACCAGATGGACGATAGCAAGCCCCACAACAACAGGGCGCCCGCCACGCCACCATAGGGCAGGACGGCGCGCCAATTCGCCGGGCGGCGCCAGATCAGGGCCACGACGCTCAGCACCAAAAGCAGCGCCGCAAGCCCCTTATTCGCCGTCAGCGCTACAACGGGAATCGGAAAGGCGAGCATGCCGGGCGCCAGGCACTTCAGCCGCATCCTCGCCGGCTTCCAGACCTCGTCATACAATGGACACCCCCAGTCACCGATCGACAGACGACCGCCGCTGCGCTCATCGCAATTCAGCGGCCGCAATCGATTCCATACTGTCTATAGCTTGAATGACGTTATGACAGAATGGATTTTCTAATTTGAAGTGCTGGAGCGGATGATACGAGCCGTCGCCCGCCGGTGCTTGGAAGAGGGTTTATTCCGCCGGACCGCGCAAGCCGGCCATTATTTGCGTAATCTTCGCGTTGGTCTCTTTATCGAGTTTCTCGAACTGCGCCGCGAGTAAATCGCCCTCGATCCGAACCGTCTTGGCCCGCCCTTGAAACTCGATCGTTTCATCGGACAGCTCCAACACGAAATGGAAATCGAAATCGCGCATGCCGATCCGGTTGACGTCGCGGACTTTGATCAGGAAGCCCTTCGTACTCCAGTTGATAACCTCATACGGATGGTCGTTTACGAATATGCGCGCATCCTGACCGGAAACCCTGGGCGCGTCTCGACGGTCAATACCGCCCGACCAACTTCGCCGTTGCAGGACATTGACGAGCTGCCCGACCGCCGACGTCAAGGCGGCAAGCTTTTTGTCGCGCGAGGCGAGCTGATCTTGCAGGCCCGGCGGCGGCGGCGCCACCGATGCCTCCGCCGCTGTTTCGGTGCTTTCGGCGTCGGCCGCCCGCGTTCCCCCGGCCTTGCCGTTACCGGTCTCGGCCTCGCGGTCGACGGCCGGTTTCGACGGTGTCTCATCCTCTTCGACCGGTTGGTCCGGCACGCCAGCCGGCGCCTCCCCACCCGGCGCCGCCGGTCTGACTTCGCGCACGCGCTTGATCAAAGCCGTGACCAACGGAACGAGCGCCGGCGATTTGAACCCTTGCCGGCTGGTCACGAGGTCGAGCGCCTCACCCAACAGCAGCATTTCCCGCTGAGGATCCGGTTCTCCCTTTAGCTTATCAAGACCGTCCGTCACGCACATATCGGGCACCGGCCTTACCGGCAACCCGCCTCAACCACGAAATGCAAAATATACGGCGAACATCCACGCCGGCGACGTTACGATAACCGTAAAACACGCCAGCCGTGTCATGATGACGATCGACTCCGACCAGTGCATCCTTGTTCCTCCGCGATTCTTATTCCTTGTTTTTCAAACGTATAAGATACGAAAGGATGGGATCAAACATCCAATCGGGCAGCAGGCCTGCGAAGGTGGAGTAATCTGAATGGACGCGCCTGTTTGTGCTACCTCGCCGGCGCGAGAATCGCACAACTGGATTGGAAATGGGGCGCCGCGGCGCTCAACGGCCGCGCCGGGGAACCGCTCAACCCTTTACGCGCAGGCTCCGAGGGATGCCGCCAACCCGGCCCGGCATGCCGGTGTTCGGTTCCGTCGCATAGTCTTGGTTCCACTCGCCCCGCCGCGGCCTGGCGGCATGGCGAAGAGCCGCGAGATCGGCGGTATCGAGCCCATAGACGCCACTGGGGCCTTCCACTTCCCGGACGGTCCCGCCGCCGTGAGACGCGATGCGCACGCGGCGCGCACGCCACTTCCATAGGATTGCTAGAGCAATCAATGCGGCGACAATGCCCAACGAAAGGGCAAGTATAACCCACGACATTTTGCTACTCCCCAGCCAGCCGTTTCTGTATTTCTTGTCAGTATTCTCGCCGCCCGGCAGGGGGCAGCAAAATAGCACCTCAGCACTACTCCTTATGGATGGGAACCATTCGAAATGATGGGCGTGGCGCTCCGTTCGGAGTTCCCGATTCGAGAGAACCCACCGGCCGCCCACCCCACCGCGCCAGTCCGACCCGATAGGATAGGTTTGTGCCGTCGGTACAGGCGGTGGCAAAATCGCTACAACACACTGGGAGCGTACGACATGGGAAACGAGCTTCAGGACTTGGTTTCCGGACCTTCCGTCTGGCGCGGCGCCGATTTCGCCCAAAATGACAGTTGGATCCATGTCCTGACCGACGCCGAGCAGGCGGAATTGATCGAGGCCGTGGCGCAGGTCAAATCGAAGCGGCAACCATGCTACGAATTCGGCAGGGATGATTTCCCGCTCCCGCTCCTGGAATCCTCGTTTGCCCGATTTCTCGATGAATTGGAGGACGGCCGGGGATTCGTTCTGGTGAGGGGAATCCCGGTTACGGCCCTGACGAACGAGGATCTATACCTTTTGTATTGGGGGCTCGGCGTCCACTTGGGAACACCGCTCACGCAAAACCGCAAGGGTGAAAGGATCGTCGAAATTGCGGATCGCGGCATCCCCTATGGCAAGCAGGTTCGCGGATACACGACCGACGCTCGGCTCATGCCACATAGCGATGCTGCGGACCTTGTAGCCCTGCTTTGTGTTCGTCCGGCCAAAACCGGGGGCGCGAGTTGCATCGCCAGCGGTATGACCATTTACAATGAAATCGTGCGGCACCATCCCGAATACCTTGATGTGCTCCGCCGGGGATTTCGCCATAACATGCGGGGCGAAGGCGCGTCGGGCGACCCCAACGAGGTGACCAACAATGTCATCCCCGTATTCAGCTATTTCGCCGGCAAGCTGAGCTGCCATTTCAACCGCCGCCTGATCGAACAAGGAGCGGAGAAGACGGGGCAGCCACTATCGGCGCTCGAAAAAGCCGCCATCGATCATGTGAATGCGCTTGCCATGTCTCCGGATGTTCGCTTCGACATGGATTTCAAGACCGGCGACATGCAACTCTTGAACAATCATTCGGTGCTGCATTCGCGCCAGGCCTTCAAGGATGATCCTGCGGCGCCGTACGGGAGGCGGCTGCTGCGGCTTTGGACCAATATGCCGAATGGGCGGCCGCTCGCGCCTGAATACGCGGACCGAACCAATAACGGACCGCGCGGCGGCATGCCCGTTGCCTCCGATACGGATGAGCCGGAAAATTTCGGGCGGTAGAAGCGTTTGCGGTACGATTGAGAGTGTTGATCAGGTCTTCATCGCAGGATACTGATTAAACGCTTGAGATCTTATTGTATTTTTATTTGACATATTTTCAAATATTCTTGATCGATACTCATTGTTGCCTAAAGTCCAACAATTATATAATAGGAAACCTAAGTTCAAAGCTAAATCGATAGGTACGCTCGATCGCCCTGCCAAATCCCGCCCACAACCATGCCGTTAGTATGAAAGCCGTCAGTCGGATGACCGCGATGCGAAATCTCGTCTTAGTAATGCTGGTCAGTGTTTGGTTATTCCAACCTGCCTCGGCGGCGGAAAAAACGTCGCCGGATGTCGCCAGGGAATTTATCCAGCGCCTCGGCAATGAGGCCGTAAAACTTCTCGCCGATAAGGAGCTTCCGCTGGCTCAACGGGAAGCGAAGATTCGCGAACTCCTGCGCGGCAATTTCGATTTCAGGACGATCGGCCGGTTCGTTCTCGGCAAGTCCTGGCGGCGCGCCACATCGGATCAACGGGCGGATTATCTAACGCTCTTTAGCGAATTCGTGCTGCGCACCTATGCGCGGCGGATCGGCGGCTATGCAAATGACGCGTTTAAAATCACATCGGCAACGCCGTTGGGACGCAGTGACGCGATCATTGTCACCGCCATTGCCCAACCGGTCGGGCCGGCGATTCGGGCCGGCTGGCGCGTTCGAAACAATGGCGGGAATGACTACAAAATAATCGATGTGATGGTCGAAAAAGTAAGCATGGCTGCGACGCAACGTTCCGAATACGACGCGATTGTGCGGCAGCGGGGCGTAGATGGTTTGATCGAGTTGCTGCGCGCGAAAGTCGGCAGTTACTCGGCACAACCGTCCTAACGCCGCGATCGGGAGAGACGCAATGCCAAGTCCTTACGATAATTGTCGACGCCGCCGGGCGGCCAGATCAATTTCGATGGCGGGCCATATGGCCGCGATCGCCATGCTTGCGGTATTGCTCGGAATAACCCAACCCAAAACAGGATCAGCGGCCGATTTCGATGCCGGATGGCAGGCCTATCAAGCGGGTGATTTCCTGCGCGCGTTCAACGAATGGCAACCGCTCGCCGACAAAGGCGACAAACGCGCTCAATTCAACATTGGCGTCATGTACGACGAAGGCAAAGGATTGCGCCAGGATCGCAGCAAAGCGATCGGCTGGTGGACCAAGGCCGCCGATCAGGGAGATCCCGAGGCGCAACACAACATCGGTCTCGCCTATCTGGCAGGAACCGGCGTGCGCCAAAATTATGACGAGGCCGTGTCATGGCTCCGTAAGGCCGCCGACCAGGATTTAGCCCGGTCGCAATACGCCCTGGGACGCATGTACGACTACGGCTTCGGCGTCGAAAAGGACCCCGATATCGCCGCAAAATGGGTTCTTAAAGCCGCGGAGGCCGGATTCGACAAGGCACAATACAATTTGGGTAAACGCTATCGCGACGGCCTCGGCATACCAAAGGATTCCCAGGTCGCGACGCAATGGTTTCGGAAAGCGGCAAACCAGGGACATGCGCGCGCGCAACAACACCTCGCGACGCGGTACTTGACCGGCGATGGCATCGAAAAGAGCCCGACGCAGGCCTATATGTGGTTCATTCTCGCGATCCGCGGCGGCAACAAGTCCGCCCAAAAAGAGAAAGACGCGGTTGGGGCGGAATTGACGTCGGAGCAACGCCTGAAAGCGGAGCAGATGGCGAAGGACTGGCGCCCCCCCAGCACAATCGGCAAGAGCGGCTGACGCACGAACCCGATTCGTCGCGCCGGCGCGCGTGCGTCGCTAGTTCTTGACCACGGTCAGGGTGCTGGTGGTTTCCTTGATAACGTTCAAGTGGTGGCGCATGGCGAAGGCGAGATCCTGTTCGCTGATCGTTCCCTCGGTGTGTCGTGTGCCCCACGGCTCGTCGAGAACGATCTGTGTGCCTACGATTTCAAAATCGACATCGAGATACAGGCCAAGCGGCGTATTGCCGATGCCTTTCTCCTGCCACTCGCGGCAATTCGATTTCGACAGAAGCTGGAACGAATCGACAGTGACCGGCCGGACATGCGTCGGATCGGTCATATAGTCGTCATGGTTGGGATGCGGCACGGTTATCGTGATCCGCGCGCCCGGCCGGCAGACCCGGTACAACTCCTTGAGAATACCCAAATAAATCTCGTTCCGTTCGCCCAAATGTTCGAGCACGTGGCGCATGACCACCTCGTCGACGGAATTTTCCTCCCATGGCCAGGGCAGCAGCTCCAAATCCGCAACAAAATCGGGGTCGCATTCCGCGAATTTGTCGACGTTGAGGTAGCCCTCCAGCTTCCGCAGCCCGCAGCCAAGATTCAATTTCATGACATTTGGTTCCCTCAATCGCGCCTTGTTTGCAGGCATGACGGCGCCACCGCCGGCCACGCGCCGCCACATTCTAATTCCCGCGAATGTCGATTCTTACTTCAACCATCATGCCCGGCCGCAGCTTCTGGTCTTTTTGCCTGATGGCGATCCGCACCGGCAGGCGCTGCGTTATCTTGGTGAAATTGCCGCTGGGATTGGGCGTCGGCAGCAGCGCGTATTCGCTGGTCGTCGAATTGCCGATGGTCGCGATCGTGCCGAGGAATTCATCGTCGGGATAGGCATCAATGAAAACCTCGACGGATTGGCCGACGTGCAGCTTTCGGACCTCGGTCTCCTTGATGTTGGCGTCGATCCAAATCTGATTGGCGTCATGGACGATCGCCAGCCGCTGTCCCGGCGTCACATATTGTCCTTCCTCGACAAATGTCTTGTCGACCACACCCGCGATTGGCGCGCGAATGGTCCGGTCCGAAAGATCCAATTTTTGCCGTTCCACCTTGGCCTCGAGTTCGCTCTCCTGATGGCGCAACATTTCTATTTCGCCTTCAATGACCTCGAGCCGCGCGCGATCCGCGCTTGCCTCCTGAAGCTCCGCTTGCGCCTGCTGTAACTGAGCGATCGCCCGGCGATGATCGCTCTGCACCTTGCGGACGGTGGTCCGCGCTTCATCGATCTGCCGGCGGGGGATAACTTTTTTCGCAAACAGCGATTCCGAACGGGCGAGATTGGCCCGCGCCAAATCGAGTTGCGGTTTCAGCGACGACACCGCCGCCCTCGCCGCATTGAGCGCCGACTGCCGGGTCTTGTAGCGGCTCGACGTCTGGCTGTCTGTCAGGGATTTCTCCATGCGCAGCCGCGTCCGGTCCGCCTGGATGCGCAATCGTTGGGCGTCGAGTTCGCGAACCCGCAGCCGCGATTCGCGCAAATCGATCTGGACCATGACCTGTCCGACCTTGATTTGATCGCCTTCACTGACCAGGATTTTCGTCACCCAACCGGCTACTCTGCTGCTGATCGGGATAAGCTTGGCGGAAATGCGCGCGTCATTTTCTGACACATGCGTCATGCGGCTGTGAATTTCGATCGCCGCCCATGTGCCGGCAACGACGACCAGTACGGCAATCGCGATGTGTTGCGGCCGCAAATGACCACGACGGCCGACATCATGCGACAGGCCGCGCAGGAACCGACGAACGCTGAACGGCAGCTTCTGGTGGCCGCTGTCCCGTTGTTCCGTCCTTAATGTCGCATCGTTCGAATCTGGCAAATCTAGGCCTCCGACGGCCTGTCAAACGCCGCGGCGTGTGGTTTTTTTAAACAGGCGGCTCGGCGGGCGGCGCGCCGCGAGTCCCGGACCCACCCAGGCGTCCCCCCCGCTCGAGCGCCAGTGCGGATGTTATCAATGATGCCTCAATCTAGCATTTGGGGCGCTCTGACGGAGGAATTATTAGGGCAAATGCGACCTCAGCGCCATGGCATCCTGCAAATTCGGAAATCGACGGCGCAGCGTCATTTATTAACGAAACGCTAACCATTCTCGATTACCAAGGCAGTATCCCGCGCGCACGGTGCCAAAAACGCGCGCGCATGACGGGAATCCTGTGAAACCGCACAGAGACTGCCGCGATGCCTGAAGGCGAAAGCAAACTCCGCGATTTCCAGGAGCGGGTGCGAAACAGCAATATCAGCGATTACACGTTACTTTCAACAGATTACTTAAACCATCTGAATGGCCCGATCATGCTCTTCGATATGGTCGGCGACATGCCGCATATGCTGGAAGAGCTGACCGCGTGGCGTCCGAAAACCTATGTCGAGCATTTTCGCGAGAGCGGCTTTCCGGACAAGGAGCTCGCCATCGAGGCCTATGGATTGGCGCCCAAACGGTTCCGCGAGCCGCTCGAGGAAATAATCGATCGCGCCAACAAACGCGTCATGGATACGATCGATGTCCTGCAATTGCACATTTCGCAGGAAGACCTCCAGGGCATTCGTACGGTGGCCCGCGAAGCGGGTATCCAACTCAGAGAAATAGTACGGCAAGCCAACGCCATCATTCATGGCCACAAAGATCATCTGCGCCAGGAGCAGATCGACGAAATCATGGCGGAGAACGCACGCCGGAAGCGGCGCAACGCCGGCGACTGGGCCGAATAATCCGCAGGCATGCGCGGCGGCATCGGCGCGATCACACAAAGCCCTGCCACAACACGAAGATGCCGCCGATCATAATGGCGCCTTCGATGATGTATGTGTGCACGCGCAGTCCCATGCGCTCGACCAACCATTTCGCCGTATAGGCACCCGGTAACGTACAAACCCCGATCAACGCCGCGGCCAGAAGAATTTCGATATCCAGCAACCCGAAGGCGCCGAAGGCGAGCGTCTTCACCGAATGCATGACAATACTGATTCCGGCCTTGGTGCCGACGATTCCGGCGCCCTTGATGCCCATCCCCAGCAGGATCGCGACGAGAATCGGGCCGCCGCCGGACAGGCTGCCCGAGATGACGCCGTAGCCGAGGCCAAGACCGGCCGTCACCCCCGGCCCGCCGGATAGCTGTCGGTTGTTCCTTTCGAAAATCCGTCGCGCCGGCACGGCCAGCAGGATGAAGCCGCCAATCAGGAAATAGAGCGCCTTTGCCGGCAGCCAGTCGTATATCGCCACGCCGATCACCGCGCCCGCAATCGATCCGGTGAGAATGCGGCGGACGACCGGCCATTCGACGCTGTGGCGAAATACCCAGAGCCGTGACGTGCTACCGGCCAGCATGGCCACCGAGATGACGGGCACGATTCCCTTAATACCGACCAACGGCACAAGCAACGGCATCATCAGCATGCTGACACCCGATCCCGCGAGGCCACCGACGACCGAGCTGAGATATGCCACCAGCGCGACCAGAATCAGGGTTCCTGTACTGACCTCCCCAAAGGTGAACGCGGCAACTTCGGGCATTGAGAATATTCCGTTTTCTTTTTTTGATCGGAAACGGGGTAAGCGGCTGCCGCCCCCGACATGGTAGGATAGTGCCCGCGATCGGATGGCGCGGCTTGACCAGCGTCGATGCGCGCAAGACTAGCACGGGAAGCGGACGGCGCGGGAATGACGGGATCAAAACAGTCCGACGGCGAACACGCCGACCTCCCCGCGGTCTTGGCGCATGTGGCGGAAGGCCGGTACGACGCGGCGATTTCGCTCGGTACGCGGATGACCGAATCCGGGGACGGCGATGCGGCGCTTTGCCATGCGTTGGGATTGGCCCATAACGGCGCGGGCGACGGCGACCTGGCGCTGAAATTCCTGCGCCGCGCCTGCGATCTTGCGCCGCGGGATCCGATCTTCCGCAAGAACCTCGCCGCCGTCCTCGAGGCAAAGCACCACTACACGGATGCGGCGCGTGTCTATATCGAGGCGCTGCGTCACTGGCCGACCGATCCCGAACTTTACACCCGCACCGCCGCGGCCCTGCGCCGCACCGGCATGACCGACCGCGCCCATGAGATGCTGCAAAAGGCGTTGCAGGTCTCGCCCACGCACGCGCCCGCCCATCATGCCCTCGCCGGGATGCTGGCCGAAGCAGCGCGCCTCGACGAAGCGCTGCATCACCGCGAACAAGCGGCGAAGGCCGACCCGGACAACCGCGCCTACCGAATAGCGCTCGGCGATATGCTGCAACGGGTCGGCGCGGTCGATGCGGCACGCGATGCCTATGACGCGGCGCAACGGATCCGCGCGTCGGACGGCTTGGCGCTGCGCCGGGCCCTGACGCTCCCGGTCGTCGCAAAGAATGGCGAAGACGAGATGCATCGCCGCCGCGCGGCCGAACGCGACGTGGCCGCGTTGCGCCGGCAGGGACTGTCGATCGGCGACCCGGCGCGCGAGGTGGCCAAGAGCTATTTTCAATTCGGCGCCCAGGGAGTCGACGATCGCGCTTTCCTGGAAAATCTCGCCGCACTCCATTTGGAGGCGTGCCCGTCGCTCGCCTTCGAGGCGGCGCACTGCCGCGGCGCACGCGTCCGGCCGGCGGGAAAACCGCGCATCGGATTCGTCTCGCCGTTTTTTCGCGACCACACGCTGGGCCGCCTGATGGGCGGCGTCATCGAGCATCTACCGCGCGACCGATTCACCGTCGCCGTCGCCGGTTTCGGCCCACCCGCGGATGCCGTCGCCCGGCGCATCGCCGATTCCGCGGACGAATTCCACGTCCTGCCGCGCGATCTCGAAACGGCCCGCGGTGCGGTTGCCGAGGCACGGTTCGACCTGATTGCCTATGCGGGGATCGGCATGGACCCCCTGCTCTATTTCCTCGCCTTCGCCCGGCTCGCGCGCGTGCAGTGCACCGGCTGGGGGTTTCCGGTTACCACCGGAATTCCGACGATGGACGCATTCCTGTCGAGCGACCTCGTCGAAACGGCCGACGCGGACGCGCATTACAGCGAAACGCTGGTCCGGTTACCCTCGCTCGGGACCCGCTACGCGATGCCCCGTATACCCGCGCTCGACCGTGCGGAAGCGGCTGCCGCCCTGGGACTCGATCCCGCCCGGCATGTCTATCTCTACCCTTACGGCCCGTTTCGATTCCCCCCCGAATTCGACGCCATCGTGGCACGCATTCTGGAGCGCGACCCGAGCGCGGATTTGGTCATGGTCGAAGGGCCGAGCCGGCATCATCGCGATCTGCTGGAGGCGCGGTTGGCCCGCACGGCGCCGGTAACGCGGGGACGCCTGCGTTTCCTGGCGCGACGGCCGCACGCGGATTTCCTGGCGCTCTATCCCGCCGCCCATGCGGTGTTGGACCCGCTGGTGTTTTCCGGCGGCAACACATCCTTCGAGGCGTTCGCCGCGCCGGTCCCGGTGGTTACGCTGCCCGGACCCTTCCGACGCGCCCGGCTCACCTTCGGTATGTATCGACGCATGGCGTTGCCGGACGCTGTCGCCGCCGATCCTGACGACTACATCGATACGGCGGTCGCCATCGCCAATGACAGCGGCCGGCGCGAATCCCTGATCCGCAAAATTACCGAACGGCGCGATATCCTGTACGACGACGATGCAGCGGTGCGCGATCATGCGGCCGCCTTCGCCGCCCTGTTGGAACGCGATCAGGGTTCCTGAACGATGGCGAGGATGCGGCGCAACTTATCGGCGGCGCGTGCCTTGAGCGCATCGACGTCGCGGCCGGCCCAGTCGTAGAGCCCCTTTCCCGTCTTTGCGCCGAGATCGCCGCGCGCCGCCAAATCCAGCAACATCGGGCTCACCTCGTTGTTGTGAAACAGCGTCGGCACGATGCCGCTTTGCGCCGCAGCGGTCGTGTTGAGTCCGCTGATGTCCTTCTGCTCGAGCAGGCCGGTGGCGCACATGCGGGGGCCGAACATGAATTGGCAAAAATTGTCCACGTCCCGTGCCGTGCAGATGCCTTCCTGAACCAGATAGAAGGCCTCGTGCAGAAGCGCATGCTGCAGCCGGTTGATGACGAAACCGTTCAACGGCCGGTTGACCTCGATCGTATCCTGGCCGTTTCGTTTCAGCGCCGCCCTGACCCGCTCGAACGCCGCGCCGCCGGTCTTGGCGCACCGGATCACCTCCACCATGGGAAACGCTTCCGCCGGCTGAAAGTAATGAATGCCGAGAAAATTTGCCGGATCGCGCCGCGGGTCGGCCAATTCCTGCAACGACAGGCCGGAAGTGTTGCTGGCGATGACCGGGCCGTCGCCATAGGCCTTTTCGATCTTCTCGAAAAAGGCCAGTTTGAGCCCCATATCCTCCGGTATCGATTCGATGATCAGATCGGGCGCCGCCGCCGGCAACTCGCCCACGACCGATACGCCCTCGGGGATATCGGCGGCTTTCGACGGATCGCGGCTCAACACCACCGTCGGATGACCACCCCGCGCGAAGGTCAGTGCGATGCCGCGTCCCATCAGCCCGTAACCGGCGATCAGTACAGGTTTGATATCATTCATAATTTCATTTCCCACTCACACAGATCTCTCGGTCCGACCCTTATTCCGGCGCCGGTCTGCCATGCCGCGACCGGCTAGCCCGCACTTCTCATATTCTCCGTGGCCTGCGCGGCGACGGCGCCGCCCGCAGGGTCGCGCCCAGGCAGCCGTCCGCGGCGTCGCAGCCCTTAACCGTAGCATAGGCTACGCTTTTCGGCCCGCTCCTGGCGGAGCAACCGCCCGGACGCGACGCAGACCGCGGAGAATATGAGAAGTCCGGGCTATACCGGAAACCGCTGCAATCCCATGCTAGAATACCGGCTCGGAAGCAACCCGTAACGGAAAAGCGCGATGACCCCGGAACACATCCTCGACCAACCGTCGATCCGCCTGAGCCAGGCGCAGCGGGAATCCTATTTTGAAAAGGGGTTCCTGACCGTCGAAGGCCAGGTCTCGCAGGCTTGGCTGGAGCGGCTGCAGGCGGCCACCGACGCTCTGGTCGCCGAAAGCCGCACCGTGCCGCGATCCAACGACCGCTACGATCTGGCGCCGGAACATGGCGCGGACGATCCGCGGCCGCGGCGTATCCGCGCCGCCGTCGACCAGCATCCCGACTATTGGGCTTTCGCCAGCGCGCCCGAAATGACCGATGTCGTCGCCGATCTGGTCGGGCCCGGCGTGAAATTCCACAGTTCCAAACTGAATTTCAAATGGCCCGGCGGCGATGAGGAGGTGAAGTGGCATCAGGACATACCCGCCTGGCCGCACTCGAACTACAGCCCGGTCACGGTCGGCGTCTATCTGGAGGATGTGGACACGGCGGAGGGACCGCTTACCGCAATTCCCGGCAGCCACGAGGGGGAGCTGTTCGATCATTTCGGCGAAACCGGCAAATGGGCGGGCTTCCTCGCCGACCGCGACCTTGCCAAAGTGGCGCTGGATAGCGCTGAGGAAATGCGCGGTCCCGCCGGCACCCTGATCATGATCAACTGCCGGACCATTCACAGCTCGCAACGCAACCGGTCGGATAAGGTTCGGCCGCTGCTGCTCAATGTCTATTCATCGGCCGATGCCTTCATCTTCGGCCGGCCGCCGACGCCGACCAGCCACACCGGAGAAATCGTGCGCGGACGCCCTGCGCAATGGTCGCACAACGACCCCCGGCCGTGCCGCATTCCGCCCGACTGGGAGCAGGAAGGCTATGTCTCGATTTACGCGGCACAGAAGCAGGAAAACCTGAAACAGACGGGATAGCCCACACCCAAGAGGACAAGAGGAGACGACGAAGCATGGATCTCGGTTATACGGACAAAGTGGTGATGATTACCGGCAGCGGCAGCGGCATCGGACAGGACATGGCCGTCGCCTTTACGCGCGAAGGCGCGCGCGTCGCGGTCAACGACATTTCCCAGGACGGCATCGATGAAACCCTGAAGATGATCGACGCGGCCGGCGGCGCCGGCCTGCCTGCCCGTTTCGACATCACCGACACCGCCGCCGTTTCCGAGGCGATCGGCGCGATCGAGAAGGATTGCGGCCGCATCGACGTGCTCGTCAACAACGCGGCCGTGCTGGCTCAGCATGCGCCCTTCCTGGAAAAAACGCCGGAACAATGCGACCAGGAAATCAAGGTCACGCTGTACGGGACGATCAATTGCATACGCGCCGTGCTGCCCGGCATGGTCGACCGCGAATACGGCAAGATCGTGAACATCGCGACCGATGCCGCCCGCGTCGGTCAGGAGCGCGAAGCGGTCTATTCCGCCGCCAAGGGCGGCGTCGTCGCTTTCACGAAATCCGTCGCCAAGGAAGTCGGCCGCCACAACATCAACGTCAATGTGGTCTCGCCAGGCGCCACCAACTCGCCGATGCGTAACGCCATCCTCGACAAAATGCGCAAGAGCATGGGCGAGGAAAAGGTCGCGGCGCGCGAGCAGAAGGTGCGCAGGGTCTATCCGCTGCGCCGGATCGGCGAGATGGAAGACATCAGCAACGCGGTGCTCTACCTCGCTTCCGACCGGGCCCGGCACGTCACCGGCCAGACTCTGAGCGTGAATGGCGGATTCGCGATGATTTAGGCGAAAGACCTCTTCGTTAACGTTTTGCAAATAATAAGCGGATAGACCGGTCAATTCCGAAAGACTCTTGAATGGGCCGCAAATCCGATGTGCGAAGGAACGATTGCCGAATCCCTTTGGCCTTCCGCCAAAGACATGCTGCTTCCGTATGACGGAACGGCGCGGCAATTGTACGTTTTGGACAATAAATCCCGCCATCTTAAAAAGGTGCTCGACCTGATCGCCAGCCAGCTGAAGATCGTCCAGGTGGTAGCGCTGGATGGCGACGGGCTATTGGGCTCCGAGGACCCCGTCGAATTGGACGACTCGATCAAGCGCAAAATAGCCGCGAGCGTCGATACCGACACCATGCATGGCATCTGCGGCCTGCTCCTCCCGAAAGCGCCGTTATATGCCGATTTCTTCATCGATGGGTCGAATCAGAGTTTTGACGTGGAATTGTGGTTTCATGCCGATTTGCTGTTCCCGAACGATATGGAAGAAACCGACCATCAAGAAATATTCGACAAAATCGTCAACCTTGCCAACGCGATACGCGACGACGACGCCTCCCAACGCTGCGTCCTCACGCCGCATGAAGCGGGCGATCCACGCGAACTGATGAACGATCCCAACGTCATCGTCTGGTAGACCCCGTCGACCCCGGGCAATCCAGGGACGCCTCAACAGTGCCATAATTTCAGGGTATTATAGGCAAATCTCACACTGACACGCGCCTCCGCATCGGGTGGATCAAGTGGCGCATTGCCAGGGTATTTGCATGAAATACCGGTGGAAAATCGGGATGATCGTGACGGCAGCGGCTAGTATGGCGGCCCTTGGGGTTTCCGGCAGTCCCGGCAGCAACCGCACCGTTGGGCAAGTGGTCGCCGCCTTTGGCCCCGCCGCGGTCAAGCGCCTGCAACCCCACTTCGCCGCCGCCGGCATCGCCTATCCGCCGCGCGAACTGGTATTTCTTGCGATGAAGCAGGAAATGAAGCTTGAGGTCTGGGCGCGCGGCGACGCGTCCTTCCGCCATGTAAAAACCTACCGAATCCGCAAGGCCAGCGGCCGAAAAGGCCCCAAACTGCGCGAAGGCGACTGGCAGGTCCCGGAAGGTATCTACCGGATCAGCGGCTTCAATCCGAACAGCAGCTATCACCTTTCGATGAAACTCAACTATCCCAATGCCTTCGATCTGACCCACGCGCGGCGCGAAGGCCGCACCCAGCCGGGCACCAATATCTTCATTCACGGCAAGGCCGCCTCGGTCGGCTGCCTCGCCATGGGCGATCCGGCGATTGAGGAATTGTTCGTGCTGGTGGCCGAGACCGGCCGGCGCAAGACGCGCGTGGTGATCGCGCCACATGACCCTCGCCACCGCCCGCTGACCGCCGCGGAGCGGCATTTGCCGGATTGGACGCCTGAGCTATACCGGCGGATCAGCGCGGCCTTCCGCCCCTTCCAGCGCGCGCGCAGCCGCCTGCGGGCCGGCTACCGCTAGCCCAGCCCCCTGGGACCGTCTCAGCTCACCACGACCGGCGCGACCGAATCCTGGATCCAGCGCGCCGTGGCGGTCACACGGACGTCCGATTGCTGCTGCCCCATTACCTGCAGGCCCACCGGCAGGCCGCCGACGCTCAGCATCGGCACCGTCACCACCGGCGCGAACAGCATCGAGCTCGGGTAGTTGAAGACGGCGTTACCGGTCGGCCGCGGCTCCAGCGGCTGCCCCGGCGTGTCGCCGGGCCACAGCGGCGCGGGCCCCGGACAGGCGAGCGTGATCGCCGCATCGGCAATCGGCGCCAGCCGCGCATGAATGAGCTGCGCCGCCTCGCGCGCCAGCAAGGCCAGCCGATAGTCCTCGGCACTCATCGCCTCCGCCTTCGCCAATATCGCCTTCGCACGGTCGCTGACGCCGTTCGGGTGCTCATCCACGAGGTTGCGCTGCGCCCATCGGTTTTCCCAACCGGTGATGGCGCTGCAAACCGCGCTCGCGTCGCTGATCGCCTGTTCCAGCGCTTCGACCGACGCGTTGTCGCGCCGGCGCAGCAGCGTGACGCCGGCCCCTTGCAACGTCTCCAGGAAGCTCTCCAGGGCAGTCTTGCTGGCATCGTCCAGGTTGGCCCAGCCTTCGGTCTCCAGGACCATCAGGCGCTCCGGCTTCACGGCCGCGGGCGGCGATTTGGGGCCGAGCAGGCCCGGATAGCCGCGGTCGCCCCCGGCCCGCTGGGCGATTTCGATTGCCACCTGCCACATATCCTCGATACAGGCCGCGTGCACGCCATGGGTGCTCATGCTGGTCGCCTGGCGCTCGCCCCGGTTGATGCCGCCCTGGGACGGTTTCAGGGCGACGTTGCCGCAGAAGCCCGCGGGACGGATGATCGAGCCGCCGACCTGCGTGCCGATCGCCGCCGGCACCATACGGGACGCCACCGCGGCGGCCGAGCCGGAGGAGGAGCCGCCGGGCGTGCGCGCCGGATCGAAGGGATTTGTGGTCGCCCCCGGTTGCGATCCGCCCAGTTCCGCGGTCACCGTCTTGCCGAACACCACGGCGCCGGCCTGACGCAACGCCCAGACGGCCGCGTTGTCGCGCTTCGGGAAATTATCGCGATAGGCGTCGCACCCCATCTGCGTCGGCATGTCTTTCGTCTCGAGCAGATCCTTGATGGCGATCGGCATGCCGTCGATGGCGGAGAGCGGCCGGCCGGCCTGCCAGCGCGCGGTGCTGGCATCGGCGGCCTCGCGCGCCGCCGCCTCGTTCAACGCGGCGAATGCCTTGATCGTCGGTTCACGCGCCTCGATCGTCTCGATACAGCGATCCAGATAGGCGCGCGGCGTATCGGATCCGTCGCGGAAGGCCGGGATTGCATCGTGAAAGGTGAGCCCCCTGAATTCGCGCGGATCGTATTTTTCCGGTGTCGTCGCGGTCATGTTGTCGTCTCCCTTTGCCGTCTTGCCCCTAAACGATATCACCGCCGCGATACGGGCGATACCGCGCCTTGGCCTGGGCCCGCGCCCACTGCATGATGCACCCGGTCAAGCGAAGTGAGGCTGCCATGAAGATTTGCATTTTCGGCGCCGGCGCGGTGGCCGGTCTGGCCGGCGCAC
>JAOTYV010000162.1 GCA_029861675.1 Alphaproteobacteria bacterium
TCCAATGGAGTTTTCGCCCCGGACCGGTTTTTTGACTCAAGGCGATGGCGCGGACACCGAACAGCGCCCCTTCCATGGCGCCGGCGACGGTGCCCGAATAGGTTACGTCCTCGGCTAGGTTGGCACTGGAGTTCACACCCGACAGCACGAGGTCCGGCGGATCGTCCTTGAGAAACTCGCTCATCGCCAGCAGCACGCAGTCGGTCGGGCTGCCGCCGATGGCGAACCGTCGGGGGCCGAGCCGCTGCACCTGAATGGCGCCGGTGACGGTGAAGGCGTGGCTCGCGCCGCTTTGTTCGGTCTGCGGCGCAAAGACCCACACATCGTCGCTCAACTGGCGGGCGATGCGTTCCAGGCTCTTCAGTCCCGGCGCCGCGATGCCGTCGTCGTTGACCAGGAGAATACGCGGAGGAGACTCACCCATAGCTGCCCTCTGCCGCGCGTCAGCCCGCGGCCGTGATTCGGTCGAGGCCACCCATATACGGCCGCAGCGCGTCGGGCACGGTAATCGAGCCGTCGGCGTTCTGATAATTTTCCAGCACGGCGATCAAGGTGCGCCCGACCGCCAACCCGGAGCCGTTGAGGCTGTGCAGGAATTGCGTGCCCTTCTCGCCCTTGGTCCGGAACCGCGCATTCATGCGGCGCGCCTGGAAATCCCAGCAGTTCGAGCAACTGGAAATCTCGCGATACTGGCCCTGCCCCGGCAGCCACACTTCGATATCGTATGTCTTGCGGGCGCTGAACCCCATGTCACCGGTACACAGCGCGACCACGCGATACGACAAGCCAAGGCGCTTCAAGACTTCCTCGGCGCAACTCGTCATGCGTTCCAGTTCCGCCTCGGACTCGTCCGGGTGGGTGATGCTCACCATCTCCACCTTGCTGAATTGGTGCTGGCGCAGCATGCCGCGCGTATCCTTACCGGCCGCGCCCGCCTCGGAGCGGAAACACGGCGTCCACGCGGTAACCCGCAGCGGCAGGTTCTCCGCCTCGACCACACTATCGGCAACCAGGCTGGTCAGCGGCACCTCGGCGGTTGGAATGAGCCAGAAATCCTCATCCGTCCGATACAGATCCTCCTCGAATTTCGGGAGCTGCCCGGTACCGTACATCGTGTGCGACCGCACCAGCGCCGGCGGTGAGACTTCCGTATAGCCGAATTCCTCGGTGTGCAGGGTCAGCATGAAATTCGCCAGCGCGCGTTCCATCCGCGCCAATGCACCACTGAGAATCACGAACCGCGATCCGGACAGCTTCGCCGCCGCCTCGAAATCCATCAATCCAAGCGCTTCGCCAAGCTCGAAATGCTCCTTCGGCGCGCCCTCGATCGCAGGCCGGTCGCCGGCCGTCCGCACCTCGAGGTTCTGCGATTCATCCTCGCCATCCGGCACCTCCGGATCGGGCAGATTTGGAAGTCCTTCGAGGATGGCCTTCAACGCCGCGGCATGATCCCGTTCCCGCTGTTCGGCGGTCGCCATTCCTTCCTTCAGGGTCTGGACCTCCGCGATCAATGCGTCCGCGTCCTCGCCGCTTTTCTTGGCCGCGCCGATCAGTTTCGATGCTTCGTTGCGGCGATGCTGCAACTCCTGCATCTCCGTCTGTGCGGCCCGGCGCTGCGCGTCCAGATCCAGGATTTCGGAAGATTTGGCCGGCAATCCTCGGCGTTCCAGGCCTGCGTCGAACGCGTCGGGATGTTCGCGGATATATCGTAGATCATGCATGATCGGCCGGTCCGAAATTCGAGGATGGGGAGTCCGCCGGACTTATACGGGACTTAGGGGCTAAATGTCATCCTCTTGCTCCTGCTCCTGTTTGTCGCGCTTCCGTTCGACAAGGACGGCGCACCAGATGGAAATCTCGTACAGCAGGATAATCGGCAGGGCCAATCCGATTTGGCTCAAGGGATCGGGCGGCGTCAGGATTGCCGCCGCAATAAATGCGCAAACGACGGCGTAGCGCCGCTTGCTGCGCATGCCCTTGCTCGTCGTCAAGCCGGCGCGTGCCATCAAGGTCAGCAGAACCGGCAGTTCGAAACTGATGCCGAAGGCAAAAATCAAGCGCATGACCAGCGACAGGTACTGGTCCACTTTCGGTTCCAGCGCGATCGCCAGGACATCCTTTCCGGCCGCCTGTTCGAAACTGGCGAAGAACTGCCAAGCCACCGGCAGGACGAAGTAGTAGACGAAGGAAGCGCCGAGCGCGAACAGGATGGGCGTCGCGATCAGAAACGGAAGAAAGGCGTATTTTTCATGCTTGTAGAGCCCCGGCGCGACAAATATCCAGATCTGGTTGGAGATCAGCGGAAAGGCCAGGAACGCACCGGCGAAGAAGGCAACCTTGATCTCGGTGAAGAATTTTTCATGCAGCGCCGTATAGATCAGCCGGCGCGATTGTTCGCCTTCCCAAAGCGCCGCCAGCGGGCGAACCAGGAAATTGAAGATCGGATCGGCGAAATAAAAACACACCAGGAAGCAGGCAAGGAACGACAGTGCGCTGAAGACCAGCCGGCGGCGCAACTCGATCAAATGGTCGAGCAACGGCATTTTGCCGCCGCCGATGGCGCCGTCCTGGTCATCGGTACTCATGTCGCGCCGTCCGCCTTCTTGGTCGCGGCGGCCGGTTCAGCGGTTGGGTCGCCGGCCGGCGTCTCCTCCAATACGCTGTCGATTTCGCGCACGGATTCGGACAACTCGCCGGTTGGATCGATCGTTTTTTCGAAATCATCGTCGAGATCGAGGTCGGCGGAGCCCTCGATCTGCTGGCGCATATCGTCGAGATCGGCCTCACGCGCCAAATCGTCGATGCCATCCTGGAAGTCGCGCGCCATCGCCCGGATCTTTCGGATCCAGAGGGTGACCGTGCGAAGGACCCGCGGCAGCTCTTTCGGGCCGACCACGATGATCGTGATCAAAGCGACGATAAATAGCTCAGGCCAGCCGATGTCGAACATGGCGGCGTTCCGGGCAGGTTATTGCGGGTTCGCGAGACCGCGCAGGTCAGCTTTTCGTGGCGGTATCATTTTCCACTTTCGCTGATGACTGTGCGTCCACCGATTCCGGCGTGTCATTTTCGATCGATTTGCCGTCCGCTTGCTCTTCGTCCTCATTCTTCATTTGCTTCTTAAAGGACTTCAGGCCTTTACCGAAATCGCCCATCAACCGCGACAGCTTGCCGCCGCCGCCGAAGAGGACCAGCACCACGGCGAGAACAATCAGCCAGTGCCAAATACTAAAAGCGCCCATTCCCGATTTTCTCCTATTGGCCGTCGTGTCGCGCTGTTTGCCAAATTTTCGCGATACTTACAGAAGCGCCCCGCTCCCGCAATGTCGGTCTTATACTGATAACATTTCCAACCGCGAATTACTGGGTTTCGATAGGAAACACAAATGCCTGCGTGGAGTCGAGCGTGACCCGCAGCACCTCGTCCTCGGGCGGCAGGAAGCGTCCGGGCACCCGGGCGTGCAGGTGCAGTTCTTCACCGCTCTGCTGGCAGGTACACAAATGCACCAAGCTGGTGCGGCCCAGCATGCGGGACGCCAGCACCCGCGCCTGCCCCATCTGCTTGCCGTTCGCGCCCGCTGCCGCCGGGCTCAAGAGCAGCGCTTCCGGGCGGATCAGGACTTCCGCATCCTCTCCGTCGGTCAGGCCGGCGGCGGCCAGATCGCCGAACGGCGTCGCGACATGGCCGGACCGGACCACACCGGCCAGCCGGTTCACATCGCTGAAGAATTCGGTCACGAAGGCGCTGGCCGGCTCGCAATAGAGTGCATCCGGGTGATCGGTCTGAACGTTGCGCCCGTCGCGCATCACCGCAATGCGGTCGGCCATGAACATCGCCTCCTCCGCATCGTGGGTCACCATCAATGTCGCTTGATTGCTCTGTTTCAGGACGTGCAGGGTGCGGTCGCGCACCTGATCGCGCAGCCGCGCGTCGAGGCCTGAAAATGGCTCATCAAGCAGAATCAAGGGTGGACGC
This sequence comes from Alphaproteobacteria bacterium, assembly GCA_029861675.1. Next base: position 3,977 of record JAOTYV010000162.1, read on the forward strand.
GGCGCCAGCGCCCGCGCCAAGGCGACACGCTGCTGCTGACCGCCCGACAGTTCATGCGGGTAACGCTCGGCCATATCGCCGATACCGACCCGATCGACGACGGACGCGACCCGATCGCGGCTTTCCTCGGCGGGCAGTTTATTCAGCCCAAATGCCACATTCTCGGCCACGGTCAAATGCGGAAACAACGCGTAATCCTGAAACACAAGGCCGACGAACCGGTCTTCCGGCGACACATGAACACCGGTATCCGCCACCGTCTGACCATTGATCTCGATGTGGCCCTGCTGCAACCGCTCCAAACCGGCGGCGAGACGTAAAATCGTGGTTTTACCGCACCCTGATGGGCCCAGCAGACAGACCACTTCACCCGGCATGACCGTCAAATCGAAGCCGTCCACGGCCCGAATCGCGCCGTAGGCGTGTCCGATATTTTCGAGATGTAGGGCCGGAAACGTCATTGGATCCCATTCGCATCGCGTCTCTATCACCTCAACTGATAGAGCCAATGAGAATAGGTCGCAATATTCTTTCTTGGCTAGCCCGGCGGGCGGATCACTCCGTGCCGTGCCGCCGGGCGGGAACCGGCAGCTCCAAAACTTCCGCCGACGCACCCAATTCTTCGTCGGACAGAGCTTCGGCGACCGCCAAGATTTCCTCGTCCGTGGCGGCTTCCTCGTTCTGGTCGGCCTCCGCCTCGTCGGATGCCGGCTTTTCGTCGATCGTGTTCAAGGGACCGAAGCCGGGCCGGCGATCCAGCAGCCCTGCCGCCTTGAGTTCTTCGATGCCCGGCAGCGCGTCGAGGCTTTCGATCCCGAAATGGTCCAGGAATTTCTCCGACGTCCCCCAGGTAACCGGCCGGCCCGGTGTCCGGCGCCGGCCGCGCGGCCGTACCCAGCCCGCTTCGAGGAGCGTTTCCAGCGTGCCCCGGCTCAAAGTGACACCGCGCATTTCTTCGATTTCCGCCCGGGTGATCGGCTGGTGATAGGCAATGATCGCCAGGGTCTCGACCGCGGCGCGGGACGGCCGCCGTTTCACTTCGCTCTCCACCCGCAGATAGGGCGCGAGGTCGGCCGCGGTCCGGAAAGCCCATCCCTTGCCGACCCGGCCGAGCTGAACGCCCCGGTTGGCGTAGCGCCCCTGCAATTCCTCGATCAGGCCGCTGATCTCAACGCCTTCGGGAAGCCGCGCGGCAAGGGTCTTTTCATCGATCGGGGTTGCCGACGAAAACAGCAACGCCTCGAGAACCCGCAATTGTTGGAACCGATCCATTCTACTCTCTAACCCGCCTCGCCGTTGCCCGCCTGCCGTATGTACAGAGGGGCGAAACTATCCGCTTGGCGTACCAGCAAATTGCCCTCTTTCACAAGCTCCAAACAGGCGGCGAACGTCGCCGCCATTGCGGAACGCGCCACCAGCCCGCCCGGCATGCCTTCCGGCAAAAACGCGGACAGGGACGCCCAATCCGGCGTATCGCCGATCAGTTTGCGCAACCGCGCCAATGCACGCTCCGTCGAAAACAACTCGCTGGGATCGATCCGCAGCGACTTGATGTTCTCGCGCGTCTGGAATTCCCCATAGGCTTTGAGCACGTCGTATAGGCTCAATTCGATCACCGAGGTTCTGTGGATCTGCACCGGCTCGGGGTCGCCGCGCGGGAAAAAATCCCGATTGAGCTGCGGCCGCTCCAGCAAGGCGCGTCCGGAATTCCGCATCGCCTCCAGGCGCTGCAGCTGGAAGGCCAGCCGCGCCGCCATTTCCGATGCGGACAGTTCCTCGCCGCTCTCCCCCGTCGCCGGCAGCAACAGCCGGGATTTGAGGTAGGCGAGCCACGCCGCCATCACCAGATAGTCCGCGGCAATTTCCAACTGGAGTTCCCGCGCCTGGGCGATGAATTCAAGATATTGATCGGCCAGTTGAAGAATGGAAATTTTGGTCAGGTCGACCTTTTGATCGCGGGCCAGCACCAAAAGGACATCGATCGGTCCTTCATACCCTTCCAGATCAAGCAGCAGGAGGCCCGGCTCGTCGGTCATCGGCCCGTCATCCTCCTCGAAGGAATTTGGGCCGTTTTGTTCTAGCGTTTCATCATCGTCCGCAGCCATGCGCTTCGGATATCACACTCCGGAATGCTGGGTAAGCCCACTAATCGCCATCAAACCGTCCTGGAAAAAGGCGACCGGCACCTGAATCACCAGACGAACCAGATCCAGATCCATTCCAAGCCCCCTACCGAGCTCAGGTAAAACGAAAAGAAGACCTATTAAGATCATGAATCCATACGATTGATGTTTCTCATAGACCGCCGCTGCGTCCGGCGGCAAAAGACCCAGTAAGACCCGCCCGCCGTCGAGCGGCAGGACCGGCAGCATGTTGAAAAACGCCAGGACGAGGTTCAGCGACAGCGCGTTGAGGAGATTTAGCAGGGCCCAGTGTGACATCGAGTCGGGCAGTAGAAACGTCGCCTGCAGCAGCAGAGCGCACACGAGCGCGATCAACAAATTGGCCGCCGGCCCGGCCGCCGCAATCAGCATGCCATCCCGCGCGGGATGGCCCAGCGCCGATTCATTGACCGGAACCGGCTTCGCCCAGCCGATCAGGAAGGGCGCCCGGGTCAACAGCAGAAGTAACGGTATCAACACGGTGCCGACCGGATCCACATGCCGAAATGGGTTGGTGCTGACCCGGCCAAGCTCCTGGGCCGTATTATCGCCGAGGCGCCACGCAGCCCAGGCATGGGCGGCCTCGTGAAAGGTAATTGCCAACAAAACGGGCAATACCCAAATCGATGCGAGATAGAGGAAATTCTCCACGCTCACGGCCACCCTCTTCAGCGGAATGCGCCAGTCAGGCCGTCAATAAAACATTAAAACTATTAAATAATTCCTTAACCCGCCCAAATTCGGCATCAATATCCACGTGATCGAAATCGGCGACCAGTGCCAGTGCCTTGTTGAGCTTCTCGTCAGCGTCACCGGTCAGCCGATCGCACCCTGTGGCGGTATCCACCATCTCGGCCATATCGCCGCTGCAATGAAGCACCAGATCGCACCCCGCGTCCAAGGCGGCACGGGCACGGCCGCCAAACGGCCCGCCAAGCGCTTTCATGCCGATGTCGTCGGTGAACAGCAGGCCTTGAAAGCCAATTTCACGCCGGATCACGTTGGGGATCACCACCGCCGACGTGGTCGCCGGCGCGGCGGGGTCCAGTGCGCTGTAGACGATATGGGCCGTCATCCCCAAGGGCATGCCGGCAAGCGCCTGAAACGGCTTGAAATCGGTGTCAGACAGCGCTCGGTGCGAGGCGTCGACCACCGGCAATGTCTCATGGGTGTCCGAGCGCGCCCGGCCATGGCCGGGCATGTGCTTGATAACCGGCAAGACGCCGGCCTGCATCAAGCCCTCGCAACTGGCCCGGCCCAGCAAGGCCACGATGTCCGGATCGGCGGCGTATGACCGGTCCCCGATAATGTCGTGTGCGCCCTCCTGCTGAAGATCCAGGAGCGGCAGGCAATCCACATTGATACCGAGGGAACGCACCATACCGCCGATGCAGCGCGCGTTCAGCCGGACGGCCTCAATGGCCGCATCCCGGTCGCAGAGCGCGAGTTCGCCGAATCGCCCGGCGGGCGGAAAGGCCGGCCAATGGGGGGGACGTAACCGGGCCACCCGGCCGCCTTCCTGGTCGATCAGCACCGGCGCGTCTTCGGATTCGATGCTCGCCCGCAAATCATCGACCAAGCCCCGCACTTGATCCGGCGTATCGACATTTCGGGCAAACAGAATGAAACCGGCCGGTCTAACGTCGCGAAAGAAGGCCCGTTCCTGCTCCGTCAGCGATGTCCCGGAACACCCGAATACCGCCGCAATCGGGCCGCTATTTTTTGGGCCGGACAATGATGCACCCCGTCTGGCGCTTCTTCAGCTCATTGCACAGGCCACGCGCCGAATTCCGTCCGGACAACGGGCCGCCCTGTACCCGGTGATAGGTTCGCCCCTTGATCGTCACCTGCTGAATATTCAGGCTCAGCGCCCCCAGTAAATCACCGTTTTTTTCGGACTGCTGCTTCCACAACCGGCGCGCCTGAGCTTCGCTCGAGACGGACCCGATCTGTACCCGGTAGGAGCCGTCGCCGCCACTGGAAGGGGACAGCTTGGTCGGTTTTGGCACCTTGGCGGTAACCGCCGGCTCTTCCGACGTCAACGGCGGCAATTCGATCCATTTCGAGCGCCCTTTGGAGGCCTCGGGAGGCGTCCTGGTAAGCGACTTGGGAACCGCTTTGGGGATCACCTTCGGAGGAATTTGCCGCGGCGCCAGCTGGACCGGACCACCCGTCGCCGGACGGCCCAGGCTGTTTCCGCCGTCCTGGGCGAGCGCGCTGGGCTGTTGCCTGTCGGCGGAGCGCATCTGCGAGTTGGCCGTATCGGGCTTCGCCGCAACCGGCGGGTTGCGCGGAATTTCCGGCGGCGGCAACAGCCGCTCGACCGTCCGATCGGAATTGCGGCCGTCGATCATGTTGAAGGCGGTCTTTTCACGGTGCGGGATCGCTTGGCCGCCGGGCGAGACCGGTGCGACCTTGGTCGGCCCATCCGGCTTCAAGAGCGGCGCCGCCCCCTCGCTGCCTTCCTTCAAACCGGTCGTATAGGAATACCAGGCAATCGTCGCCGCGCCGGTGGTGACAATCATCATCACGAGAATTGGCAAAAGCAGTGCACCGCGTTTCGGCGCAGGTCGGCGAACCTCGTCGTCCAACTCATCCAAAGCGGCAAGTTCATCCGCCAGCGGATCCTTGCGCAGCCGCATCAACGCATCTCCTCGACAGGTTCAACTCCGAATATGTTCAGCCCGGATGCAATCACGGTCCGCACGCCGTGCACCAGCGCCAGCCGCGCGAGCGTCAACCCGGGATCCTCTTCGATAATGAAACGCAGCTGTGCGTCTTCCTTACCCTTGGTCCACAATGTATGGAAGGCCGATGCCAAATCATACAGGTAAAATGCAATCCGGTGCGGTTCGTGCGCCAGCGCCGCCGACTCGACCGTGCGTGGCCAATTCCCCATCGTCCGGATCAGGGCGATCTCGGAGTCGTCCGCCAACAATTCCAGATTTGCGCCGCGCAGCGCTTCCTCGGAAATGTCCATTCCGGGCATCGCGGCCTTGGCCATCCGTCCCACGGAATGCGTCCGCGCATGGGCGTATTGCACGTAGAAAACCGGATTGTCGCGCGATTTTTCCGTCACCGCCGTAAGGTCGAAATCCAGCCCGGCATCGTTTTTCCGGGTCAGCATGATGAAGCGCACCACGTCCGGGCCGACTTCATCGATGAGATCGCGCAACGTTACGAAGGTTCCGGCGCGCTTCGACATTTTTACCGGCTGGCCCTTGTCCATGAGACGGACGATCTGGCACGTCTTGACGTCCAATGACGCCTCGTCCCCGGTAATCGCCCGGATCGCCGCGACCATGCGCTTTACATGACCAGCGTGATCGGCGCCCCAGACGTCCACCTGGTTCGCGAAACCGCGTTGAAATTTGTCCCAATGATAGGCGACGTCGCTCGCGAAATAGGTCCAGCTCCCGTCCGACTTCTTCACGGCGGCATCGACATCGACGCCGAATTCCGTCGCCTTGAACAAGGTCTGCGGCCGCGGCTCCCAATCGTCCGGCTGCTTGCCCTTGGGTGGTTCGAGCACACCGACATGGATCAGCCCCCGGTCTTCGAGTGCCTGTAACGCCGCGTCCACTTTCCCGTCCTTGACGAGGCGATCTTCGGAGGTGAAGACGTCATGGACCACACCCAGCGCCGCGAGATCGGCGCGCACGAGATCCATCATCGCGTCGACCGTAAAGCTGCGCAGCGCCGGCAACCAGTCCTCTTCGGCCGCCGTGCACCATTTGTCGCCATCCTTGTCCGCCAGGGCCTTGCCCACCGGCTTGAGGTAGTCGCCCGGATACAAGCCCTCCGGGATCTCGCCGATATCCTCCCCCAGCGCTTCGCGGTACCGCAGATAGGCCGAGCGCGCCAGCACCTCGACCTGGGCGCCGGCGTCGTTGATGTAGTATTCGCGGCAAACATCGTAGCCCACGGCGCTCAGCAGGGACGCCAGCACGTCGCCGAAGACGGTACCGCGGGCATGGCCGATATGGAGCGGACCGGTCGGATTCGCCGACACATACTCGACATTGACCGGCTCACCGCCACCGATGTCCGAATGGCCGAAAGTCACGCCCGTCGCCAATATATCCGCCAAGCAGTCGCGCCAGATCGTGTCGTCCAGGCGGAGATTGATGAATCCGGGTCCGGCGATTTCCGCCGCACGAACACCGGGAGATTCGCCAAGCCGATCCACCAGCAACGCCGCCAGATCGCCCGGCTTCATCGCCGCGGGTTTGGCCAGCACCATCGCCGCGTTGGTCGCCATGTCGCCATGCGCCGGGTCGCGCGGCGGTTCCACCGAAATCCGTCTGGTATCGAGACCGGCGGGAATCGAGCCTTCCTCGGCCAGCACCTCGATCAGGCGCGCCACCTCGTCCCGCATTTGCCGAAACAGGTTCATG
>JAOTYV010000448.1 GCA_029861675.1 Alphaproteobacteria bacterium
AAACACGCCGGATCGTCGCCGAGATGCTGGCTGAGATCGAATCGGGCGGCGAGGATTCGGCCCGCGACTATAGCGAAAAGTTGGACGGCTATACCGGGGAGATCCTGGTCGGCGAGGAGACCATTGACGCCGCTGCGGAAAAAGTGCCGGACCGGCTCAAGGACGATCTCAAATTCGCCTATGACCGGGTGCGGGGCTTTGCCGAAAAGCAGAAGGAGAGCATTGGGGAGTTCGAGACCGAACTCTCCCCGGGTCTGTGGGCCGGCCAGAAACTGATCCCGGTGGAGACGGCGGGATGCTATGTGCCGGGCGGCCGCTACGCCCATGTCGCGTCCGCCATCATGAGCATTACCACCGCGAAAGTCGCCGGCGTGCCGAATGTCATCGCGTGCTCGGCGCCCAGCGCGGCGCATAACGGCATGCATCCGGCAATTCTCTACACAATGGACCTTTGCGGCGCCGATCACTGTCTCGCCCTCGGCGGGGTGCAAGGCGTCGCCGCCCTCGCCTTCGGGCTGTTTACCGGCCACAAGGCGAATTTGCTGGTCGGCCCGGGAAACCGTTTTGTCGCAGAATCCAAGCGCATGCTGTTCGGCCGTGTCGGCATCGACCTGTTCGCCGGCCCGACGGAAATCCTCATTATCGCCGACGCGGCCGCGGACCCGGAAATCGTCGCCTATGATCTGGTCGGTCAGGCCGAGCATGGCCCGGACTCGCCGGCCTGGCTCGTTACCACCAGCGCCGAGTTGGCCGAGCGCGTGATGGCCCGCATGCAGAGCCTGATCGATGCGCTGCCGGAGATCCAGCGCGCGGCCGCCGACGCGGCATGGCGCGACTACGGCGAGGTGGTGCTGTGCGATACCGACGAGGAAGCCGCCCGGGTGTCCGACGACTACGCGCCCGAACATCTGGAAATTCAGACGCAGAATCAGGATTGGTTCGTGGAGCGGCTGCGCAACTACGGCTCGCTGTTCGTCGGCGAAGAAACGACGGTGGCGTTCGGCGACAAATGCTCCGGCACCAACCATATTCTGCCTACTAAAGGCGCCGGCCACTACACCGGCGGGTTGTCGGTGCACAAATTCATAAAAGTGGTAACGACCCAGCGTGCGACCCGCGATGCCAACCGCGACGTCGCCGCGGTGACCGCGCGCATCTCCCGCCTCGAAGGGATGGAAGGTCACGCACGGACCGGCGATGTGCGCCTCGCCAAGTATTTCCCGGGCGTGAATTTCGATCTGGAAGGCCGCGAATGAGCGGCCGGCTTTTCGACATCGGCGGCAAAACCGCCTGCGTCACCGGCGCAAGCTCCGGGATCGGCCAAGCGCTGGCAACCGCGCTGGCCGCTGCCGGCGCTTCCGTGGTCGGTGTCGCGCGGCGCGCCGACCGGCTCGACGCCTGGGTCCGCGATGTCGAACAAAAGGGCGGCCGGGCGGCCGGCATCGCAGCCGACCTCGCCGATCCCGAGACAGCGGCAACGGTCGCCGGCCAGGTGGCGGCGCCGTTCGGCGCGCCCGACATCCTGATCAACGCCGCCGGCGTCAATTTACGCGAACCGGCGGAAGTGGTTACCGCCGAGAGTTGGCGGCAGACGGTGGACATCAATCTCTCCACCCCCTTTTTCCTGTCGCAAGCCCTCGTCCCCGCCATGCAGAAACGGGGCTGGGGACGGATCATCAACATCGCATCGCTGCAATCCGAACGCGCTTTCGCCAACAGCATCGCCTATGGCGCGTCCAAGGGTGGCGTCGCGCAATTGACGCGCGCCATGGCCGAAGCCTGGTCGAAGGATGGCATCTGCTGCAACGCGTTGACGCCGGGATTCTTTCCGACCGAACTGACCGCGCCGGTCTTCGATGACCCGACCATCGCGGACCGGAACGCCCAACAAACCTGCATCGGCCGAAACGGCCGGCTCGACGATCTGGTCGGACCGCTGCTGTTTTTCGCCTCCCCCGCCTCCGACTACGTGACCGGCCAGATCCTCGCGATCGACGGCGGCTTTTCCGCAAAGTGAGAACACCATGAAGGCGCTCGTCTACACCGACACCGAGGAAACGACCTACCGCGACGAGGCCGATCCGGCGCCGGGTCCGGGCGACGCCGTGGTGCAAGTGGAGGCGGTCGGCATTTGCGGATCGGATATGCATGCCTGGCACGGCCACGATCCGCGGCGCGTGCCACCGCTAATCTTGGGACACGAGGCGTGCGGCATCGTCCTGACGGGCGGGACGCCCGGCGCGCGGGTTATCCTGAATCCGCTGATCACCTGCGGAAAATGCGAGCATTGCACAACCGGGCGATCCAATCTCTGCCCGGACCGGGAACTGATCGGCATGCGGATCCCCGGCGCCTTTGCCGACCGGATCGCCCTTCCCGCCGGCAACCTCATCCCCGTACCGGCCGATATGGACCCGTCTGCGGCCGCCTTGACCGAACCCTGCGCCACCGCATGGCATGCGCTGACCCTGGCGGCGCGCGCCGCCTGGCGTCCGATCGGCGACCTTCGGACCCTGGTCATTGGCGGCGGATCGGTCGGACTTCTGGGCGGCTTGATTTTGCAGAGCTGGGGCGCGTCCGAGGTCCGCATTGCCGAGACCAACCCGTTGCGCCGGAAATCCGCGATGGCCGCGGGCCTCGACACCTTCGATCCCCTTGCAACGCCGCCGGTCAACGCCAGCGCCGACATCGTCCTTGATGCGGTCGGCGCCACCGTCACGCGCGCCGCCGCGATCGCCGCCGTCCGCCCCGGCGGCGTGATATCGCATATCGGGTTGCAGGATTGGGCCGGCGACTTC
>JAOTYV010000449.1 GCA_029861675.1 Alphaproteobacteria bacterium
CGGTTGGCCCATTGCTTCGCTCTCCTTCTCGGCGTGTTGCCGTGTGCGGATCAGCCGGTTTGCGGTCCGCTCTTGAACTCGGGGCCGAGCGGCGTCAGGCGCAGGCCCGCGCGCAGGTTCCGGTAATCCAGCGCCAGGTGATCGGCCACGTTCGGTCCGGGCGACACCACGATCAGGATGTCGCCGGCCAGTTTCGTGAAGTCGTTGCGGAAATGTACCGAGCTTTTCAGCGCGATGATTTTCTGGTCGCGCGGCTCGATGCCGATATGGCGCAGGATCGATTGATCCGACACCTGGGTTTTGGCACTGGTGACGATGACCTTGATCCCGCCGATCCGAAGCACCGCCGTCGGGCCGAGGTGGAAGCGGGTGCCGACCTTCATCGGGCCGGTGCCGGTGAATTCGCCGTCGCTTAAGGCGTCGACGATGAACGAGCTGGTGAACGGCGCCTGGCCGGGCTGGCCCGTGCTCGCGCCGACCGACAGGTTGAGCGGCGCGCCGATGCCGGCGGCATGCGCCGCCGCGGCGGCGGGCGGATCGTACAGCATGGCGAAGACCGCTTCGTCGGCGCCGTTGCGCACCATCGATTCCAGAATGCCGACGGTGTCCGAAGCCCCACCGGCGCCCGGATTGTCCTGCGTATCGGCCAGGATGATGGGCTTGCCCTCATAGCGCCGCATCGCCAGCAGGACGGCTTCGTCGGGGGCGTAAAGGGTGCCGTTGAACTCGCCTTCCGCGTTGTTGACCATGCGGGTGATTTCGTCGGCGGCTTCGTCCGCCGCGTGCGGCGAGTTCGCGTAGGCGACAACGGCGGGGCCGCATTCGGCGATGTCCGCGGCCGGGAACCCCGGCGTGAACGACAGGCTGTAGACGCCGGGCGATACGCGCTCCAGCGCCTTGAGCCGCTCGTAGATCGAATTGGCCGGCTCGATCATCGAGCATTGCCAAACCAGCGGAATCAGGAAGGGCGGCCGGCGAAGGGTTTTTGCCGGCGCCGCGCCATCCTGCAGAATGCGGTCGAGCAGTTGGGCGGCGCGCCGTCCGGTTTCGGCCGGGTCCACATGCGGGTAGGTGCGATACGCCACCAGGGCCGTCGACAGGTCGACCATTTGCTGGGTCAGGTTGCAGTGCAGGTCGAGCGAGGCGACGATCGGGAGGTCCGGGCCGACGACATCGCGCACCCGCCGCAGCAACTCGCCTTCGCCGTCCTGATAGCTCTCGGTCACCATCGCGCCATGCAGGCAGAGATAGACGCCGTCGACGGGCAGCGCTGCGCGCAGATCTTCGAGGATTCTCCCGGTAATCGTCTCGAAGGCGCGGTCGGTGACATGGGCCGACGGCGTCGCGCTGGCCCAATGGGTCGGGATTAGGTCATACCCTGTGTCATGCGCCTGTTCGATGAAGCCCGCGATCGAGATATTGAGGCCGGTTGCTTCCTCGATTATTTGCGCCCCACGTGGCGCACGGGGGCGGCCGGGACAATTCTCGAAATCCTCCAGATCCGCCTTGACCGGCGCGAATGTGTTGGTTTCGTGGTGGAACCCACCGATGGCGATCCGTGGCATGCCAGCATTCCCGCGCTTCATTTCAGGGTGTCCGGCTCGAATCTACCACATCGGCCAGCAAGCACTAAGACGGATTTTGCGCCGGTGCGGCGGCGATAATCAGGCATGTCCGGCGGTTTGATCGGCCAAAAAATTTGTGCGGTGCTGCTGGGGCGCTACACTGTCCGCCGGATACCGGCGATAAGGAGGATTCCATGGCATACGCGGACGCGAAGGGCGCGCGGCTCTATTTCGAGGAAACGGGGAGCGGATTTCCGATCGTTTTCGTGCACGAATTCGCGGGCGATCTCAGGAGCTGGGAGCCGCAAATCCGGTACTTTTCGCGCATGTATCGCTGCATTAACTACAATGCGCGCGGCTATCCGCCGTCCGACGTGCCGGAGGAAACGTCGCTCTACAGCCAGGACATCGCCACCGACGACATCGCGGCGGTGATGCGGGCGGCGGAGATCGACAAGGCGCATGTGGTCGGCCTGAGCATGGGCGGTTTTGCCGCCTGCCATTTCGGCCTGCGCTATCCCGAACTGGCGGCCAGCCTGGTGATTTCCGGTTGCGGCTATGGCGCGCCGCTCGACCGGCGTACGGAATTCGCCGAAGAGGCCGAGGCCGCCGCCGACAAGCTCGACCGCGAGGGTATGGAAAAGATGGGCCGGGTTTACGGCGCCGGGCCGACCCGGGTGCAGTACGAGAACAAGGATCCGCGCGGATATGCGGAATTCATCCAGCAACTCTGCGAGCATTCCGCGAAGGGGTCCGCCAATACGTTGCGCGGCGTTCAGGCGCGGCGTCCGTCGCTGTACGACCTGGAAGCCGAATTGAGCGCCATGACCGTGCCGTCGCTGCTGGTGATCGGCGACGAGGACGAGCCGTGCCTCGACGAGAACGTCTTCATGAAGCGGGTAATTCCGGGCGCGGGCCTCGTGATCATTCCGAAGACCGGTCACGCCTGCAATCTCGAGGAGCCGGAAGCGTTCAACGCGGCGCTGCGCGAATTCTTCCTGCGCGTGGAGCAGGGACGGTGGGATCAACGCGATCCCCGGTCGATGAACAAGTCGATGCTTTATACGGGCGCCGAAAAATAGGCACTGCCGGCCGTCCGGTTAGGCACCGCGCCGTGCGAGGCTGCGCATGCGCTTGAGGGAGCGCCGCAGGTCGCGGCGGTAGGGTACGACCTCTTCCTCGATCGTGTGGCGCGGCGACGCCTTGTAGTTCTCTTGC
>JAOTYV010000163.1 GCA_029861675.1 Alphaproteobacteria bacterium
CCGCGCAGAGCAGCACCGTGATGATCACGAACCCCATGGAAACTTCGTAGGAGACCATCTGTGCCGCCGAGCGCAATGCGCCCAGGAAGGGGTATTTCGAATTCGACGCCCAGCCGGCCATGATGATCCCATAGACGCCGAGCGATGAAATCGCGAACAGGTACAGAAATCCGACATTGATGTCCGCCAGCACCAGACCCGGACCGAACGGAATGACGGCCCATGCAATCAGGCTCAGCACGAAGGTGACAACCGGCGCCAGGAAGAAGATCACCCGGTTCGCGCTCGCCGGAATGATGGTTTCCTTGGTGAAAAGCTTGAGCCCGTCCGCGATCGGCTGCAACAGGCCGAACCAGCCGACCACATTCGGTCCCTTGCGCAGCTGCATCCAGCCGATCACCTTGCGTTCGGCCAGAGTGAGATACGCTACCGACAACAATACCGGCACGACGATGGCGATAATGCCGCCGATGATCCAGGCGGTCGGCAGGACGTAGTCCTGCACGAATTCGGGCATGGAGACTTCAGCCATCGGTGCCTGTCGCCTCCGTCGATGCGTCTGTCAATTCTTCCACACAGCGCGCCATTGTTTCCGAATTTCGGCTGATCGGGTCGCTCATATAGAAATTTGCAATGGGCGATACGAAGGGCTCGCCCGTCATCTTGCCCTTCTTGCCAAACGCCTGCCAATCGCCGGATTCCGCCGTGTCGATCGCGAGGAAACCCGGATGGGCCGCCCGCAGGTTTTCCCGCAGCGCGTCCTGTGTATCGAAACCAAGCGGTTCACCGAGATGTTCCGACAACGCCCGCAAGATTGCCCAATCCTCGCGCGCGTCCCCCGGCGGGAATACCGCCCGCTGCGCCAACTGCACGCGGCCTTCGGTGTTGACGTAGATCGCGTTCTTTTCCGTATAGGCCGCGCCCGGCAGGATCACGTCCGCCGCATGGGCGCCCGCATCGCCGTGATGCCCTTGATAGACCACGAAGGTTTTTTCCAGCTTTGCCGTATCGATTTCGTCCGCGCCGAGCAGATAGACCAGCCCGATATCGCCGGACGCCGCGCCGTCGAGAATTTCCTGCGTGTTCCTGCCGTCCTTGCCGGGGACGAACCCCAGGTCGAGTCCCCCCACGCGGGCCGCCGCGGTGTGCAGGACATTGAAGCCGTTCCAGCCCTCCGCCACCATGCCGCAATCCTCGGCGATCGCCCGCGTCGCCTCGAGCACCGCCGCGCCGTCGGCCCGGGCCAGCGCGCCCATGCCCAGGATCAGCATCGGCCGTTCGGCCTTCTTCAACACGTCGGCAAAGGGCGTGTCACCCTTGGCGATCGCATCCAGGGTTTCCGGCCCGGCCCCGAGATAGGCGGTGTCGAATCCCAGGTCGTGACGCGGCCCCACGACGCCGATCTCGAAGCCCCGCATGAGCCAGCGCTTGCGCAGCCGGGAATTGATGATCGGGGCTTCCTTGCGGGGATTGCTGCCGATGATCAAACAGGCATCCGCGTCTTCGATCCCGGCAATCGTGGTGTTGAACAGATAGCTGCCGCGCACCGACGCATCGAGCGCCGCGCCGTCCTGCCGGCAGTCGAGATGCGGCGATCCGATCTTCGCCATCAGTTCCTTCAGGGCAAACAGCGATTCGACGTCGCAAAGGTCGCCGGCGACGGCCGCGACTTTACCGGCCCCGACCGATTTGACCTTATCCGCAATCCCGGCGAACGCTTCGGGCCAGCCGACCGGCGACAGCTTGCCGTCCTTGCGCAGATACGGCCGGTCCAACCGCTGGCGCTTCAGCCCGTCGCAGGCGAACCGCGTCTTATCCGAAATCCATTCCTCGTTCACGTCTTCGTTCAGCCGTGGCAGGATGCGCATCACCTCGTTGCCGCGGGCGTCGACGCGAATATTGCTGCCGACCGCATCCATCACGTCGATGCTTTCCGTCTTGGTCAGCTCCCACGACCGCGCCGTAAAGGCGTAGGGTTTGGAGGTCAACGCGCCGACCGGGCACAAGTCTATGACATTGCCGGACATTTCTGACTGAATGGCTTTTTCCAGGGTGGTGATCTCGGCGTTTTCACCCCGGTTGATCATGCCGATATCTTCGACTCCGCCGACTTCGGCGCAAAACCGGATGCAGCGCGTGCAATGGATGCAGCGGGTCATGATCGTCTTGACCAGCGGCCCCATGTATTTCTCTTTGACGGCCCGTTTGTTTTCGTCGTACCGGCTGCCATCGTATCCGTAGGCCATGGCCTGATCCTGCAGATCGCATTCGCCGCCCTGGTCGCAGATCGGGCAATCGAGCGGGTGGTTGATCAGCAGAAATTCCATGACGCCATTGCGCGCCTTCTTGACCATCGGCGTGTCGGTAAACACCTCCATCCCGTCGCCAACCGGCAACGCGCAGGAAGCCGCCGGCTTCGGCGGTCCCGGCTTGACCTCGACCAGACACATACGGCAATTGCCGGCAATCGACAGCCGCTCGTGGTAGCAAAAGCGCGGGATTTCAACGCCCGCCTGCTCGCAGGCCTGCAGCACCGTGAGGCCGGCATCGACCTCGATTTCCTGTCCATTGATGGTGAGTTTCGGCATTCGGTGCTCCCGTCAGGCCGCTTTCGCGCCACTGCCCTTCTTGGCAAGGATGCGACTCTCGATCTCATCCCGGAAATGGCGGATCAGCCCCTGCACCGGCCAGGCGGCGCCGTCGCCAAGCGCGCAGATGGTGTGCCCTTCGACCTGCTTCGAGACATCGAGCAGCGTATCGATCTCATCCACCGATGCGTCCCCCTTGGCCATGCGTTCCAGCACCCGCCACATCCAGCCGGTGCCCTCGCGGCACGGCGTACATTGGCCGCAGCTTTCGTGCTTGTAGAAATAGGCAAGCCGGGCAATCGCCTTGATCACGTCCGTCGACTTATCCATGACGATCACCGCCGCGGTGCCGAGCCCGGTCTGCACTTCCTTCAGCGCATCGAAATCCATCAACACGTCGTCGCAAATCGATCTCGGGATCATCGGCGTGGAGCTACCGCCGGGGATCACCGCCAGCAGATTGTCCCAGCCGCCGCGCACCCCGCCGGCGTGCTTTTCGATCAACTCGCGCAACGGGATCGACATTTCCTCTTCGACGTTACAGGGTTTCTCGACATGCCCCGAGATGCAAAACACCTTCGTGCCGGTGTTGTTCTCCCGCCCGAAGCCGGCAAACCAAGTGGCGCCGCGGCGCAGGATGGTCGGCGCCACGGCGATGCTCTCGACATTGTTGACGGTCGTCGGACAGCCATAGAGACCGGACATCGCCGGAAAGGGTGGCTTCAGCCTTGGCTGGCCCTTCTTGCCCTCCAGGCTCTCGAGCAGCGCGGTTTCCTCGCCGCAGATATACGCCCCCGCGCCCCGGTGAACATAGACATCGAACTCCCAGCCTGAGCCGCAGGCATTTTTCCCCAGCAGCTTGGCTTCATAGGCTTGGTCAACGGCCGCCTGTAAGCGTTGGGCTTCATTGTAGAACTCCCCCCGCACATATATGTAGGCCGCATGGGCCCCCATCGCGAAGCCCGCCAGCAGGCACCCTTCGACCAGCTTGTGCGGGTCGTGCCGCAGGATATCCCGGTCCTTGCAGGTGCCGGGCTCGCTCTCATCCGCGTTGACGACCAGATAATGCGGCCGCTCGCTCTCTTCCTTCGGCATGAACGACCACTTCAATCCGGTCGGAAATCCGGCGCCGCCCCGGCCGCGCAGTCCGGACGCCTTGACTTCCTTAACGATCCAGTCGCGCCCTTTCTTGAGCAGTGCGCCGGTTTTGTCCCAATCGCCCCGTTTGCGGGCGCCGGCCAGCCCCCAATCGTGCTGGCCATAGAGATTGGTAAAGACGCGGTCCTTATCCTGCAGCATCAGCGTCTACTCTTTCGCCAGTTCAAGATCGGTCAATGTGGTCAAGCCGCCGGCGGGTCCGGAGGTTTGACGTTCGATTTGCGGTCCCGGCGCCGGTGCATCGCCCTTCTTCAAGGCATCGAGCACCTGCACGATGGACTTCGCATCCAGGTCTTCGAAGAAATCATCGTTGATCTGCACGATCGGCGCATTGACGCAACCGCCGAGGCATTCGACTTCAACCATGCTGAATAGCCCGTCCTTCGTCACCTCGCCGTAATCGATGCCGAGATGCTTCTTCATGGCGTCCACCACTTCCGCCGATCCGCGCAGCCAGCAGGGCGTGGTGGTGCAGCATTGCAGATGAAACTTCCCGACCGGCTTGAGGTTGATCATGGTGTAGAACGTCGCCACCTCGACGACCCGGATACGCGCCATGCCGAGCATCCGCGACACCGCGTCGATGACCGCGTCGTCCGCATGCCCGCCGTTCTGGCGTTGCGCCAGGTCGAGCAAGGGAAGAACCGCGCTCTGTTGCCGGCCTTCCGGATAGCGGGCAATAATCTTTTCCGCCATCGCAAGGTTTTCGTCGTTAAATTTAAAGTCGTCGCTCATGTCTTGCGTCACGCCTGTTTCTGCCTATCGATCGATCTCGCCGAACACGACATCCATCGACCCGAGAATGGCGACCGAATCCGCCAGCATGTGCCCCTTGCACATGTAGTCCATCGCCTGCAAATGCGCGAATCCGGGTGCCCGAATCTTGCAGCGGTAAGGCTTGTTGCTGCCATCGGAAACGACATAGACGCCAAACTCGCCCTTCGGCGCTTCCACCGCGGTATAGGTCTCTCCCGCCGGGACATGGACGCCCTCGGTATAGAGTTTGAAGTGATGGATCAGCGCTTCCATCGACCGCTTCATCTCCCCCCGATTTGGCGGCGAAACCCTGTGGTCACTGTGCGCCACGGGGCCGTCGGGCATTTTCTCGATACATTGATCGATAATCCGCAGGCTCTGCCGGAGTTCCTCGACCCGCACCAGGTAGCGGTCATAGCAATCGCCGTTCTTACCGATCGGAATGTCGAAATCCAGTTCGTCATAAACCATATAGGGCTGCGCCTTGCGCAAATCCCAGGCGACGCCCGATCCCCGCAGCATTGGCCCGGTCAGGCCCCACGCCATCGCGTCCTCTGCTGAAATAATGCCGATATCCACGCTGCGCTGCTTGAAAATCCGGTTCTCGTTGAGCAGCGTCTCCATATCCTCGATGAATTTCGGAAATTCCTCGGACCACGCCTTGATGTCATCCATCAGGCCGGCCGGCATGTCCTGGTGCACGCCGCCAACCCGGTAATACGCTGCATGCAGGCGCGCGCCGGACACACGCTCGTAGAATTCCATGAGGATCTCGCGCTGCTCGAATCCCCACAACATCGGCGTCATCGCCCCCACATCCAAGGCGAAAGCGGTCAGGTTCAGCAGATGATTCAGGATACGGGTGATCTCGTCGAACAGGACCCGGATGTATTGCGCGCGCGGCGGTGGCTCGATACCAAGCAGCTTTTCGCCGGCCAGCACGAAGGCGTGCTCCTGGCACATCGGCGAGACGTAATCCAGCCGGTCGAAATACGGAATCGCCTGAAGGTAGGTCTTGTATTCGATCAGTTTTTCCGTGCCGCGATGCAGCAAGCCGATATGCGGATCGATGCGCTCGACGACTTCGCCGTCCATCTCCATGACCATGCGCAACACGCCATGGGCGGCGGGATGCTGCGGCCCGAAATTGATAGTCATCGTCTTGATCAGCGGATCCGTGGTCACGGCGTTTTCTCCGGCTCCGCCTTCTCGTCACCGGGCAAGACCGGCGTCATGCCTTCCCACGGGCTCAAGAAATCGAAACTGCGAAATTCCTGCGTCAGTTTCACCGGCTCGTAAACCACACGGCGCTGTTCATCGTCGTAGCGCACCTCCACGTAACCGGTCAGGGGAAAATCCTTGCGCAGCGGATGCCCCTCGAATCCGTAATCCGTCAAAATCCGCCGCAGATCGGGATGATCGCCAAAGAAAACACCGTACATGTCCCAGCATTCGCGCTCGAACCAGCTGGCGGTGGGGTAAACCGACGACACGGAGGGCACCGGAGTGCCTTCATCCGTCGAGACCTTGATGCGCAGACGCATGTTCTGTTTCAGCGACAAAAGATTGTAGACGATCTCGAACCGCTTTTCGCGTTCGGGATAATCGACCCCGCAAATGTCGATCAGCATTTGGAACAGACAGTTCGCATCGTTTCTGAGGAACTTGATGACCCGCAAAAGCGCATCGGGGCGCACCTGAAGGATCAGCTCGCCATTTACCACCAACAGCTCGTCCACGTCAGGCGATAGTTGGCTCGCGAGGTAAACCCGTGCTTCCAGCACAGCTTGTTGAGTCTCGTTCATCTGGTGCGTTCGGTCCTGCCGGTTGTCAGCGGGCAATTGAGCCCGTGCGGCGAATTTTCTTCTGCAGTTGGAGAATTCCGTATACCAGTGCTTCCGCCGTCGGCGGGCATCCCGGGACATAGATATCGACCGGCACGATGCGGTCGCAGCCGCGCACCACCGAATAGGAATAGTGATAGTAGCCGCCGCCATTGGCGCAGGATCCCATGGAAATCACCCAGCGCGGCTCGGCCATCTGGTCGTAGACCTTGCGCAGCGCCGGCGCCATTTTGTTGGTCAGCGTGCCGGCGACGATCATCACGTCCGATTGCCGTGGACTGGCCCGCGGCACGACGCCAAACCGGTCGAGGTCGTAGCGCGGCATATAGGCATGCATCATTTCAACGGCGCAGCACGCGAGGCCGAATGTCATCGGCCAAAGCGATCCGGTGCGCGCCCAATTGACGACTTTATCGAGCTGCGCAACCACGAATCCCTTATCGGTAAGCTCGTCGGTGACCGCACGCAAGATTGCGTCCTGATCCACGCCCGGCGGCAGCGGCGCGCCCTTCGGCGGTGCCGTCACTCCCATTCGAGCGCTCCTTTCCGCCACTCATAGATAAAGCCGATTGTCAGGATAATGAGGAAGATCAAAACCGACCAGAATCCGTTCGCGCCGATATCGCCAAATGACACGGCAAACGGAACGATCAACGCAAATTCAAGATCGAAGATGATGAACAGGATCGCCACCAGATAGAACCGCACATCGAAGCGGCTGCGCGCGTCGTCGAACGCTTCGAAGCCGCATTCATAGGCGGAGAGTTTTTCCGAATCCGGTTTCTGCCGGGCGGCAATATAGCTCGCCGTCACCATCGCCACGGCAATACCGATGGCAATGCCTAAAAAAATCAGGATAGGCAGATATTCGCGGAGTAACGCGTCCATCTACTTCTGCACCCCTACACTCCCCGCGCCCTCACCCGCAACGCGCATTTCCGATTGCAGTGGAGGCACCGCATCAACGTGGCCAACTCCGCCAAACCGCGTGCACTATAGTGACTGCGTCCCTTAAGTAAAAGGCGGAACTATTCAAAAATTCTTCCCTTTTCACCAAGCCAGATATGGAGCCGCCGTGATGATTTGGCAACCGGTCGGGACGCAGCGCACCAAGCGCCGCGCGCCAGGCGGCATCGCCCGCGACTCTCTCTACCTATGGTAATACGATTAAAGGAAAATGGCGGGAGTGACGGGACTCGAACCCGCGGCCTCCGGCGTGACAGGCCGGCGCTCTAACCAACTGAGCTACACCCCCATTCCAAAGAGGTGCGTCCATGTAATCCAGGCCTCGACGGGTGTCAAGCAAGCATCCCGGCCGGCCGCCTATTCGTCATTCGCCGTCGATTCGCATGGCGATCCAGCCGATGATTCGCAACACCATCGCGCAATGGCCAGCGATTCCAGTAGAACTACGACCGCAATCCGACCGGACCTCCGTGCCGGAGCGCCTCATCGCAAACGGTCCCACGGTCCCCAAATGCAATAGGTAATGCCAATGCTCTGATTGTTCAGGAACATGTGGCGGCCGTTCTGTGAAAAACACGCGCCGGCAAATTCAGTGTTGTCGGCCGTCCCGCCCCGGTCGGGACGCCGTATGCTGTTACGCGCGAATTTGAAGAGCCCGCCCCGAGGGGTCACGCCGACCACGAACTGTTCGCCGTCACCGTCTTCGCAAAGATAGAGACTGCCGTCCGGCGACACCGTGATGTTGTCCGGATTATCCAATTCGGATCTGGCCACCGATTCAACCACGAGCGTGACCGTCGAGGCGGCCGGGTCGTGTGCCCAGACCTGTCCGTTACCATCATCTCCGCCGCTGGTGCAGACAAAGTAAATCAATCCGTTGACGGCACAGGCGCCCTCACCGCGGGCAAACAGGGCCGCGCCTTTGGCATGCGCCTCATCGCGGACCGTGTCCGAGGCCGGATCGACGTCTTCGATCGGCACCCAACGCACGGACAGCGGTTTGTTCCGCAGGCTGAGAACGCCGCTCCGCGTGTCCGCCGCCCCATTTGCATCCCGCGACAAGCGCCGATCGTCGATCACCATCGCTTCGAGAACGCCCGCGCGCAGTTTACCGTACTGTGTGGGGCGAAAACGATAAAAGGCACTATCGCCACGGTCTTCCGTTTGGAACACATGGCCGGTACGCGGGTCCGTGGCGGTTGCTTCATGATTGAACCTGCCCATCGCGGTCAGCGGAATAGGCTCGACAAAACCGCGGGCCGCCGCCGGAATTTCAAAATTGTAGCCATGCTTGCGCTTTAGCCCGTTATGCCGCGACGGCACCTTCACGCTTTCCTCGCAACTGATCCAGGATCCCCAGGGTGTAACGCCGCCCGCACAGTTTCGGAGGGTTCCGCCGAGCACGCCAAAATGCCGGACGAGCCTGCCGTCGCCTCCGACCAGCAGTGACGTGGCGCCGCCTGTCGCGGCGTTATCCCAACTCTTTCCCGGCGGAGCGTCGACGCCGGCCGAATTTCCGAATTCGTCCGGACCTGGACTCAGTTCATGATTGCGGATCAATACGGTGCCGCCATTCGGAGCGGAAAAACACGCCATACCGTCATGGCGGCCGGGCACCGGTTTCCCGTCATTCATCGTCTCGCCGGTTATCGACAACGCCGTGTATTCAAAACCCGCGGGCAGATCGAGCAGCGTGGAACGGCTCAGATCGCCAACGATGGTATCGGTCAATTTCGCCCCGTTAAGCGGCACCTTTGGATGCAGAGGACCGTATCCGCTTGCCGCCGCATCGCCGAAAGCGGCGGGCGCATTGTATAGACTGAACGGCGCGACCATGGCGCCGGCCGCCGTCATGCCCATCATCTTGAAAATTTGGCGCCGCGAAAGGCCGGTCACACGAATTTCCCCAACTGCCATGTCTGCCAATGCGCGATCGCGGATTATCCGTTCCATCCGCTAATGGCCACACAATAGTACCGGAAAAATAAATTTTATTTTATGGCGCAATATTGCCGCAGAACACCGATGGGCCGGCACACCATCCGAAAGTAGATGGTCGACAAAACCCGATTGGGACGGTCGATCGGCGTCCGAACCTGAGAAATCCGAAATGGCCGTTCCGGATCGGTGGTGGGCGATGACGGGATCGAACCGCCGACCCCCTCGGTGTAAACGAGGTGCTCTCCCAGCTGAGCTAATCGCCCGATCCGAATGGTCGCCAGAAGATGTTTACCCGGTCTTGCGATCGAATAACACCCTGTCGATTCTGTCGCTCAAAAAACTACCGGCCGCCCATCGCTGGGCGGCCGGTAGGTATCATAAACTTGCGACAGTTAGTTAACTGCTTGCTTCAGACCCTTACCGGCCTTGAATTTCGGCTGCTTCGACGCAGGGATCTGAATGGGCTCACCGGTCCGCGGATTGCGGCCCGTAGAAGCCTTACGATTGGTAATGCTAAAAGTGCCAAAGCCGACGAGTCGTACTTCGGAACCGGTTTTCAATGCGTTCGTAATAGAATCGAAGACCGATTCCACAGCACGCGTCGCATCCGACTTGGACAGGCCAGATTCACTGGCAACTGCAGCAACAAGATCGTTTTTGTTCAAGGTAAAGCCCCCCTCTAAAGGCCAGGGAAAGTCTAGGAAAGTAAAAATACTTCCAGGCGAAAGTGCGGCGAGTTTATAGCGCTTGGAAGTCTTCCGTCAACGTCAAACGCCCGGAATTCCGCGCCTTTAATTGGCATGTGATGCAATTCTGCACGGAATCCGATTGGCACTGGAATCGCCGGAAAACCCCGTAATTAGTGCGTTGTGATGCCGCTGTGATCGTCTTTTGATTGCGACGTCGAAACGGGATCGACCGAATCCGCCTCCGGATCCCATTCAATTGCCTTGACAGGTTCCTCGAGCGCGTGCTCGAGCACCTCATCCAGAGTCGATACCGGAATGATTTCAAGGTTACTTTTGACGTTATCCGGGATTTCCGGCAGGTCCTTGGAATTGTCCTGCGGGATCAGGATCGTCTTCAGTCCGCCACGCAACGCCGCCAGCAGCTTTTCCTTGAGCCCGCCAATCGGCAAAATGCGGCCGCGCAACGTGATTTCACCGGTCATGGCGACCTCTTTGCGAACCGG
>JAOTYV010000164.1 GCA_029861675.1 Alphaproteobacteria bacterium
CCCGCAATTGTTTGAACAGATCGTGGTGATGAAGGACGGCAAGGTGGTCGAGCAGGGAAGCTACGACGTGCTGGCCGGACTCGATGGGTCGTTTAGCGAGCTGCTCGATGTTGCCTGACCGCCTGACAGGAAGGGGCGTGCGATGAGCCTGAGCGATGAATTCGAATGCCTGCGCAAGGTGCCGATGTTCGCCAATGTCGACGCGGCGCGGCTGAAGCTGTTGGCGTTTACCAGCGACCGGCTCGTGTTTGCGCCGGGAGATGTGGTGTTTCGGCAAGGGGAAGCCGGCGACGCCGCTTACTTTATCGTCAGCGGTTCGGCGGAAGTGCTGGTCCACAATCTCGACGGGGACCTGAGCGTCGCCGCGATCGGTGAGAACGAGATGGTCGGCGAAATCGCCATCCTGTGTGACGTGCCGCGGACCGCCACCGTGCGCGCGGTCAGCGAGTTGGTGACGTTGCGTATTTCCAAGGACCGCTTCTTCTGCGTGCTCGAGGAATTTCCCGAAATGGCGGTGGGGATCATGCGCGAGCTGGCGCGCCGGCTCGAGTTGACGACCGTCCGGTTGCGCGAGGCGCATGCCCGGCACCCCGCTTCCTGACGAACCGGGTCGCAGCCGCGCGCTGTGAATTGATCAGCTCTTGAAGTCGACGATAACCGGCACGTGATCCGACGCTTTTTCCCAGCCGCGTGCGTCCCGCAATACGGACGCGCCGTTTAGGCGCGGCGCGAGCGGTGGCGTCACCCAGACATGATCGAGCCGGCGGCCGCGGTCCGACTCCGACCAATCGCGCGCGCGATAGCTCCACCAGCTATAAAGATTTTCCGCAGGCGGTATGAACTGGCGCACCGCATCGACCCAATCCAGGGATTGCTGCAGCTTCGCCAATCGTTCGACCTCGACTGGCGTATGGCTGACCACTTTCAAGAGCTGTTTGTGCGACCAAACGTCGGTCTCCAGCGGCGCAATGTTGAGATCGCCGACCAGGATCATCGGCCGCGCCGAATCGCGCGACTCCGGAAACCACGCGGTCATCTCGTCGAGAAATTGCAGTTTGTGTGCGAACTTGTCGTTGGCGTCCGGATCCGGAACGTCGCCTCCGGCGGGAATATAGAAATTGTGAAGTTCGGTCCCGTCGGGCAATTCGGCGGCGACATGACGGGCGTCGCCCCGGCCGCACCAATCCCGCCGATCCTGCCGGGCGAGCGGCAGACGCGACAGAATGGCGACACCGTTGTAGCCCTTCATGCCGCTGAAGCAGACATGCGGATAGCCGGCCTCCTGCACCGCGTCGAGGGGGAACTTATCGTTGTCCACCTTGGTTTCCTGCAGGCAGATAACGTCGGGCGATTCGGTCGTCGCCAAATGATGCAGCAGCGGCATGCGCAGGCGAACCGAGTTGATGTTCCAGGTGGCGAGGCGCATATCGATACGTTCTCCGCGATCCGTGTCAGACGATCTTCAGGGTGAGGTCGGTGAGCCCGTCCACATGGCCGATCAGGTTGTCGCCGGGCACGACGGCGGACACGCCGGCCGGCGTGCCGGTCATGATGACGTCGCCGGGGTACAGCGTGATCAGCCCGGAGAGATAGGAAATCGTCTCCGGCACCGACCAGATCATCTTGTCGAGATCGGATTCCTGACGCACCTCGCCATTCACGGTGAAGCGCAACATGCCCTTGGCGACGTGTCCGACGTCCGCCGCGCTGTGCAGCGGTCCGCAGGGCGCCGCGTTGTCGAATCCCTTGGAGAGCGCCCAGGGCCGGCCCATTTTCTTGGCCACCGATTGCATGTCGCGCCGGGTCAGGTCGAAGCCGACACCGTAGCCGAAGGCGCACTCGAGCGCATTTTCGACCGCGATGTTCGTGCCGCCCTTGCCGAGCGCCACGATCATTTCGCATTCCGGATGCATGTCCTCGGTGGCGGTCGGATAGGGCAGCGTATCGTCGAGGAAAACGGCATCGGCGGCTTTGGTAAAGAAAAACGGCGGCTCGCGGTCCGGGTCATGACCCATTTCGCGCGCGTGCTCCGCATAGTTGCGCCCGACGCAGAAGATGCGGCGCACGGGGAAGGGCTTTCCGCCTACCACCGGGAGGGTCGGGGTGTCCCACAAGGGTATCGCGGTGTCGGTCATGCTTATCCTTCCTTTGGCGCGGTGCCGGTCTTTGAATCGGGTGTGACGGTTTCGCCCGGGCGCCGCTTCATGACGTGGTCGTCGTAAAAGGCGTCGGCGTGAATATGTTCGGCTAACATGCCGCGCGCCTGCAACGCGGGCAAGGCCGCTTCGGCCGCAACCGCACGCGCCGGATGTCATGGGTCAGGTCGGTAAGGGAGTCGACTCGGAAGCGGTAATTTTGCGTCATTGCCATCCGCGGCATCCCGAATTGGCTTTGCCGGCCCGCCATCGTAGACCAATTCTTGTTTAAATTGACTCAAGTGAAATGGTCTATCTCTTTGTTTTTACGCAAATATGTCGTCGCGAACCGTTTCGGTTCGCTCGTGATTTTCTCTAATCGGCGGAAAGCCGCCGTTCGGCTTCGGCGTCGATCATGTCGAACACCAGGTCGCGGCACCGGTCCGGCCGTTCGCAAACCATCATGTGCCCACTGTCCGGAACCACGGTGAAACGGCTGCCGCGGACCCGGGCCGCGACGTCGCCGGCGACCGCCGTGACCCAGCGCGCGGCCCCGGTGCCGGGGTCCGGGATTTCCGGGTCGCCGCCAACGAAGCGCGCCGGGAACGGAAATTTCGGCAGACCGTCCCACACACGGGTGTTGTGCACCGATCGGAAGAACGCCGCTTCGACCCGGGGCGCGCAAGCGAGTTCGAATTCGTCGCCGTCGGGGCGCAAGGTGGCCTCGCAATGGGCAGCGAGCATGGCCGGATCGAATTTCGAGAAGGCGCCATGGGTGGCCAGTTTGTCGGCGAAGGCGGCGGGCGATTGCCAGCGGGCGCGCCGCCGTTCGGTCAGTTGGGCGCGTTCCGCGGAATTCTCCATGGCGTCGGGATGGCGCTGATGGTCGCGCCCGATCATGATCGGCGGTTCGAAAAGCGTCATGCCGGCCCACGGCACGGCGCCGTCACGAATACCCAGATGCAATGCGGCCGCGCCGGAAATCGAATGGGCGGCGTAGTAGACCGGCGCTCCGTTTTCGCGCCGGCACACGGCGTCGGTCACTGCCGCAAGGTCGTCCGCCTGCGTGTCCAGCGTGACCGATGCGTCCAAGGGGTCGGGCGGTGTGTCCGAGCCGCCATGGCCGCGGGCATCGAAGGCATACAGCACCGCGCGATGCGCCAGCATCTCGAACCACGGCAGATAGGACCCCGCCGCCATGCCGGTGGCGTGCCCGCACAGCAGGACGGGACCGGGTCCCGATGCCGCAGGTCCCGTAAGCCGGTAGACGGAAAGATTGATACCGCCGGCCGCCGGCACGAAAAACCGTTCCGCCTTGTTCTCGGGGATGGAACGATGCGGCGTCGTGCCGCGGGACATGCTATGCGGCTCGAATGGACGCAGCGCCGGCGTCGCGGCGCTCCATGCGCGCGCGGCACGCGGCTTGGAAGGCCGTGAACATTTCTTCCGAAAGCGGCGCTTCGAAGGGTATGGGATGTTCCGGGTGCCACTGCACGCCGAGCACGAATCCCTTGGCGTCGGGGATGCTGACCGCTTCGATCACGCCGTCGTCGCTGATCGCGTCGATGAACAGGCCGTCCGCCGGCCGGTCGATCGCCTGTGCGTGCAGGGAATTGACCATCACTTCGCCGCCGCCGCCGTTCAATTTCTCGAGCAGGCCGCCCGGCTGCAGCGTAATCGGATGGCGCGCCCGGAGCCGCTGTTCCGGCGTCAGCGACCGGTTCATGCGGTGTTCGTTCTTGCCGGGCAGCTCGTGGACGTTCTGGTGGAGCGTTCCGCCGAGCGCCACATTCAATTCCTGAATGCCCCGGCATACGGCGAACAGCGGCACGCCATGCTCCACCGCCAGCCGGATCAGCGGCAGTGTCGTGGCGTCGCGGTCCGGGTCGTGCTGGGTGCCTGTGCGGCTCGATTCGCCGTCATACAGATGCGGCTCCACATTCGATCCCGCGCCGGTCAGGAACACGCCGTCGAGACGATCGAGCAATGTCTTGAAGCAGGCCACTTCGCCCATCGCCGGAACCAGGAGCGGCAGGCAGCCCGCGCCGTCGACCAGGCTGGAGATGTATTTCGCGCCGACGCGGTGGCTCGGTCGGCCGTCGATCAGGACGGCGCAGGCGGGGACGCCGACAATGGGACAGGGCTGTTTACTCATGCATCAAAAATGGCATTGCGCCAAAGCGGCGGCAACCCCCTTTTCGGGTGATTTCAGCTATTCCGGCGTGGTTTTATCTTGCTGCTCAACAAATTTGAACAATTTGGACGGGAGCTTGCCGCCGAAACGGGTGTTCTGCAGGGTTACCTGGGTATGGTTGTCCTGGGAGTCGCGGATCGTCCATTTGCGCAATTCGAGCGGGCCGTCGGAAAAAGTCAGGGTAATTTCGCCGAGCTCCGGATTGTCCCGGGTAACCATGCTGATTTGCAGCAGTCCCGCTTCGTTCTGGAACCCGGTGACTTTCAAGCCATCCTTGAAGGAGACGTTTTTTTGAACGAGAAACTGCGCCGGCGTTTTGACCAGCGGCAGGACGTTGGTTTCCTTCAATTCGCGGTCGACGTGATAAAACCATATCCCGTTGGCGATCAGCAGATGCGGGACCGGCGCGTCATATTCGAAGCGAAACTTTCCCGGCCGGTTTACATAAAGGTCGCCTTGCCATGCGGAGCCATCCGGATTGACCTGAATAAACCGGGATCGCATGGTCTTGATGCGGTTGAGATAGCCCTCGATCCGGTCGATCGCGCCAGCATCCGCCGCTTGCGGCGGGGGAGGGGGCGCTGCGGCCGCCGACGGCGCCGGCAAAAGAAGACAGACGGCCAGCGCGGCGCCCGTGAAGCGTCGCCGCGCCGAGTCAGTGGCTGCCGATAAGAATTTCACGTTTTCCCACATGATTGGCGGGGCCGACGACCCCTTCCTTCTCCATTCGTTCGACGATACGGGCCGCGCGGTTATAGCCGATTTGCAGATGCCGTTGAATAAAACTCGTCGACGCCTTTTGCTCCTCAGCCACCAGCGCGACCGCGCGGTCGTAGAGTTCGTCGCCGGAATCGCCGCCGGCGCCGCCGTCCAGGGTGAGCGCCATTTCACCGTCGTCTTCGGTAATGGCGTCGATATAGATCGGGTCGCCCTGCGATTTGAGGAAATTTGCGACCTGTTCGACTTCGCCATCATCAACGAAGGGGCCATGCACCCGGGTGATTCTGCCGCCGCCCGCCATGTGCAGCATGTCGCCCTGGCCGAGCAACTGTTCCGCGCCCTGTTCGCCGAGAATGGTGCGGCTGTCGATCTTCGAGGTGACCTGGAAGCTGACCCGGGTCGGAAAATTCGCCTTGATCGTGCCGGTGATGACATCGACCGACGGGCGTTGTGTCGCCATGATCAAATGGATCCCGGCGGCGCGCGCCATTTGCGCCAGCCGCTGGATCGACGCTTCGATGTCCTTACCGGCGACCAGCATGAGGTCGGCCATTTCATCGACCACCACGACGATATAGGGCAGCGGCACCAGGTCGAGCGGCTGCTCCTCGATGATTGGCTTGCCGGACTCCGAATCGAATCCGGTCTGAACCTTGCGGATGATTTCCTCGCCCTTGCGCGCGGCCTCGGCGATGCGCCGGTTGTATCCTTCGATATTGCGCACGCCCAGCTTCGACATCGACTGGTAGCGCTCTTCCATCTCGCGCACGGTCCATTTCAGCGCCACCACGGCCTTGCGCGGGTCGGTGACCACCGGGGCGATGAGGTGGGGAATATCGTCATAGACCGACAGTTCGAGCATTTTCGGGTCGATCAGAATGAGCTTGCAGGCGTTTGGGCTGTGCCGGTACAGCAGCGACAGGATCATCGCATTGAGGCCGACCGACTTGCCCGAACCGGTGGTGCCGGCGATCAGCAGATGCGGCATGCGCGCAAGATCGGTGATGATCGCGCCGCCGCCGATATCCTTGCCGAGCACCAGTGGCAGTTTGCCGGCCGCCTTCTCATAGTCGCGCGAGGCCAGCAATTCGCGCAGATACACCGTTTCGCGGCGCTGGTTCGGCAATTCGATGCCGATGACATTGCGGCCCGGAATCACCGCGATACGAACCGAAACCGAACTCATCGACCGGGCGATGTCGTCGGAGAGGCCGATGACACGGCTGGTCTTGGTGCCTGGCGCCGGCTCCAACTCATACAATGTGACGACCGGCCCCGGCCGCACCTTGACGACCTCGCCCCGCACGCCGAAATCCTCGAGCACGCCTTCCAGCAGCCGGGCGTTCTGGTGCAGCGCTTCTTCGTTGATGGCGCGCGCGTCGGCCGGGACCTCCGGAACTTCTTCGAGCAGCTCCAGCGGCGGCAGGTCGATCCCCGCATCGGTGCGGGGCAGGTCCAGTTTGCGCTGGCGCGCGGCGACCGCCCGTTTGCTCGGTTTGGTGCGCGCGCCCGGCGTTTCCACCAAATCGTCCATGCGCCGTTCGGGCTGGCGCACCGCCGGTCGTTCCGGCGGCGGGTCGGCTTTCGGGGTCAGCAACGGCTCCTTGCGCTTGGGCCGCTTGGTGTTCACCGCCTTTGCCGTTTTCGGGCGGGGTCGTAGAAATTGGAAAGGCCACCGCACGGTCCGGCCGACGGCGCCGGCGGCGCCATTCAGGATCACCCCGGCGCGCTGCCATTCCTCGGTGCTGTAACCCAAGACGTAATACATCAGCACGCCCGACGCGCCGCCCAGGATCGCGAACACCCAGGCGCCATCGACCGCAAGGCGCATCAGCGAAAACCCTTCGATCAACCGCGACAACAGAAGTTTGCCGACGAATCCGCCCATGCCGGAATCGAGCGGCCATGCCCGCGGCCGGTCGAGCGCCGCCACCGCCACGGCCGCGGTGAGCAGGGCAAGCGGCAACAGGGCGAGACGCAGCAGCGGCACCGGAATCGCGTGCCGGCGCAGCAGCCGGACACCCCAGGCGCCCAGGATCGGAACGGTCAAGGCGCCGGCGAGACCGAGCGTCTGCAGCAACAGGTCGCTCACATAAGCGCCGAGCGGGCCCATCAAGTTGGCGACGTGCCGTGTGCTGGCGGTGTTGAAGGACGGATCCGACGGGCGGTAGGTTACCAGCGCAAGGAACAGCGCCACGGCCGACAAAAACAGCGCGAGCCCCACCAGTTCGACGGCCCTGCGGCGCAGGAATTCAGCCGCGCCGGGCGGTAGAAAAGCGGTTTTTCGGCTTGCCGTCGCCATGTCTCTCCTCGCTCGATCCGTCAGCCGCCGAACGCCAGGACGGCTCGCGCAGAGCCGGCATGGCGCAACGGCGCAACCCCTATGTAGGCAGCGCCCGGCGTTTTGCCAGTGCAATTATCGGATTGCGTCCTGCCGCTGCGCGCCGCCCGAAATTTCCCGGACAGCGTGTGCGACCGCCATAACGAGTTGGCGCCAAGTCGATTGGGGCACGGATTCAGCATTGGACGATTCGGCAACCGAATTGCGACAAGTATAGAATACAAAATTTCCAAGAAACCCTGCGGAAGTCTAGCGATGCATTTGATATTATTCAAGCATGAACCGCTAGGTTATTTTTAAATCGCGGACAGTATTTCAAAGTTGTTGTTGCAAATTTGCGGCGAGACTTCGAGTGAACACCCGGAAGGCGATACCTTCCGGGTGTTCGTTGGGGCGTATCGGGACGGGCCTGTTCGGGCCGTACGCCCCTCACCGGGTCTGTTGAAAGCCCGGATCTATATGGTTTGCGATCCGGACCCGAATTCCGGGTAGGCCTCCATGCCCAGTTCGGCCTTGTCGAGACCGATGACTTCGGCCTCTTCGTCGGTCCGGAGTCCCACCGTCACTTTGAGAACCATCCAAACGACCCCGCTGGCGACGAAGACGAAGCCGCCGATGGCGATGATCCCGATGAGCTGGGTTACGATCGACCCGCCGCCGAAGATGCCGACACAGAGCGTGCCCCAGATGCCGGCCACCAGATGGGCCGACAGGGCACCGACCACGTCGTCGATCTTCAGCTTGTCGAGCAGCGGCACCGCGAACACCACGAGCGCGCCGCCGACACCGCCGACGACCAGCGACAGCGCCGGGTTTTGCAGATCTGGTCCCGCGGTGATCGAGACCAGCCCGGCGATGGCGCCGTTGAGACACATCGTCAGGTCGATCTTCTTGTACAGCAGCTGGGTCAGCGCCATGACAACCAGGACGCCGGCCGCGGCGGCCAGGTTGGTGTTGACGTAGACGATCGACATCGCCGTTGCGTCGAGCGCGCTGCCAAGGGCGAGCTGCGAGCCGCCGTTGAAGCCGAACCAGCCGAACCACAGGATGAAGGTGCCGAGCGTCGCCAGCGGCAGGTTTGCGCCGGGCAGCGGATTGACGCTGCCGTTCGCGCCGTACTTACCCTTGCGTGCGCCGAGAATGAGGGCGCCCGAAAGCGCGGCCCAGCCGCCGGTCGAATGCACCAGTGTCGATCCGGCAAAATCGGTGAAGCCCAGGCCGTCGAGCCAGCCCTTGCCCCAGACCCAGGAGCCCTGGATCGGATAGATGACGCCGCTCAGCACGATCACGAAAATCAGGAACGGCCACACCTTGATCCGTTCGGCCAGGGTGCCCGACACGATCGACGCCGCGGTGGCGACAAAGACCATCTGGAAGAACCAGTCGGACATGACCGAATAGCCGTTCGCGTCGATTACCTTCTTGGCCATCTCCGGCGTCGCCTTGTCGGCGGCGTTGATCAACGCGAGCTCGTCGGCCGACGGGTTATAGAACAAGGTCAATGTGCCCATAACCCCGCCGCCCACATCGGTGTACATCAGGCTATAGCCGATCAGATAGAACATGATGCCGGCGAGAGAATAGAGCGCGATATTCTTGAGGCAGATCGCCGCCGTATTCTTGGTGCGCACCAGGCCCGATTCCAGCATCGCAAAGCCGGCGGCCATCCACATCACCAGGAAACCGTGCACGAGAAACGAGAAAGTGTTGAAGATGTATTTGGTTTCGTCGCTGACCGCGGCATGCGCGTCGCCGGTTGCGGCGAACAGGCCGAGAAAGGTGAGGGCACACAGCGCCACCCGATTGATCCAGTTATTCACGTGTTTGGTCTCCCCTGAATTAGATGGCGTCGCCATCGGTCTCGCCGGTGCGAATGCGCACCGCTTTGGTGATGTCGAGGACGAAGATCTTGCCGTCGCCGATCCGTTCGGTGTTGGCCACCGCCTGGATTGTTTCGACCACCGTTTCGGTCCTGTCGTCCGTTACGGCGATTTCGATCTTCACCTTGGGCAGAAAACTCACCGCGTATTCGGCGCCCCTATAGACCTCGGTCTGCCCCTTTTGCCGGCCGAAACCTTTGACTTCGCTGACCGTGAGTCCCTCGACGCCGAGCGCGGTCAAAGCCTCGCGCACGTCGTCGAGCTTGAATGGTTTGATAATTGCCATGACCAGCTTCATTGAGAGTTTTCCTTTCGCTCGTCGCTTCTGATGGCGGGCCGCCGCTCTTGCGGAGCGTTGCTGCGGCGGTTTCTTCTTTACCAAATTCAAGAACCGTGCCGTTCGCGCAGCAGGATACTTATGTATATGTTACAAAGGATTATCGTTGTTGGCGGGCCGGGGAACGGATTTCTCCATTGGGCCGATGATTAAAAAATCGGCAGCCGCATTAAATTGCACAAATTTTATCCACATTGGGAATTGCATCGGCGCGATCGCGCGGCATTTTGACGGCTGGACAGCGCCGCCCGCCCCGGCGATGGTGGGGCATGACGGGGAACACGCCCACGACACCCGCGACACCCGGTACGCCGAAGGGGAGACCCGCCGCTCCGGCGGCGGCCGAACAGTTCGAACTGCTGATCGTGGGCGGCGGCCTGACCGGCATGACATTGGCCTGCGCCCTTGCGGGGGCCGGCTTGCGGGTCGCCGTGGTCGACCGGCAGCCCGCGGATGCGATGGTGGCCGCGACCTATGACGGCCGGGCCTCGGCGATCGCGCACGCGTCGGCGCGGGTGCTGCAGGGGATCGGCGTGTGGTCCGGGCTGCGGGAGGGCGCTTCGCCGATCCGGGACATTCGGGTTGCCGATGGCCATCCGGTGCGGGGTATTTCGTCGCTGTTCCTGCACTACGATCACCGCGATCTCGGCGACGATCCGTTTGGATACATCATCGAAAACCGCGTGCTCCGGCGGGCCTTGCTGGAGCGCGCGGCCGCGTTGCCGTCGCTGACCCTGCTCGCGCCCGCTGAAATTTCGGAATTGAACCGGGGACCGAACACGGTCGACGCGGTTCTGTCCGATGGGCGGGGTCTG
>JAOTYV010000165.1 GCA_029861675.1 Alphaproteobacteria bacterium
TCCGCCAACTTGTGTTCGAATTTTGTTTGCGCGCTGCGGCGGCTGCGGCGCTTGCCGTGAGATCCGCCGGTTGCCCCGGACCACCAGAACGCCGCCCTCGCCGCGCGATGACCGGTGTAGCCGCCGGTCGCCGGGATGGTCGTTGCCGCGAACCACGGTCACCTGACCGGTCTGCGAGACACTTTGGGCCTGGACGCCGGTATCGGCGATCAAGGTGATGCCAAAAGCGGCGATAACGAGGGCCATGGGCCATTGTTTATGCATCGAATTCCTCTCCCAAAGGGCCGTGGTCGGCGGGTGTGGCTGCCGGTTGTCGGCACTCTTGCCGCCGTGCGCGGCAATCGCCGCTTGTCGGACCTCTTTTCGTTGAAGGAAGCATAAACAGGCGTCACCGCCCGCTCATCAATGCATCGGTGTTACCTGAATGGTGTCAATCGGCGGCGGCGAGGCGTGCCGGGCCGGCGTGTCGGTCATGGAATTCACCTGGCCGAAATCCCCGCCTTTAACCTTAAATTGACCACTCGAATGAGAAATTGACCTATAACGACGCAATGCCGCTATCGACTTTCAAGTTAATCCATTCGCGCAGGTACCATGACGAAATCCAAACCGCCCGCATCGATCAAGGCCTACTCGAACGCAGGTTTTCTCCAGAGCAAGGACGCGCGCGCATTGCGCATTCTCGCGGAGTACCTG
This sequence comes from Alphaproteobacteria bacterium, assembly GCA_029861675.1. The sequence goes on from JAOTYV010000165.1 coordinate 697, forward strand.
GAACCGAAAAGCCGATTCGACCATCACAAGATTGATGACACGATTGTCTTCATGGGATCGGCGCGGACGTTATCGAACGAGGACGCCGAAGCTGCGCTGGCCGAGGCGGAGCGCACCAACGGAGACGTCGCCCGGGCAAAGACCGATCTCGCCATGTCGGTCTATTATGAGGCAGCGCGGGAACTGGCTCACCGGCTGACCGATTGGTCGAAGGATCTTGAAGACGAGGACCGGCGGTTCGTCGTGTGCACCGGCGGCGGTCCGGGCATTATGGAGGCGGCAAATCGCGGTGCCTCCGAGGCCAAGGGCGTCAATCTCGGCTTGACCATCTCATTGCCGGACGAGCAGTCGGGCAACAGCTACATCACACGTGGTCTCGATATTCACTTTCACTATTTCTTTATGCGTAAATTTTGGTTCGCCTATCAGGCGAAAGCGGTGGTGTTGTTTCCAGGCGGGTTCGGTACCCTTGATGAGTTGTTTGAGATTTTGACCTTGCTGCAGACCCAGAAAATTCGAAAGCGGCTGCCAGTGGTGCTCTACGGGTCCGAATTTTGGGGAAAAGTGGTGGATTTCGATGCGCTGGCATCCTTTGGCACAATCAGCCCGGATGACGTGGCCATCGTCGAGCGATGTGATTCGATCGATGATGCCTATGAATTTATTGTCCGCGAACTAACCGAACATGCTCTCAATATGCCGGGCGCGCTACTATAGTACCACGTTCGATTATGTAAATTTCGGGAATACCCCTCCGCGCCGCGCCAGCTGCCGCAGTGATTAGCAATAAAATCCTAATCGCGATGAAAAAAGAGGCCATCGAAAAAATCAATGGCCTCGAAGTCGGAGGAATCAAGAGGAGGTATAGTCATAAAAGTAACAAGAAATAGTCGTAATGACAGTGATGAAGGTCACAACAATATAATAAAAAATGTAATTAAAATAATATAAACAATGATTATAAAACAGTCGTATTGATCTAATACTAATACACTGTTCTAATTACTTAATTATATACTTAAAATACAATCCTGCCATCAATGTAATCATTGCGGTTGGGATTGGCGCAACGATGCATGTTAAATCCAGCGGGCCTTTCAGCCTGACATTGTGCGACGAGCACCTGTTCACGCGGGTTTCGTATGCCATGGTTGTGACCAGATTGTGGCATTCCGTAGTGCGGCGGGAAGATGCGAGCTTCGATTATTTCGAGATCAATCGCCGGGAGGGACGGGCCACCCACCGGGTCGGACGGCTATCATCCGGCCTGTATGTTGTCTTCAATCTCGACACCGGGGAACGGGAATATGGCGATTCCTTGGCCGAAGTGCTACGCGATGTCGCCTATGTACCAACATCGAACGAGTGCGGTTAGCGGTACCGCTATTGGTCCGAAATCCGCCGAAATCCGCTAAATTCTGAATGCCGCCGCGGAAGGTTGGCGTGCTCAGCTTAAGGGTTTGATCAAGGGAGCGAATACGTACCCCAATACCCGGCCGCGCCGTGCGATACGGTACCAGGAGGCGCCGGTGATCCGCTCCACCACTTCGACCTTCGTGCGCATCGGCAGGGTTGTAACCCGCGCCGATTTCGCCGATGGCGCCCGTCGGACATTGGCGTTCTGTACCGTCATGAACATTTGCGACGGTTCCGGATAAATGAACCCATACATCGGATAAACGCCCGCACCATAGCGGTTTCCGGGCGTGTACCAGACCTTCACGGAGGACCAGTCGTTCTTTGGTGATACATCGCGTACCGGCGTGCCGATATGGATGCGCCTCCGGTTCAGCCAGTTGGCGTGATCCACGACAATTTCCCGGTTATTCAGGACTTCCGTCACGACCGCGATATGGCCGAACTTGATCCGGCGTGTCTGCCGCATAACCATCACCGCGCCGACACGGGGCGTCTTAGCTCTCTTGAACTTGCCGTATGCGCTCCGCCACCACGTTCCCGCATTCCCCCGTATGGGGATGCCCGAGGCATTGCGCGCGAAGGGTACGCAGTACAGCGGCCGTGGCGGCACGACTATTTTCGGCATTGGGACGCCCATTGCCAGCGTTGAGGCGCTGTATGACGGTCCGAGCCAGCGTGCGAGGTCGCCATCGCTTGCAGTCGAATCCTCGTCCAATCCGGCGTCGTAATTGCCGTTGGCTTCGTTCGCGGATGACTGGGAGTCTGCCAATGAGTCCGTCTTCGGGGCGGCGCACGCGGACAAAAGAAGTCCAACGCTGCCGAGGGCGGTCAAACAGATGCCTCGGCTCCAAATATTTTTAGTCGGCAAGAATTCCCCCAACGGATCAAATGCACAGAACGGCGAGAAATGATTAAGCCATTTTTCCTGCGCCGTTACAACTTGCGACAAAGTCGTGTGCGTGCGGGGGCGGCCGTGACCGCCTATGAGGCGGCGAGATAGGTTGCCGCGATGCCGGGGATGACCGCCGCGAACAGGATGAATGCCACAATTGCTTCCCAATGAGCCCGGTTGACCGCCCGGTCGGCATCGAGGACATCCTGGGTCGGTACGACCACGTTGAAATCAATTGGCGCCATGGTCGTCATCGGCAGCAGAAAATCGAGCAACCGGCTCCGGCCCGATGTGCGCAGAAAATATGTCTGAATGACCGGATTGCCCGAACGGTGGTGTCGGGGTTGGAACAGGGTGGCAATCGACCGGTCGGCGCCGTTCGGTGTCAGCGCCGCGTCGATATCCAGCGCAATCTGATATCCCCAGTCGTCGAGGAGACGAATATCCCGAATTCGATCCCAGGATATTGGGTTGGGACTCAATCTCTTGTCCGTCACGCCCTGGCCGTCGATCGTCAGCACCGCGCCAGACCACCGGAGCAGCCCGACACACCACATTGCGGCCTTCCCGGTAAGCATGATGATTCCGGTGAGGACCATGGATGCCGCAACGCGGTTTTCCAGGGACGCCAGGCCATCGAGGTAAAACAACGCCGCGATGAGAACCGCGACCGATAGTACCAGAATCGCAATCCACGAGAGGACACGCCGCCGGTCGACGAAATACTCAAAGCGATTGTCGAATAAAGCGGGTACGGTCATGACGTCGCGCCGTGGGTGGTCGGAAAGAATGCGAGGAAAGTCTCGATTTCTGCGATTCCTGGCCACGCACTATGTGGTCACAAGGCTTGCCAATCCGTTAATCTCTGCTGGCCGCCGCGTTGTGGACCGTATGCGCGTGCAATCGGTCGGTGTCTCCCAATGGCAATGGCACGAGATATGCCGGCGTTTTCGCCAACGATCTGACCGCGTGAGCGGCGACAAAGGCCGTTACGATAATCGCCACGATGAAGACGATTTGGAATTCAAGCGCTTCGGCATCGGGGAGACCTTGCGTGTGTTCGTATAGCCGCTGCACCGCGAAAACCGGATAATCGTAGAAGCCGTGCAGGATGGTCGGCACCAAAATCATCAGCAGGAGGGAGCGCCGCTTCGACTGCGTCACGATGAGGTATTGTGCGGCGTGATACCCCATGATGATTCCCATCGTTGAATGCATCGGAATGGCGGTGACGGCGCGAACCATTGCGGTGCTGCTCCAGTCGTCCGAACCGAAGACGTAGTAAATATTCTCGATCGATGCGAATCCGAGCGAAACGACGATCGAGAGGACGACGACGTCCAACGGACGGCGGACATCTTCGTGCCGCATCAAGAAGTAGTAGATGACCAGAAACTTGCCGAGCTCCTCCGGCAGCGACGCTTCCAGAAAGGCGACGCCGGCGGCGTAGAGCCGCAGATCGACGATCGAAAAAAAATTCGGCGCAAACAGGGATGCCACGCCCGCAATCGGAATTGCCGCGGTGAAACCGAGACCGAATGCGATCCAGGTTAATTCTCGGATGCCGCGCCATGCGCGCGAATAGCTGAAATACACCAGCAGGAGTGCGCCAGGCGCAATGGCGGAAATGGCGGCGGCGAGGCGCAATATTAGAGGGTCGCTCACGATGCCTGCCTTTCGAGACGCATGCCGGCCCTCTGTGGCGGCGGGCTTGTTGGATTATATGAGATTTGGGGCACCGGGCGTGTCTCCGACGTCTAAAGGTGGAGCAGGTCGTGGAGGGCGAGGGCGATCGTTATGCCTTGGGTGAGCGCGCCGAACACCGCCCCTGGTATCGATACGCCCCCGGCGCGCCGGATATAGGCTAAGCGTCGGTCCATTGCAGAGTATCGTTCCGTTGCCCTGTCGATCTTGCCGAGCGCATGCGCCAGATACCAGGATTTCGCATAGAGGCCGGTGCAGACCGCGATCATGAACCCCGACCCGAAGAACAGGGATCCCGGCACGATATGATCGAATAGGACGGGAAGAATCACGAGGACGATGCCGCCAAGATACATTTTTCGGTAGAAGAGCCAGGGGATCGTTAACGCGAACGCAGCCCAATGCCATGAGATGGCTGGACTTGCCGATTCGAGGGCCGGTGCGGTTACCGGCACATTCCGGCTTCCCGTACGCCGGTAGTGCGCCAGATAGATTTGCGCGTTCCGACCGATAAAGTCGGCCAACAGGGTTTCCTGCCCGAGTTTCTCCACCGGCGCCTGGGCGGCTTCGGCCGCGCGGTGCTCTGCGTTCGCCAAACTCATCGGGAATGCGACCTAATACATGCCGGTGGATAGGGAAATCATCAACGCCGCTATCCTCATCCGCTTCGCACAGTTTTTGTTTATCAAAAATATAATTTCTTAACGATCGGCGTTTTTCTATGTAAAAAGCAAGAAAAACAAAACATAATAAATATCATTAAAAGGAAAATAGAATAAAAAATATTGATATTGTTGTGCTGCGCTGCATAATGAATAGGCGGTGTTTTGTCAATTGTTTGAATTTTAAGAATAACTTTATGAAAATAATGTTAATGAGGGATGTAACATCGTTGATACCGCGATGCCTTGTTGGATCGATGCCGATGAACGCATCTGTCGCACTGGCATCTTAGGCGCGGTCAAGTTGGAGGGGGAATTGCCGTGAATGCGAAAATGCGAAACGAGCTCATAGATCCGGCGCCGGAATCCGAAGGCAAATTCCAATTCGACATCGACAAGCGATTGCACATTATCCGGATGTTCTTGTGCGCCGGATTCATCGCGAGCGCGATTACCGTCTTGATCCATTCCGAATTTCCATTTTCAGTCATGCTGCTGCTGGCAGCGGCGGTTGTTTTTACGGCAATGATGGCCTGGCAGTCTTTCCATACCCTGCGGATGCAGCAGCCGGTACTTTCCGTGGGGCCGCGCGGGATCTGGGACCGCCGGCTCAATGCGGCGGTGATCCCCTGGTCGGATATTTTCCGCATTCGAACGGATCGCAATGGCGATATCATCCTCGATCCGAAAGACCAATTTGCGGGTATTGACGAAGCCGCGCTGACGCGGTGGCAGAATCTCCGCCGGCAGCTTGATACCGCATTGCAACCCGGTAGTTTACGGATCGATATGAGCGCCGTGGACGGTAAGAGTGGTCAATTGCTCGCCGGCATCGAAGCATCGCTTCCGCAACACCTCCAGTCTTTGTACCGGCCGGATTTCGAGCCGGCGGATGCGCGGTTTCCCAGGCGCACCGTCTTTGCCGGCGTCGGCGCCGTTGCGGTTGCCGCGATGATGTTTGTCGTTGCCTCCGCCTCGATGCCGAGTGCGGCGCCGGAGCTGCTGAACCTCGGGTCGGCAATGGATTCGAGCGCGATCCCCGGGCAGTATGAAAGTGCCGCAATTTCGAAGTTCAAGTTGGCTGCAAAGAAGGGCGATTCGAGCGCGCACGTCCGCCTCGGCCTGATGTATCACGAAGGCGATGGCGTTGCGCGCAACCGGGAACAAGCGGCGCAATGGTTTCAGCTCGCCGCCCGGGACCAGCAACCGGCCGGCCAGGCGGCGCTCGGCTATTTGCATGAAAACGGTTTGGGTGTCTCGCAGGATTTCGGCAAGGCGCTGACCTGGTATCGGAAAGCGGCGGACCGGAATAACAGCTGGGCGCAATACAGGCTCGCCTTGATGTACCGTGACGGCCGCGGCATACGCCGCAATCGGGCTGAAGCGGTTCGGTTGTTGACGGCGGCGGCCATTAAGGGCGACGTCGCCGGGCGGTTCCATCTGGGTGAAATGTACGATAAGGGCTGGGGCGTACCCCAGGATTCGAGCGTTGCCGCGGATTGGTACCGCAAGGCGGCCGAGCAAGACCACGACCAAGCGGAATACGCTCTTGGGACGATGTATCGGGATGGCCGGGGGGCGCGCCGCGACCCCGTGCGGGCTGCGCTCTGGTTCGAGCGGTCGGCGCGCAAAGGCTACGCGCCCGCGCAGCATGCGCTGGGGTTGGCGTATGAGGTCGGACGGGGCGTCGCACGCGACATGAACCGCGCAACCTTGTGGTTCACCCTTGCGGAGCGGCATGGCGATCAGGACGCGGCCCAGAGGCGGCGGCAGATCTACACCCATCTGAGCCGGTCTCAACGCGGCGAGGCGGACACTTTCCAGAAGAAATGGCTGAAGAAGAATACGTTGTCCGAAGAGGCGGCAGTGAAATTCAAGGCATACCAGCGGATGAAAGCGCCCAAGGCCTTCGCCATCGCAATGAACGGTGCCTGGGCTCAGACCGAGAATGCCAAACATGTCCGTGATGCGGTGTACCACGCCATGAAACGATGCCGTCAGTACGCGGATGCTTGCATGCTGTATGCCGTCGGCGACAAAGTGGTCATCGGCATGCGCGAGTCCGAAATTGACGCTGTCATCGCAAGGCAACTCAAGACGGCGTCGCGCTGACGAGGTCGGGGGATCGAATTACGGTCTAAAGCTTCTTGGAGCCCAGGGCGCGCTCCACCGCGTCCGTGCCGTAATCGCGCTCGGCCCTTCTGCGGGATAATTTTCCGCTTCGAATATCAGTCGCAAGCGAGTCCTGCGGACGTTCCGATGGAGCGCCGTACCCGCCGCCGCCGCAGGTTTCCAGCCGCATCGAGTCGCCGGGCGCTAGAGCCAGACGCGCTACCTTTGACGGCAGTTCCTCGGCGTCCGCGCGGCCATGATTGCGTATGAGCCGGGCCTTGCCACCGTCCTTGCCGCCGGCGGCGCCCGGCGGGGCAATTTTGTGGCCGTCGGACCTGACGGAAAACACGATATCGTCGGTTGCCGCGCGAATCTGCCGCGCCATACCAAGCCCGCCGCGATGACGGCCGGCCCCGCCTGAATCCGGAACCATGCAGTATTCATCGACGATGAGCGGATACTCGTTCTCGAGCGCTTCGACCGGGAGATTCGACGTGTTGGTCATATGTATCTGCACCGCGTCCATGCCGTCATGGAGTGCGCTGCCGCCAACGCCGCCGCCCATGGTCTCTAGATAAACGAATTGCTCCGGCCGGTCCTTGTGTGGGCCCGAGAAAACAATTGCGGGCACCGCGTCGTGGCCGGCCGCCATCGCGTCTTCCGGGGGCAAGAGGGCCGCGAACGCACCGAAGACGGCCCGAACCACCTTGTTGCAGCCGATGCTGCGTGCGCCGACCGCGGCGGGGTGTTGGGGACCGACGATCGTTCCCGGCGGCGCAATAATGTCGATCGCATCGAAGAAACCGCTATTGGGGAGAAGGTTGGGATCGAGCAGCGTCTTCACTGAAAAGTAAACCGACGCGCGCAAGGCGCTTTCCGGAATATTCATGGCGCCGCGGGCCTGCGGACCGGAGCCGGTGAAATCGATCGACAGGCGCTCGCCGTCGATACGCACGGTGCTTTGAATAGGTACCGGCTCGCCGCCCATCCCGTCGTCATCGAGCCAGCTCGTGAAGGTCGCCTCACCATCGGTCATCGCGGCGACGCGGTTCAAGAGGCGGGTTCGCGTGTAGGTGAGAAGATCTTCGATGGCGTCGGCGGCATTGCCCGTGCCCATCTGGCCGATGAGCTCAACGGCAATCGCCGCGCCGCGATTGTTGGCGGAAATCTGAACCTGCAGATCGAGTTCACGCTCCATAGGGTCACGGCTGTTCGAGGCGATCAGCCGGAGAAGTCCCCGGTCGAGTGTGCCGCCTTTGACCAGCTTGATGATCGGGATGCGGAGCCCTTCCTCGAACACGCTGCGCGCGCCGCCGGAAATCGATCCGGGAACGCTGCCGCCGACATCCGAATGATGCGCGATGTTGGCGGTAAAGAAGCGAATCTCGTTCTCATGGAAGACCGGCGTAATGATGGAAATATCCGGCATATGCGTCCCGCCGGCGAGGTAGGGGTCGTTGCAGACGAAGGCATCGCCGTCTTGGATGGCGTCGCGCGGATATTCGGTCAGGACCGCATCCACGCCACCCATGAGCGATCCGAGATGCAGCGGCACATGCGACGCCTGGGCCACCAGCCGGCCGCCGCCATCGAACAGCGCGACCGAACAATCCTTGCGCTCCTTGATGTTGGTCGAGAACGACGCGCGTACCAATGTGTGGCCCATATCCTCGGTAACGGAGAGCAGCCGGTTGCTGAATATTTCGAGCGCGACCGGATCCTTGAGCGGGCGGTTGGATTGGGCGTCAGTCATGGCGGGCCGTACCGGAGCCGTCAGGGGAAATGTCGATGATCAGATTGCCGGCCGGATCGAGCCACGCAAATTGTTGTGGCAGAATGAGCGTGGTCGCACTCATCTCCTCCACGATCGCCGGGCCCAGCAATCCAGCTTCCGCCGGCAGTGTCGTCCGATCATAAACCGGCGTGTCGAGCCAACCGGACTCATCGAAATATATCGACCGGGAAGCAATCATCGACGCCGCAAGGTCGCCGTGCGTACTATGTATTGGCGGCTCCGCCTTCGGGACGATTCCGACGGCTTGCACCCGGCAGTTCACGATCTCGGTGGCGCGGCCTTCTATCGCATGCCCGTGCGTCTGCTGGTGTGCGGCTTCGAAGGCCCGAATGAATGGGGCGGGCCCATCTTCGGGTATATCCGCCAAGGCAACGGGCACCTCGTGATTCTGCCCCTGATACCGGGTGTCGAGTATTATCCGGAAGCGACGGTCCAACGGTGCGATGCCCTCCTTGGCCAGCCAGTCATCGCCGTCGTTTCGCATTGCGGTCAAGAGCTGTCGAATTTCCGCCCAGCTTGCGTCATCGACGGTTCGAATGACGGTGCGCACGAAATCAAAGCTGACATTGGCGAGCAACATGCCGCGGGCGCACATGGTGCCCGGTTCGCGCGGGACGATGATGCGGGGTATACCGCACTCGATGGCGACCTCCGACGCATGAAGCGGTCCGGCGCCGCCAAATGCCATGAGCGAAAAATCCTTCAAATCGTATCCTTGCATGGTCGACACCGACCGGATGGCGCGGCTCATATTGGAAACGGCGATGCGGAGGATACCGTGCGCCGCGTGTTCGATGGAAAGACCCAGGGGGGCGGCGATCTCCCGTTCAATCGCCGCGCGCGCCGCGTCGCCGTCCAGCCGCATGCGGCCCGATAGCATGGTGTCCGGGCTCAGCCGGTTCAGGCACAAATTGGCGTCGGTGACCGTGGGCTCCGCGCCGCCGGCGCCGTAGGCCACCGGCCCGGGCTTGGCGCCGGCGCTCTGCGGGCCGACCTTGAGTGCGCCGGCCGGGTCGATCCAGGCGATGCTGCCGCCGCCGGCCCCGA
>JAOTYV010000166.1 GCA_029861675.1 Alphaproteobacteria bacterium
CGACGCGTATAGCGAGAACGTACCCGGGCCGCGCGCATCCGGGTCGTACCAGGCACCCGCCGCCGCCGCGATTTTCTGTTCCACGGCAAGCGCGCGATAGAGCCGGCTGGTCGATCCGCCACCTAGGATTTCCGACAGGATCTGCAAGGCGTAGGCATCCTTGCGGTCACCAACGCGATAGCTCGGCGCCAGATAACGTTGCGACCAGGCAGGGTGGCGCACCTGTTTGTGTTTGAGCACGACGCGCCGCTCGGCGGATTGCGGCGGCTCGCGCCATTCGGGACGCGGCGGCAATTTGCGCGCCGGAATGACGCCGTAATATTTTTCCACCAACGGCCGAACCTTCGCGGCGGTAACGTCGCCCGACAGTATCAGGATCGCGTTGTTCGGCGCGTACCAGCGCTTATAGAAATCGACGATGTCCTTCTGGCTCAGCGCCCGGATCTCATGCGCCCACCCGATGATCGGAATGCGATAGGGATAGTTCATATATAGCGCCGCGCCGACGGATTCCCGAAGTTGCGCATTGGGATTGTTCTCAACGCGGCTTCGCCGCTCCTCGAGCACCACCTGGCGCTCCGGCTCGATGTCTTCCTTGCTGAGCACCAGATTGGTCATCCGGTCCGCTTCGATCCGCATCATCTGTTCGAGCCGATCCGCGGCCACCGTCTGGTAATACCCAGTGTAATCATGCGTCGTGAACGCGTTTTCGCGGCCGCCATTGCGCGCGACGATGGCCGAGAACTGACCCGGCTTCAGGGTCTTCGTTCCCTTGAACATCAAATGCTCGAAAAAATGGGCAAGACCCGATTTTCCAGGCGGCTCGTCGATCGCGCCCACGCGGTAGTACATGCTGTGCGTGACCACGGGCACGCGGTGATTGGGAATCACAACCACCTGCAGACCATTTTTCAACGTGAAGGTTTCGGGATTGAAGATTTTGGAAGAAGCCGGTCCGGCCAAAGCCGCGAAGAACATCGTTAGACCGACGCAGACAAACAGTTTTGTGGATTTCATAAATCCATTCCGTGCTGAACGGGCAAATATAAACACGCTATATGGGGCATCTCTGCGGCGAAACAATGGCGCCTCAGTGGAATAACACCCCGAAAATCAATCCTTTGAAATGTCCTACTTCTTATCGCTGCGCTTCGGTTTGCCGTCCGCGGGTTGGCCCAACGCGGCGTTTCGATTCAGACGCTCCGCCTCGCCGCTCGGCTCGAGCGCGGTCCCCTGGTTTTTGACGCTACGCCAGAAAACCAGCTTGTTGACAAGCGAGTCTTCTTCCTGCACCCGACCGCTTTCACGGTCCACCAGGGTGCGGATCTTCGAGTCCACCTGATGCGCCCCCGCCTGCTGCAGCAATGCGAGTTCGCCTTCCGTAATACCGTCCGCGGGCGGCGCATCTTTTACCACTGTTGGCGTGCCGGCAGGGTTGCTTGCCGTGCGGGAAAGTCCGGGAACGACGATTGTCGGAACGCCGGGTGCCGGGCTCGCCTTCGCGACCGGTGGCTGCGCGCTAGTCAACAATTTCTTCTGGGCATCCTCGCGCGGCGTCACCTCGTTCGGACGCTTCGCTCCGGCACGCGGCGGACGAAGGGAATAATCCGGCGGTTGGCTCAACGGCGCCCGGCTTACGACACCGAATTCATCCGGACCGGACCGACGCGAATCGTCGAATAGAATACAGCCAGACAACGAAAATCCCGTCGCCAGCAGCACTATTCCTGATTTGAAAAATCCGTGTTTCACCCTCATCCTCCGTACCGCACGGGAGTTTATACCGGTTTTCGGCAGCTTTCAAACAATCCATCGATCAGGATTAACACGACACCGACGAAAATCGCGGAATCGGCCACATTGAAGGCCGGCCAATGGTAACCGGCAACGTGAAAATCGAGAAAATCGACCACCGCGCCGTGCACAATTCGATCCAATACGTTGCTCAACGCGCCCCCGAGCACCAGACCAATCGCGGCCGCGGTCAGGCGCTGATCATTCCTGCGGAGCCATACCACCAATACGACCGAAATCGCGAGCGCCACGCCGATCAGAACATATTTGGTAATGGGCGATCCATCGCTGAACAGGCCGAAACTGACCCCTCGGTTCCAGACCAATAGGACAATATTGAAAAACCCGGTGACCACGATGGTGCGCGACTCTTCCAAATAGGCCTGATAGGCGAACCACTTCGACGCCTGATCGACGGCCATGATGAGCGCGGCCAGACCTAGACCTTGATAAAACATCGGCCTCTATTCCGCGGCGGTTCGATACGTACGAACCGCATCCGCGCAGCGGTTGCAGACACCCGCCACATCCGCGTCGTTTCCAACCTCGGGCAAGACTTTCCAGCAACGTGCACATTTTTCGCCCGTAGCGGTTTTCGGCACGACACCGATCTCCGGACTGTCCGGGAGGAGGAATGCAGTCTCTGGCGGCGGGCCGACCGTCACCGCGGCATCCGAAGTGATGGCGACATCCGCCAGATCAACACCGGCAAGAGCGGCGTTATGGGCTTCGTCCAGGAAGACCTCGGGTGCGGCCTGCAGGCTGGAGCCGATGCGTTTTTCAGCCCGCTCCAATTCCAGCGCGCCCAGAATCGACCGGCGAATGGCGCGAACCTTCGACCACTTCTCCGATAATGCATCGTCCTGCCAATCAGCGGGAATCTCCGGAAATTCCCGGAGGTGAACGCTGTCCTGATCGCTGGCATGGCGGGCCAGCCACACTTCCTCGGCGGTAAAACAGAGGATCGGCGCGAGCCATGCGGAGAGGCAGTCGAACAGAATATCGAGCACCGTCTGCACGGCGCGCCGCCGCGGATCGCCGAGCGCGTCGCAATACAGGCTGTCCTTGCGAATATCGAAATAGAACGCGGACAAATCGACGGCGCAGAAATCGTGCAAATGGCGGAACATCGCGTGGAAATCATAGGTGTCGCAGCATGATCGGATTTGACGGTCCAGTTCGAAGATCCGGTGCAGTACCCAGCGCTCCAGCTCCGGCATGTCCTGCGCTGCCACCCAGTTGCCCGCCTCGAACCCGTTCAGATTGCCGAGCAGGTAGCGCAGCGTATTGCGCAGCCGGCGATAGGCGTCGGTCTGGTGCTTGATGATGTCCGGCCCGATCTTCAAATCTTCCGAATAGTCGGAGGCGACAACCCACAGGCGCAAGATTTCAGCGCCGAATTTATCGACGACTTCTTGCGGCGCCACCACATTGCCGAGCGACTTGGACATCTTGCGGCCGTCCTCCGCCATCACGAATCCATGGGTCAGGACGCTGTCATAGGGCGCCCGCCCGCGGGTCCCGCAGGCCTCCAGCAGCGAGGAATGAAACCAGCCGCGATGCTGGTCCGAGCCTTCGAGGTAGAGCGATGCGGGCCAGGACAGGTCGGGCCGTTGCTCCAGCACGAAAGCGTGCGTCGATCCCGAATCGAACCAGACATCGACGACATCGCGCACCTGCTCGTAGTCGTCCGCGCTATAGTCGTTGCCGAGAAAGCGCTGCGGATCGCTGCTGAACCACGCGTCGGCGCCTTCCTGCTCGAAGGCTTCCGCGACCCGTTCCGAAACCTTGGCGTCGCGCAACGGCTCGCCGGTCTTCTTCTCGACGAAAATCGGGATCGGCACGCCCCAGGCACGCTGGCGGGAGATACACCAGTCGGGCCGGGTCTCGATCATCGAATACAGCCGGTTGCGGCCCTGGGCCGGATAGAATTCAGTCTGCTCGATCGCCGCCAGCGCGGTCTCGCGCAATCCGTTGGTCGCCATCGAAATGAACCATTGCGACGTATTGCGGAAGATCAGCGGCGCCTTCGACCGCCATGAATGCGGATAGCTGTGGCGCAGCCGGCCCTTGGCCAGCAACGCGCCGGCATCGATCAGGGCCTTGATGATCGGTCCGGTCGCATCGCCGGGCTTACCGTCCGCGGTATAGACGCACTTGCCCGCGACCAGCGGCACGTGGTCGTAAAACACCCCATCCTCGCCGACGGTTTCCGGCACTTCCAAACCGTGTCTGGACCCGAGTACAAAGTCGTCGGCGCCATGACCCGGCGCGATGTGCACGAATCCGGTGCCTGTTTCGACGGTTACGAAGTCGCCCGCCATCAGCGGCACGTCATAGTCGTAGCCCTGTCCGCGCCAGGGATGGGCACACACCGTGCCCGCCAGGTCATCGCCCTTCATCTTGGCGACGACGTCATGCCCCGCAATGCCGGCCTCCTTGCAGACATCGTCGAGCAACGACGCGGCGATAACGATTTTTTCGCCCGGCTTGGCGAGCCCGTCTTCCGTGACCTCGGTGACCGCAATTACCAAATAGTCGAAGTCGGCGCCGTAGGCGAGGCCACGATTGCCCGGCATGGTCCAAGGGGTCGTGGTCCAGATCACCACGGCCGCGCCTTCCAGCGCCGGCTGCGCCGCCGTCACGACCGGGAACCGGACATGGATCGTGGGCGAGCTGACGTCGTGATATTCGACCTCGGCTTCCGCCAGCGCGGTCTTCTCGACCACCGACCACAGCACCGGCTTGGAGCCCCGGAACAATCCGCCATTGACCAGAAACTTGCCGATTTCGCGGGCAATCTGCGCCTCGGCGGCATAGGTCATCGTGGTGTAGGGATTTTGCCAGTCGCCGAATACCCCGAGACGCTTGAATTCCTCGCGCTGCACGTCGATCCAATGCGCCGCGAATTCCCGGCATTCCTGGCGGAACTCGACGATCGGCACCTCGTCCTTGTCCTTGCCCGCCTCGCGATAGCGTTCCTCGATCTTCCATTCGATCGGCAGGCCATGGCAGTCCCAGCCCGGCACGTAGTTGGCGTCCTTGCCGAGCATCTGCTGCGTCCGGTTGATCACATCCTTGAGGATCTTGTTCAGCGCGTGCCCGATATGCAGGTGGCCGTTGGCGTAGGGCGGACCATCATGCAGTACGAAGGGCGGCTTGCCGGCCGAGGCGGCGCGCATCCGGTCCCACAGGCCGATTTCCTCCCAGCGCGCCAGCAATTCGGGCTCGCGTTTCGGCAAACCGGCTTTCATCGGAAAGTCGGTCCGGGGCAGGTGGATCGTATCCTTGTAGTCCAACGTCATAGCGTGCTTTCCGGATGGCGGGCCATCCTATACGGCGGGGCGGCACGGTCAAGATTTGCGGTCACGACGCGCCGGCCGCCCGGGTCCGCAGAATTCGCTTGGCCGCCGCACAATCCTTCGCAATCTGATCCTTCAAGGCGTCGAGCCCATCGAACTTGTGTTCCGGGCGGATGAATTCGATCAGCGCCGCCCGGAGATGCTCGCCGTAGATATCACGGTCGAATTTGAACAGGTGGATTTCGAACAGCAGGCGCGTTCCATCGACCGTCGGCCGGTTGCCGAGATTGGCGACGCCGTCGAACCACTCAACCGCGTCCTCACCGAGGCCCGCGCGCACCGCATAGACGCCGAGCGCCGGGTGGAGGTATTCGCCCATCTCCAGGTTCGCGGTCGGGAAACCGATCGTTCGGCCGCGCTGGTCGCCCGGCTGGACCACCCCTTCTATTTCGAAGGGACGGCCAAGCAACGCCGCCGCATGACCCGGCTTGCCGCCGACCAGATGTTCGCGGATCCGCGTCGAGGAATAGGTCTCCCCGTCGGCCGACCCGACCGGCTGGACGACATTCACGGCGACGCCGGCCGTTTTGCCGGCGGCTTGCAACATCTCCACATCGCCCGCGCGGCGGTGGCCATACCGGAAATCGAAACCGACCGTAATCTGACAGGGCGCCAGGCTATCGAGCAAAGCCTGCTGGATGAAATCCGGCGCCGGCAAATGCGACATCGCCTTGTCGAAGGTCAGCACCACCAACGCATCGACACCCAGCGCCTCCAGAAGAAAGGCCTTGCTCCGAAACGGGGTCAGGCGAAACGGCGGATCGTGCGGCGCGAAAAAACTGCGCGGATGCGGCTCGAACGTCAGCACCACCAGCGGCACGCCGTGCCGCCGGGCATCCTCGGCCGCGGCGCCGATGACCGCCTGATGACCGCGGTGGATGCCGTCGAAATTGCCCAGGACCACGACGCCGCCCCGGCAGTCCTCTGTGATGTCTTGAAACTTGCGGAAAACGCGCATTGAAATGGTTCCTCGTGCCACGCCAAATCGGCATGGCGGCGCGAGCATACAGCCGCCGCAACCGTTTTTACAGATGTCCCGGCAATCGGTGCCGCGGCCGGCCGCGCTATGCCGCGCGGCGATCCTTCCGGCGGGCTCGCGACGGCACCAGCAGCGTGGAAACCCCCTCCACCACCGGCTTGCCCGCCACCATGCACACCGAGGTCGCAACGGCCCGGCACTTTTCGAGATCAACTTCGCTGATCGTGACCTGGGTGTTGACCGTCTCGCCCGGCCGTACCGGCGCCAGGAATTTGACGTCCTGATTGAGGTAGATGCACCCGGGCCCCGGCAGCTTGGTGCCCAACACGGTCGAAATGAACACCGCGGTCAGCATGCCATGGGCGATACGCCCCTTGAAGATCGAGTCACGGGCAAATTCTTCGTTCAGATGAAGCGGGTTATTGTCGCCGGAGATGCCCGCGAAAATCACGATGTCCGTCTCGGTGATCGTCTTGGCATAGGAGGCGGTCATGCCGACCGACAAATCCTCGATGAAGTATCCGTGCAAATCGTCGTTTTCCCGCGCGGCGCCCATAAAGCGTTCCTCTTTTTCAGTCATTAGGTCAGGTGGTCTGGCTTCGACCGTCTGGTTGCTGCAATGCGCAATTTATACTGCGGCGCAATATAACCAAAGCTTCCGGGAACCGCAATCGCGGTAAAATTGGCGGTTTGCGGCTCAGTGACGCCGGAGCCCGGTTCGCCGCCCGACCAGCCGGCCGGCCAGCGCGGTCACGATAATCAAGAGCATGAACACGGCGGCCCCGATGAACACGCCCTCGGGCCGGCCGTGATCCATCAGCCAGCCGAACAGCAACGGTGCGAGGCTGGCGCCGACGGCCATGCCGACCGAAAGAAATCCAAACGTCTTGCCCATCTCGCCGGGCGGGGTGATCGCCCGCACCATCATATCCCGCGCCGGCTGCACCGTGCCGAAAGCGAGTCCGGACACGGCCATCGCCGCGACCAGGGCCACCGGCGGCAGATCGAAGAAGACCGGCAAGACGATCGCGCCCGCCGCGACAAGCAGAAAGACCGTTGCCACCATGTCGTGCCGGCCGAAGCGGTCGGCGAGGAAACCGCCCAGAAGGACGCCGAGCGCGCTGGCGAACAAGAACCCGGTCAGCGCCGCGTTGGCGACCACGTAGCCGGTGCCGCGCAGGTCGATCAACGCGTTGATGGTGAAGACGTACACGCCACTGGTCGTGAAAGTGATCACGCAGAACAGCAGAAAGAAAATCAGCATCGCCGGTGTCAGCAGCAGCGACCAGCCGGTCTTGACCCCCTGCGCGGCTGACCCATCGGCCGGCGGCATCCGGGCGGCGCCCCGCCGTCCGGGCGACGCCTGGGCCAGCGCGCCGCTGGAGAGCGCAACCGCCAGCAGCACCGCGAGCCCCACCGCACCAGTGACGATCAGGGCGATCCGCCAGTTCCAGAACGCCGCCAACATACCCATCGTGAGCGGCGCGATGCTGCCACCCAAAAATCCCGAAAACGTATGAATACCGAAGGCGCGGCCGACCCGCTTTTCATCGACCGCCCCCGACATGATGGCGTAGTCCGCCGGATGGAACACGCTGTTACCGATCCCCGCCAGCACCGCGAGCAGCAAGAGGAAACCGTACACATCGACAAAGCCGATCAGCAGGATGGCCAGCGCGTTGACCCCGAAACCGAGCAACAGCGGCAAGCGCGCCCCGAACCGATCGACGAGAAAACCGACCGGCGCCTGGATCAGCCCGCCGATCAGATTGTACGCCGTCGCCGCGAGGCCGAGCGCGACATAGCTGACCTGGAATTCCTGCTGGATGAAGATGAACAGCGGCGGCAGGCACAACAGATAGAAGTGGCTGAAGAAATGGCCCGCCGACACCAGCGCGACCACCCGGGCATCGCCCCGCTGAACCGGCGGCGCCGACCCCGCGATCACCTCATCCGTCGGTGGCATCGCCTTCGCCCCGCTTTTCGCGCCAGCGGCGCAAATCCTCTTCGCGCCGCCTGTCGAGTTCCGGCAACAATTCCTCGCGGTGGGTCTCGCTGAATTTGCCCCATTGCGCGATTTCCTTGAGCGTTCGGTAACACCCGAGGCAGAAGCCCGATTTCGGATCGATCTGACAGACCGCGATGCAGGGCGTCGTAGGATAGGGCGACTTCGCCATAGTTCAGACCGCCCGCCGGAAATACCGCGTCGGCGCCTCGCCCAGATTGCGCCGGAACATGGCGGTAAAGGCGCTCGGGCTGTCATATCCCATATCCATCGCCACCGTGGTCACCGCATCGCCCGCGGCGAGACGCTCCAACGCCCGCAGCAGGCGGAGCTGCTGCCGCCAGGCGCGGAAAGACATACCGGTTTCGGCATCGAACAGGCGGGCCAGCGTCCGGCCGCTCGCCCCGGCCTGATGCGCCCAGGTATCGAGCCCGCGCTGATCCGACGGATCCGCCATCAGACCGTCCACTACCCGCCGCAGACGCCGGTCCGACGGCATCGGCAGCGCCAACGGCGCCACCGGCAGAATGCGGATCTGATCCAGGATGACGGACATGAGTCTTTGTTCCGGACTGTTCGGCGGGTAGTCCTGCGCCGCCTCGACGGCGGTCAGGACGAGTTCGCGAAGAAGCGGCGTAACATGCAGCACGCAGACCGAAGTGGGCAAGCCCGGTCCGGCGTCCGGTTCGACATACAGCGTCCGCATCGCCACCGGGCCGCGCGCCTCGATGCGATGTTCCACGCCGCCGGGCAGCCAGACCGCACGATGCGGCGGCACCACGAAGGCGCCGTGCGCCGTGGTCACCGTCATCACGCCTTCGCTGGCATAGACCAGCTGCGCCCGGCGGTGACGGTGCGGTGGAATGACCTCGCCATCGGACAAATCACGCCGGTAGGCGACGATCCGCTGCGGCAACCCTTCCAGCCGCCCCACTTCCGGGTTCAGATAGTGCGTTGCCATCGATGTCTTGTCCGGTTTGCGATTGTTAATGGCGGATTATCGCAAGACCGCCGCGCCTGTTCCAGGCCAAAATGGAGTCGAATGTGAATGCATTATGGGGAGACGTGCGATGACCCGCGACCAGATCAACTTCTTCTTCCTCAATGTCGGGCATTTCTTCGACCATCTTTGCATACTGATATTCGCGACCGTGGCGGCGCTGCGCCTGACCACGGAGTGGAACATGACCTACGCGGAGCTGATCCCCTATGCGACGCCCGCCTTCGTCGCCTTCGGCGTCTGCGCCATTCCGGCCGGCTGGATCGCCGACAAATGGAGCCGCGAAGGCATGATGACGATCTTTTTCATCGGCATCGGCGCCAGCACCATCGTGACAGCGCTCGCCACGACGCCGTTGCAAATCGCCGCCGGGCTGTTGGGGATCGGTGTGTTCGCCGCCATCTACCATCCGGTCGGGCTCGCCATGGTGGTGCATGGCCGCCATAAGACCGGCATGCGGATCGCGATCAACGGCGTTTTCGGCAATATGGGGGTGGCCTGTGCCGCCTTGCTGACCGGGTATTTAATCGACACCGCCGGATGGCAGGCCGCCTTTGTCGTGCCGGGCGCTGTCTCGATCGGCCTGGGCGTTGCCTATGGGCTGTTCGTCTATAGCGGCCGCGCCGACCGCGCCGCCGAAGCCGCCAGTGACGCCGGCGCCAAAAAAGCGGCGGCCGGCACGCTGGCGATCGACCGGTCCCTGCTGATCCGCACTTTCGCGATCATTTTCTTTTCGACCGCCGTGGGCGGCCTGATTTTCCAGAGCACGACCTTCGCGCTGCCCAAGGTGTTCGCCGAACGTCTGACCGACATCGCGGGCACGGCAACGCTGGTCGGCAGCTACGCCTTTCTGGTTTTCGCGCTCGCCGCCTTCGCACAGCTCGTCGTCGGCTACCTTGTCGACAACCATTCGGTCCGCACGGTTTTCGCCTTCGTCGCCGCGCTGCAGGCGGTATTCTTCGTGGTGATGATGCAGCTTACCGGCGTTTTCGCGCTGGTGATCTCGGTCGCCTTCATGCTGGTGGTCTTCGGGCAGATCCCGATCAATGACGTCCTGGTCGGCCGGATCGCCCGCAGCGAGTGGCGCGCGCGGGCCTTTTCGTTCCGCTACATCATCACCTTCTCGGTCAGCG
>JAOTYV010000450.1 GCA_029861675.1 Alphaproteobacteria bacterium
ACCAAATAAAGGAGCAACGGAATGCGGGTAGGGTTTATCGGTCTCGGCAATATGGGGCTGCCGATGGCCGCCAATCTCGCCAAGGCGGGTCAGGACATCATCGTTTACGATTTGAACCGCGGCGTGCTCGATGACTTCGTCAAGGAGCATGGCGGCCGCCCGGCAAACGGATTGGTCAGCGTCGCCGAGAACGCCGACCTCATCATCACGATCGTTCCGACCGGCAAGGATGTCCGGCGCATCGCCCTCGGCGATGGCGACGGCGATGCGCTCGCAGCCCATATGGAAAGCGGCAAGCTCCTGCTCGACATGAGTTCTTCCGATCCGACGGGTTCGGTCGATCTGGCGGGACTGCTCCGCGAGCAAGGGATATCCTTCGTGGACGCGCCGGTATCCGGCGGCGTCAAGCGCGCCATCGACGGGTCGCTCGCCATCATGGTCGGCGGCGATCCGACCGACATCGAACGCTGCCAGCCGCTGCTCGACATCATGGGTGGGCAGATTTTCCAGTGCGGCCCGGTCGGCTCCGGTCATGCGATGAAGGCGCTCAACAACATGTTGTCCGCGATCGGCCTCGCCGCCGCCGGCGAGGCGCTATTGATCGGCAAGCGGTTCGGGCTCGATCCGGCGGTCATGGTCGACACCATCAACCGGTCGACCGGCCGGAACAACGCGACGGAGGTAAAGTTCCATCAGTTCGTGCTCAATGAAAACTTCGCCTCCGGTTTCACCAATGCCTTGATGGTCAAGGACCTGACCACCGCGCAGGACCTTGCGCGCGCGACCGAGGTACCGGCGCCGTTCACCGCGCTGGTGCGGGAAATCTTCGCCGAAACCAAGACGCAGTTCGGCGCCGACTCCGACCACACGGAGGTGGTCCGCTGGCAGCAGGCGGTCTCGAAGGTGGATCTGAAGTAGCGCCGGGAACGAGCACGCGCGGCGCTAGACCATTTCTTGCCTAAATTGACTCACGTGAAATGGCTTATCTCTTCGTTTTTACGCAAATACGTCGTCGCGAACCGGTTCGGTTCGCTCGGGATTTGCTCTACTCCGCCGCGGCGCTGGCCTCGTCTGCGTGTTCGGCGATGAATTTCTCGGCTTCCAGCGCGGCCATGCAGCCCATGCCGGCGGCGGTCACCGCTTGCCGGAAAATCTTGTCCTTGACGTCGCCGGCGGCGAACACGCCGGGAATGTTGGTCGCCGTACTGTCCGGCGCCGTCACGATGTAGCCTTCATCGTCCATATCGACCTTGTCGCGGAAGACCGCGGTCGCCGGGTCGTGGCCTATCGCGACAAAGAAGCCCTGGCAGGGAATCTCCCGCGTCTCGCCGGTCTTGAGATTGCGAATCCGCGCGCCGGTGACGCCGATGGGGTCCTCCGTGCCGAGCACTTCCTCGGCCACGCTGTCCCAGACCATTTCGACCTTCGGGTTCTTGAACAGCCGTTCCTGCATGATCTTCTCGGCGCGCAGCTCGTCGCGCCGATGAATCAGGGTGACCTTGGAGGCATGGTTGGTGAGATAGATCGCTTCCTCGACCGCGGTGTTGCCGCCGCCGATCACGCAGACCTCCTGCTCGCGGAAAAAGAAGCCATCGCAGGTGGCGCAGGCGGAAACGCCGAAGCCCTGGTATTTTTGTTCCGAGTCCAGGCCGAGCCAGCGCGCCTGCGCGCCGGTGGAAATGATGACGGTGTCGCCGGTATAGGTGTCGCCGCTGTCGCCGAGGGCGGTAAACGGCCGCTGCGTGAAATCGACCGAGGTGATCAGGTCGTAGATCATCTTGGTGCCGACATGTTCGGCCTGGCCCTGCATCTGCTCCATCAGCCAGGGGCCCTGGATCACGTCGGCGAAGCCCGGGTAATTCTCGACATCCGTGGTGATCGTCATCTGCCCGCCGGGCTGCATGCCGGCGACGATGGTCGGTTGCAGGCTGGCCCGCGCCGCATAGATGGCCGCGGTATACCCCGCCGGACCCGAACCGATGATCAGGACCTTGCTGTGATGATGTTCCGGCATAGTGCCTCTCCCGGCTGCGAATTTGCCGCGCCCGCGCGGCTCGGTTGGACCAGTAGTGAGGTAATGGCTAGAGGCCGCCGGTGCAAGCGGGCGATTGGGATCAAATTCGCGTTATTTCCTTCAATCCCAGTTCAACGGCTCCGTATCGAGGCGGACGGCGATCCCCTCGAGCTCCTTGGACGGCGCCGGGAAGCGTTTCATGACCAGCGGATCATGGCCGGGAATAACATATTTCGGCGAATCGGCCAGCCCATAGACCGTGCGGTAAGCCTCCAGCATATGACCCACGTTGTAGACAATCGGAAACGGGTTGGTCCGCTCCATGTTGGCGTAGAAATGCGACGCGTCGGACGCCAACACCATCCAGCCGAGCCGGGTCCACACCCGCACCACCTGAAGCCCGTCGGTATGGCCGCCGACATGATGCACCGTCACACCGGGCGCGAGCTCGCGCGTGCCGTCGACGAAGTCGATCCGATCGTCATACACGGCGCGCACCAGATCGGTCACATAGTCCACCGAGAACGACATCCGGATCACTTCCTCGCGCATGAAGCGGCCGGTGGCAAAGGCCATTTCGCGATCCTGCACGTAGATTTTCGCCTTCGGGAACAGGTCGAGATTGCCGCAATGGTCGTAATGCATGTGCGTCAGAATGACCTCTTCGACCTTGCTGGCGTCCAGCCCCAGCATCTGCAGCCCTTCCGCCGGCGTCCGCAGGTGGTCG
>JAOTYV010000006.1 GCA_029861675.1 Alphaproteobacteria bacterium
GCTTCGCGCGACGAACCTCCCACGCATAGGCAATCCATTGCGCCACGCTGGCCCCGGCGGCGGGAATGATGCCGATCACGAGACCGCAGGCCCACCCGCGGATCAGCGACCAGCGGACATGCTTGATCTCGGCAAAATTCGGCCAGATGTTCCAGGACAATTTCTTGACGCCGGAGATATTGCTGTGCGCTTCGCCTTCCGACAATTCGAGGCCCTGGGCGAAGGCGAACAGGCCGATGATCGCCGGCATGATCCCGAAACCGGATTCGAGGCCGATGACGTCGAAGGTAAAGCGCGGAAAGCTCGAATAGGTGTCGATGCCGAAGGTGCTGAGGAGCAGGCCCAGCAAACCGGAAATAAGTCCCTTGGTCACCGACCCGAAGGTTACCGCGGCAATGGTCGTCAGGCCCAGCAGAGCGATCAGGAACAATTCGGCCGGACCGAACCACAACGACACATGGGCCAAGGGCGGCGCCAGCAGCAGCAATACGACGCCGCTGACGACGCCGCCGATCACCGACGCGAATGTGGAGATTCGGATCGCCTGGATGGCGCGGCCGGAGCGCGTCATCTCGTATCCTTCTATGGCGGACGCGGCCGATGCCGAAGTGCCGGGCGCCCGCAGCAGGATGGCCGAAAAGGAGCCGCCATAGATGCCTGCCGCGAAGCAGGACACCAGCAGGATCAGCGCCGGCGCCGGCGACATGTTGAACGACACGGGAATAAGCAGCGCGATCGCCATCGGCGGGCTCAAACCGGGAATTGCGCCGATCACCAATCCCACGCTCACGCCGAGCAGCATGGCGAGAAACGTCTCCATCGAGGCGATGTGGGTGAGATAGCCGAGCGCGTCTACGAGATACAT
This sequence comes from Alphaproteobacteria bacterium, assembly GCA_029861675.1. Next base: position 866 of record JAOTYV010000006.1, read on the forward strand.
CGCATCAGCCCAAGGTCGTTGCGCCGGTCATCAGAACAATACTCCTGCGGGCAGACGCGCCTGCAAGAACCATTCGAAAAACGCATACATTGCGGGAAACAGAATGACCGCCGTGATGGCGATAGCGCGGAAATTCCGCACGCCGACAACCAGCGTTGCGACGATTAAGAAGACGAAGGTTGCCGAAAAATACCCTAGTGCGAATATTAATTCAATATACGCAATGGATATAGCTAATAAAATAAATGGTTTTACATTGGAATAGTTGAGGTCGAATTTTATTTTTTCTTTGAGTTCGCCCCGCTTGCGCCAGATTAGTTCGGCAATCATGAATACCGACAGCAAAATCACGCCGAATGCGCAAAACAGTGGCATCGTATCGCCACCGGCCGGGAAATCGGACGCGATCACGATCACACCCGCCGCCGCGGCAATCATGCCGATCGCGGTGATGATTTCCCCCCACAGACGCGTCATTTATTCGCCCCCCGTTGAGACCGCCGCATCCGGCGCGGATCGTCCATCCGCGCCAGTGTGTGCGGCTAAAGGTTGCGGTCAATCCAATCGGACAGTCAGGGCGTTTGCTCCCAGTACTTCACTTTCTTGACGCGTTCCGTCGTCGTGGTCAGCGTGGCTTTCAGCTTATCGCCCGACACCGGCCACAACCCGTTATGGCTCTTGATTTCCTTGACCGCGTAGTTCGCGTCGGCCAGGGCCGCCTTCACCGCATCGGCGATGACCTGATACTTCTTCTGATCGAGCCCCGGCGCGACCACCAGCGTGCGGCCGGCGACCGAAATATTCTTGAGCCCGGTGACCTCGAAGAAGGTCGGCACGGACGGCAGATAGGTGGATCGTTGGGTATCGAGCACCGCAAGCGGCCGCAGCTTGCCTTCGAGCATGTACTTCACGTAGTAGCCGACATTGCCGGCTACCGCGTCGGTGTGATTGCCGAGCACTTCCTTGATCTTCTTGCCGTCGTTGTTGGCGTAGACCTTTTTCACCTTGAAGCCCTTAATGAATTTTTCGGCATAGGCGATGCCCTGGTGGTCGTCGGACCCGACCGCGGTGGTGCTCATGATCACCTTGTTCGGATTCTTCACCACGTAGTCGATGAACTGTTTTAGGGTTTGAAAGCGCTCGTCGCCTTCGCGCACCGCCCAGATGCACGGATCGACCGTCGCGCCGGAGACGAAGTTGAAGGTGTTGATATTCTCCTTCCGCTTCATCTTCGGGTCGAGATAGGCGAAGACGTGCGGAATATTGACGTAGCCGATTTTGTGATCGTCTTTTTTCGCGTCCCATTTCGCCATCTGCGCCCAGGCGACCCAGCCGCCGCCGCCGGAAATGTTGACGATATTGACCGGCACGCCCAGCGCCTTCGCCAAATACGGCGCAAATGTCCGTGCGCTGCGATCGGTGCCGCCTCCCGGCTTCCAGGGCACGACAAGCTGTACCGGGCCGTTGGGGAATTTATCGGCGGCGCTGGCGATGGACGAGAGTGCGCCGGAAACGATCAACGCGCCCGCAAGCACCGACAGGATTGGTTGCGATTTTTTCACAGAAAACACGGTCGAGCTCCTCCCTAAAGGATGTATTCGTTTTTTTGGGGCTTTGCGCCGGGTACCGACCAAATCGGCGCGCGCCTCTGCTTCATTTCATAGAAGTCGGTTCACCCTGTCAATCGATGGTTCACCAGATGATTGACCCTGTCTTCGCAAGGTTAAGCATTGCTGCGATTGACAAAATCGACCTTTCTATCCGGGCGCTTGGCCCATTTGGCCGATTGTTGCGTTTGTCCTCAATGCCGGCCCCGCTATGACGTCGTCTGGTACTCCGGCTCCGCACCCGGCGGCGGCGTCGCCCCGTAGCCGCCTTTTTCGATCACCGCGTCGCGTCCGCCATGCCGTTCGATGATCGCCGCCTGGTCGGCCTTGGCGCGTCGGTCGGTTTCTTCCGGATCGACCATCGCCCGGAGTCGGCGTTCGAAGTCGTCGATGACGGCTCGGTGCGCCGGGCTGTCGCCGAGGTCGTGCAATTCCTCCGGATCCGCCTCCAGGTCGAACAGCTCGGGGCGGTAACCGACATAGTGAACATATTTGTATTGCCCGCGGCGCAGCATGAACGCACCCGAAATCGCGCCGGCGGCGTGATATTCGCTGAAGACCGGACGGTCCAGGTCTTCCGCGCCCGCCGCCACGTCGAACAGCGATGTCCCGGGCAGTCCGCTATCCTGTTCGGTCGCGGGTTCCCCGACCGCGCGCAGGATCGTCGGATAGAGATCGACCAGGGATACCGGCGTTCGCACGGTCTGCCCCTTCGGCAGATCGGGGCCGGACAGGATCAAGGGGATGCCGGCGGATTCCTCATGCATGGTGGATTTTCCCCAGAGCCGGCGCGCGCCCATGTTATCGCCGTGATCCGAGGTGAACAGCACGCGCGTATTGCCGTCCTGGCCCGAGTCCGAGAGCGCGGCAAGCAGCTTGCCGACATTGTCGTCGATAAAACTGCACAAGCCGAAATAGCTCGCGATGGCCAGCCGCTTTTGTGCGTCGTCCTTGAAATACCGCTCGATGATGTAGCACTCGTCGAAAGCCTGCCACCAGGGATGATCGGGCGTGCGGTCCGGCTCCCGCAGTTTCGGCATGGGAATATCCTCGGGCGGATAGAGGTCGAGATACCGTTTGGGCGCGCGCAGGGGATAGTGCGGGCTGATGAAGGAGACGAACAGCACCCATGGCTTGCCGTCCGCCGTCGCGCCGGCGTCGCCCAGCCACCGGCAGGCATGGTCGGCAATGCCCTCATCGTAGGTCACGTAAGAGGAGACACCTTCGCCGATGTCTTCGGCGTAATCGCGGCTCTGATAGCGGACCGGCAGCGGGTCGCGGACCGCGCCGTGGATATCGCCGCCGTCGACCGCGTGCATCGGCACGATCTGCTGGTCGAAACCGGTCGCGTCGGTCTCGTTTCGGTAATGCAGCTTACCGATCGACAGCACCGGGTGGCCGGTTTCCTGCAATCGATGGCCCCATCCTGGGATCCGGCCGTCATAGGGCGAGGCGTTGCACCAGGCGCCGATTTCATGAACGTACCGGCCGGTGGCCAGGCTGGCCCGCGCCGGCACGCAGATCGGCGAGTTGGTATAGGCGCTGGTGAACCGCACGCCGCGATCCGCCAGCCGGTCGAGGTTGGGGGTTTTGACCATCGGGTGGCCGTAACACCCCAGCATATTGCGGTTATGTTCATCGTCCATGATGACGAGAAGGTTCATCGGGTCCATTTCAAGCTCCAGCTCGTGCGATCCGCTGCGGCGGCGGCCATCGGGTGTGACATTCACGGTGGATTTATGGGCGTCGGCGCCTTCTCCGAGATTGCAGGGTGCGTGACGGAATTTCAATTGGTCTGCCTGGGTGACGCCGACCGACGCATTTTATCAGGGTGCTCATGGTTGGGCTGACGCACCTTATTGGCGCGGCGTCGCCATATGAAGGTATCCTGGCGGGCAATTCGTAATATGGCCGGCCGGCCCAAGGATAAATCGCCATGTCTCATCCGAACCTGCTTATTCTCATGGACGACCAGCACAGTCGGCAGATGTCCGGATGCTATGGCCACCCGCTGGTCGAAACCCCCAACCTCGACCGGCTGGCGGATCGCGGCGTGCGGTTCACCAATGCCTATACCAACTCGCCGCTCTGCGTGCCGGCGCGGGCCAGCCTGGCCACCGGCCGGTACGTTCATGAAACGGCGTGCTGGGACAACGCCATCGCCTATGACGGGCGGACACCATCCTGGAGCCATCGCCTGCAGGCCGCCGGTATCCCGTGCACGTCGATCGGCAAATTGCATTACCGGTACGAGAGCGATCCGACCGGCTTCGACGAACAGGTTATCCCGATGCATATCGCCGACGGTGTCGGTGACCTGATGGGCTGTATCCGGCCCGATCTGCCGGTGCGCCATCAATGCCGGAAATACGCCGAGGAGGTTGGCCCGGGCGAGACGGCCTACACCCGCTACGACCGCGACATTGCCGATCGCGCCGACCGCTGGCTGCGCGACCGCGCGGGTAAACCGGCCGACCGGCCGTGGGTGCTGTTTGTTTCCTTTATCGCGCCGCACTTTCCGTTGGTCGTGCCGCAACCGTACTTCGAACGCTATCCGCTCGATCGGATAGAAATGCCGAAACCCGCCGACACCGACTATCAAAGCGCGCATCCGTGGTGGAAGGGGTTCTGCAACAGCAACATATTTGACCGGTATTTCCGCGACGACGAACACCGCAAAACGGCGATCGCCTGCTATCTCGGTCTTTGCACGTTCATCGACGACCAAATCGGCCAGGTACTGAATGCTCTGGACGAGACCGGGCTGACGGACGAGACGCGCGTCCTATTCTTCAGCGATCATGGCGACAATCTGGGCGCGCGCGGCATTTGGGGGAAATCCACGATGCACGAGGAATCCGCCGGCATTCCGATGCTGCTGGCCGGACCGGATATTCCCGCGAACAAGATGGTCGCCACGCCGGTTTCTCTGGTCGATGTGTTCCCGACTGTTCTTGAGACCGCCGGCGTTGGGGCGCGTGCCGAAGATGCCGGATTACCGGGCGAATCGCTTGCGGCGCTGGCGCGCCGGACCGACGACCCGCACCGGCTGGTTTTTTCCGAGTATCACGGCGCCGCCTCGATTTCGGGAAGCTTCATGCTCCGCGCGGGGCTTTTCAAATATGTCCATTACACCGGATGCCCGCCGGAGCTGTTTAATCTGCTACGCGATCCGGATGAACTGGCCAACCTGGTGGACGATCCCGCGCATGGGCCGGTCATCGCGGAGTTCGAGGCGAAGCTCCGAACCATTGTCGACCCGGAGGCGGTCGACCGGCGCGCAAAGGCGGATCAGGCGGCCCATATCGACCGGCACGGCGGCATCGAGAAAATCCTTCAACTCGGCGGATTGCATGGCACGCCGGTACCGGGCGGCGGCTCGACGCGCGTAAAATCATAGAGACCGCTTCCCTCAGGTAAGCTGATCCAGCAGGGTCGATCCGAAATCGGCGACGTGGCGCTCCATCAAAGGGGCGACGGATTTGGCGAATGCCGCGCGCTCCGTATCATCTAAGCGCACGATCGCGACGCCCGCGCGCGCGAGGTTGTCGAGTCCCTCCTCATCCTGCGCGATCGCCAGCGCGCGCTGCATTTCGGTGGCTTCCGCCGCGGCAAGCCGGACTGCCTCGCGAAGGTCCTGGGACCATGTGTCGAAGATGGCCGCATTGCATAGAAACAGCGTGACGCCGAAAAAGTGTCCGGTCAGCGTGAGATGGGGATGGACTTTCGGAATATCGAAATTGAGGATCGTCGTGAGCGGGTTTTCCTGCGCATCGACGCTGCCCGTCTCGGCGGACTCCAGGCTGTCGAGAAAGGTCTTTATATCCAACGCCACCGGCTCAAACCCGATTAGCCTGAACGTCTCGCCGATGAATTCGCTCATTTGGGTTCGGATGCGCATCCCCTGGCAATCGGATGGTGTGTGTATCGGCCGCAGCCGATTGGTGATGTGACGGAATCCGTTGTCCCAGAACCCGAGGACGCGGTAGGGGGTCGCGGCATGCAACTGCTCGGTGAGCGCGCGCCCCGGCGCGCCGTCCAATGCTTGAAAGACCCGCGCCCGGTCCCCGATGACGAACGGCAATTCGAAGGTCTTGAAATCCGGTAATTCAGCCGAAAACCGTATCGTCGAGATGTAGCACATGGTTTCATCGCCGCGGGCGACCATCGGCAACAGGTCGCCCGACTTATGGCCGTGTGCGAGGATATTGTCCTCAAGCTCGAAGGCGACGCGATCGCCCATCCGGCGTTGCAGTGCCGCACCGAACGCCTGCGCCGCACGGGTATGGATGGATCCTTTGCCCTGGTAGCCGGCAAAGCGAATGCGGATGGGCGCCATCTCACGCGGAACCCGCATTGTGGCGGCGGGTCCTGTGGTCAGGAACCATCGTTGAGCGAGACACCGCTTGCGTCTTCCCAAAGCCGGACGACTTCCGACTGGTCGATGTCGAAGCCGTACTCGTCCGCCGCTTGTTTCCAAAGATCGGCGCAGCGCTCGGCCAATGGCGCTGCGGCGCCGATCGCCGCAGCGGTATCGACCGCGATTCGTACGTCCTTTGCGATCAGCCCGGCTGCCATGCCGGTAGCAAACTTACCGGTCAGGATATGGGGGATCACCTTCTTTTCGATCGGGTTGTTGCGGCCGGTCGTCGCCGAGAGCAGCGCTTTGAGGATGGTGTCGGTCTCGACACCAAACTTGCGGCCGATCACCAACGCCTCAATCGCCGCGATCAGCCCCGTCGCATTGACGTAGTTGTTGAGCGCCTTGATCGCATGCGCCGCGCCGAGGTCTCCGCAATGGATGATCTCGCCGCCCATCGCATCGAACAAAGGCTCGCATCGCGCGACCGTCTCCGCGTCGCCGCCTGTCATGATGGTGAGGCTGCCGTCTTCGGCGAACACCACGCCGCCGGCGACCGGTGCGTCGACCACGGTAACGCCCAGCGGAGATAACGCCTCGCCCAACTGCCGCGTATGGGTCGGATTGGAGGTGCTCATGTCGATGACCACCTTGCCGGGCGACAGCCCCTGCAACAGGCAATCGGCGTCATCGCCGCCGACCACTTCGCGTACGATATCGCTGGTGGGCAGCATGGTAATGATCGCGTCGACGGATTCCGCCAACGCCTTTAGCGTCGCGGCCGATGCGGCGCCCTGCGCGGCGACGAAATCGTCGACCACCGCGCGGTTCGTATCGAAGACCGTGACCTTGAAACCGGCCTCGACCAGATGACGCGCCATTGGGTTGCCCATTCGGCCAATGCCGACGAACCCGATCTTTTCGATCGCCGCCATATCTGAATTTCCTTTCTTCTTGCGCTCGGACGAAGCGGACGCGCGAACGTGTTAGAAAACTTCCGTCCCGCTCACCGAGACACGGATCATTTTGCGCCGCTGCGGCAGTTTGTAGTCGCCGATCGCCTTGTGTTGAACCAGGCAATTGTCCCACATCAAGACATCGCCGACGCGCCAACGGTGCCGGTAAATCCGGTCGGGCCGCGTGACGTGCTCGTGCAGTTTTCGCAGGATCGGCGTGGCGTCTTCATCGTTCATACCGTCGATGCCGAAGGTATAGGTTTCATTCACATAGATGGCCTTGCGCCCGGTAATCGGATGGGTGCGCACCATCGGCTGGGTAATGTCCGGCGTCTTTGCCTTTTGCGCCTCGGTGAGCGGCGGCCGCGGATGATCGTGCAACCGTTCCTGCCGCTTCAATTCCTGCCGTCGGTTATATTGCATGACGCCCCGATGCGCCTGAACGAAGGTTTTGGTCTCGTCATCCAAGTCGTCGAACGACTCCGCCGCGCTGGCAAACAGCGTATCGCCCAGCGGATTGTTGTTCCCGTCATGTGGAATTTCCAGTGCGTGCAGGATCGAGCAGCGGCTCGGGCTCTTCATGAAGCAGAGGTCCGAATGCCACATATCGCCGGCATAGGCGCTGCCGATGGTGCGCTCGCCTTCCTTGATGTTCGACAAGACGTGGATTTCCGGAAACCCATCGAGCGAATACTCCTGGCGCACGTGTTTTTCCACCGCGCCGAAACGCCGGCCAAAGGTGATCAGCTGCGCCGGGGTCAGGCTCTGATCGCGGAAGAAGACCACGCCGCGATCGTTGAAGAGATCCTCAATCGCATGAAACGCTTCGTCATCGAGGGGCCGAGACAGGTCGGCCCCGTGAATTTCGGCGGCAAACGTATCGTCGGCTGCGCTGCTATTGATCATGCCGGTCCGGGGGTTGGTGTGTGTGTCGCATGCCATCGTCGCTTTGCAGCGATCAGAATCCGTGCTTGTGTCCCGGCAGTCAAATTTTTTAACCATCGGTTCGTCTGCCGCACCAACTTGGTGCACAGCCGCCAAATACGATGCTATTATTTCAGTACAAGAGATGAGGGTGGATTGATGAAACACGTAACACATCTGGCGGTTGACGACGGGGAAACGCTGGCGCCGGGAGTCTCGACCTCACGCGGCGTCGCGGTCTCCGGCGAGCGCATGCATGTCGGTCTTGTCCACAAGGCGCGCGGCACCGGATCGAAACTGCACCGCCACATGAACGAACAGTTCAACTACGTGCTCAAGGGAACGCTGATGGGCGAGATCGACGGCGAGGCATTCCGGGCGCCGGCCGGATCGGTCATCCACATTCCGGCTGACACGCCGCACAGCATTATTGCGGACCCGGATGACGAAGACGTCATTTTTTACGTCTGCAAGGATGTTGCCGCGCCGATCAATCAGGGCATCCCGATCGACGGCAAGACCGACGGCGCACGATACGAGGACGGCTTTGAACCGGACAATTCATAGAGCGGGCAGGGAGGGAAAATCGCCATGGCTGGCTTTGCCGTGAGCGCCGGGCAACGCGCCGATTACGAGCGCGACGGATTTTTCATCGCGCGGGCGCTGTTCGATGCGGAAGAGGTCGATATCCTCAAATCCGCCTTGGAAAACGACCCGAATATCCAGCAGAACTTCTTTACGCGCACCGACAATGAGGGCGGCGCCACCAAGCTGGTGTCATGGAATCATCCTGGCGACAGCGTTTATGGCCTGGTGGCGCGCTGCCGGCGGGTCGTCGATACGATGGAGACGCTGCTCGACGGCGAAGTCTATCACTACCACTCGAAGCTCTCGGCCAAGGAACCGGGCGGCGGCGGGTCCTGGGAATGGCATCAGGATTACGGCTACTGGTATCACAATGGTTGCCTGCAGCCCTTGATGGCGAGTGTCATGGTCGCGATAGACCGGGCAACGCCCGAGAACGGCTGCCTGAAGATGCTCAAGGGCTCTCACGCGGCGGGAAGGATCGACCACAACCTGACCGACGGCGATCAGGTCTGCGCCGATCCGGAGCGATTGGCGCAACTCGAAGCAATTTTCGAGACGGTCGATTGCGCGCTGGAGCCGGGCGACGCGGTCTTTTTTCACTGCAACACGCTGCACCGCTCCGACCAGAACCGGTCAGCGCATCGCCGTTACGGGCTGCTTTGCCATTACAACGCGGCGCGCAACAACCCGGTGATCGAACACAACCACCCCTTTTATACCAAGTTGGATAAGGTGCCGGACGACGCCATCAAACGGGCCGGTATGCGGTTGAGTGACGGGATAGCGGAAGATTTCAAGAGCCGGGCGGTCAATCCGCCGGAGATTGAGACACGGGCCAAGTAACGCGTTGTCGGTGCCTTGCGTGCCGCCTTATGTAACGAACACCGGCTTTTCCCCCGGCGCGGGCGTGCCCTGGAAGCTTCCCCGATCGATCAGCGCGTCGCGGCCGCCATGCTGCTCGACAAGCGCGCACTGATCCGCATAGGCGCGGGCGTCGGTGTCTTCCGGGTCCACGATCCCCCGCAGGATTTTTTTATACGCGTCGCGCGTTTCCCGGTGCGCGGGATCGTCGTGCAGGCTGGACAATTCCTCCGGGTCGGCCTCAAGGTCGAACAGCTCGGGCTCATAGCCGACATAGTGGATATATTTGAAGCGGCCCATGCGGATCATGAAGGCCGCCCGGTCTGCCCCGGATGCATAATATTCGCTGAAGGCGGGCCGGTCCGGATCATCGTCGGCACCCGCGATGTCGCGTAAGGAACGGCCGGGCAGGCCTTCCGCATCGGCGATCGCGCGGAGTCCGACCGTCTCCAGCACCGTCGGCGCCACGTCGGCCAGCGTCACCGCCGTATGGCGGACCTTGCCTTCCGGAACATCGGGACCGGCGACGATCATCGGAATGGCCGCCGATTCCTCATACATATTCATCTTGCCCCAAATCCGGCGGCTGCCGAGATTTTCGCCATGATCGCTGGTGTAGACGATGAGGGTGTTTTCGCGAAGGCCGCACGCATCGAGGCAGTCGATCACCCGGCCGAGATTGGCGTCCATATAGGTCGTGCAGCCGTAATAATTCGCCATGATCCGATAGCGCGTTCCCTCGTCGACGAAATCATCGAAATTGCGGCAGCGCTGAAGTTTCCGCATCCACGGATGCATTGGCGCCTCGGGATCGATCAGCTTCGGCTTCGGCAAGTCGCTGGTGGGATAGAGGTCGTAATATTCCTGCGGCGCCGAATAGGGCGGGTGGGGGCAGACGAGTGATGCGAAGGCGACCCATGGTTTGTCATCGGCGCGATCCGCCCTTGCTTTGATCCAGGCGCATGTTCGCTCGGTAATGTCCGCATCGTATTGCGTATAGGGGGACTCGCCGGGCCCGAGCCGTTCGAGCCCCCGCCAGCGCGTGTAGGGCGGCGCCATCGGGCGTTTGACGGCTGCCCGCAGATCGCCAACGCCATTGACGATGTGCAGCGGGACGATTTGTTCCTCGAACCCGGTCGGATCCTGCGCGTCGCGGAAATGGAGCTTGCCGATGGACGTCGCGCCCAGCCCGTTTTCCGCCAAGATGTGATGCCAGCTTTTGACCCGGCCGTCATAGGCGTGGACGTTGTCCCAGTAGCCGGACTCGAAGACGTTGCGCCCGGTGGCGATGACCGCGCGGGCGGGCACGCAAATCGGCGAATTCGTATAGGCGGTCGAAAAGCGGGTGCCCCTGGCCGCCAGGGCGTCTATGTTGGGCGTTTTGACGAAGGGGTGTCCGTAACAGCCCGCCGCTTTCTGCTGATGCTGATCGGACATGATGAAAAGTACGTTATACGCGGTCATCGCGTCCTCGCATTGCCGTTAATCGTCGTCCTCCAAGACGACCTTTTTGCCGCCGGTCGCCTTCGCCAGGATCTGCGGCAGGAAGAGCGACGCCACCGACAGAATCAGGAAGGTGATGACAATGGGGCGTTCCAGCAACAGCCACAAGTCGCCCTGCGTCAAGATCATCGATTGGCGAAAACTAAGCTCCATTTTCGCACCGAGCACTTTGCCGAGAATGACCGGCGCGAGCGGGAAGCCGTACACCCGCATGTAATAGCCGATCAGGCCGAACAGGCACAGGAAGGCGATCGACCAGACCAGCCCGTCGCTCAGATACACGCCGGTGATCGAAATCACCATGATGAGCGGCAGCAACATGCGCATCGGCAGATAGAGAATGCGGACGAAGATGCCGATCAACGGCAGATTCAGAACCAGCAGGACGACATTACCGATATAGAGCGCCGCGATGAGCGACCATACGATGTCGGGCCGTTCGGTAAACAACAACGGTCCGGCGTCGATATCGAGAATCAGGAAGGCGCCCAGCATGACGGCCGTGGTCGCAGAGCCCGGCACGCCGAGCGCAAGCATCGGGACGAACGATCCGGCGCTGGCGGCGTTGTTCGCGCTCTCCGGTCCGGCCACGCCCTGAATAATCCCCGTGCCGAATTTTTCCGGCGTCTTGCTGACCTGGCGCTCGATCGAATAGGAAATAAAGGATGCGATTCCCGCGCCGGCGCCCGGCAGGACGCCGACGAAGAAGCCGATGAAGCCGCCGCGGAAGATTGCGCCAAGGCTTTCGGCAATCTCCCTCAGCTTGATATAGATGCGATGCTTGATGACCGTGCCGAGGTTGTCTTCCCGCAATTTCTTGGCATGCACCAGGACCTCCGACACGGCGAACAGCCCCAGCGTGACGGCGAGGAATTGCACGCCGTCCCACAACGCTTCGAAGCCGAAGGTATAGCGCCGCACCCCGACCATGATGTCCTCGCCCACGGTGGCGATCATCAGGCCGAACGTCATCGCCATCAGCGCCTTCAGCAGGGAGTCGCCGGCCAGCGCCGCAACCGCCGTCAGGCCGAACACATAGAGCATCAGATATTCCGGCGACGTGAACTGCAGCGCCAATTCGGCCAATGCCGGCGCCATCAGCATCAATCCGATGACCGCGACGGTGCCGGCGATATACGAGCCGATGGCGGCAATGCAGAGCGCCGGTCCGGCGCGGCCTTGCTTCGCCATCTCATGACCGTCGAGGCAGGCGATCACCGCCGAGGTATCGCCCGGCACGCGGAGCAGGATCGACGCGGTCGATCCGCCATACATCACGCCGGTATAGGTGGCCGCCAGCATCACCACCGCGCCCACGGGATCGAGCGCGAAAATGATCGGCAGCATCATGGCGAGCGCCCCCGCCGATCCGACGCCGGGCAGCACGCCGACGACCGTGCCCAGGAGACAGCCGGTGAAGGCGTAGCCGATATAGACCGGCTGCAAGACCAGACCGAAGCCGTCCATCAACAAGGACCAGGTGTTGTCCATCGCGTTTACCCCGTAATCGCCGCGCGAATTTGATCGAGGAACGGCAGCCATTCATGCAGCCGCACCCATTCGCCCCGCGGCAATTCGCCGAGCAATCCGTAATAGAAGAGGCAGAACATGACGACCGTGATCCCCGCTCCGTATGCCGATGCGCCGATCCAGGTGCGCTCGCGCAGGAATTTCATCGTAACGGTGATGTACAGGAATGTGGCGGTGATGTAGCCCAGCGGCTCGAACAATGCGACATAGACCACCGCCATCCAAAGCGGGGCGAGATCGCCGATCTCAGCGCTGATCCGAGCGCCGAGATTCTCGAGTTCGATCTTTTCGAAGCCTTTTTTGATGAAGAAAATCGCGGCGAGAAATAAACCGAAAACCGTTATCACGCGCGGGAATGAGGTCGGCCCGACCTGGCCTTCGCCGACGGTTTGATGAATGTTCAACGTTTCCAGGCCATAGAAAACCAACAGCACAGAAAATATCGTGACCAGCATTCGGTCTTCGACGATGAAGATTGCCAGGATTCGTTTTACAGCATCCATTGCGATGATCAGTGGCCCGCACTCACCGGGCGTGGCGGTGTTTGTGGGCGTCCCCCCTGTTTCCTAACTCCGTTATGGCCACCGGGACCGGCGCCGTCCGTCTGCGATTGGCCGACGGCGCCGTATCCCGGAATGCGTGTCCGGTAGTTAGGATTTCTTTTTCTTTTTCTTCTTCTTGCCGATGAGGTCGAGTTCGGTGTCGAGCTTCATATAGGATTGGTATTCCTTCTCCAGCATCGCATCGAGCTGCTTGCCGGGAATCCAGGTGGCCTTCAGGTTGTTCTTGGCGACATATTTCTTGAAGCCTTCGCCTTTCCGTACCTTGTCCATAACGCCGACATAGAAATTAACGACGTCGTCGGACACATCCTTCGGCATCCACCAGCCCCGATATTGCTTGAGGATCGGGAAATTGTAGCCCGATTCCCTGAAGGTGGGGACATCCGGGTAGCTGGCGAGTTTTTCCGAGGCGGCGATCAACCGAACCTTGCCCGCCTTGACGTATTTGTTGATCTGGGCCGGGTTGTGCATGCCGAAGGCCACATGACCGCCGAGCAGTTCGAGCATTCCCTGCTTTTCGAAAGCCGCATAGGGCATCTTTACGCCGGCTTCCCGCGCCCATAATTCACCGACGAGGGATGCTACATTGCCGAAGGCGCCGCCGCCGTGAATGACCTTCCCGGGGCGCGCCTTGATATCGGCGATGACGTCTTTCATCGATTTATAGGGTGAGTCTTTTGGCACCGCGATCGTCAACGGCGAAATAACCATCAGCCCGACGGCGCGGAACAGTTTGTAATTGACGTCGGACTTCGCGAGGATCGGATTGTTGATCTGCGACGGGGTCAATGCCTGCATCACATGCGGGTTGCCCTTATTGGTGATGCCGACATATTTCCGCGCCTTACCGCCGCGCGCGCCGCGAACGGTGCGCAGCTTGACGCCCTTTGGCAGCAGTTTTTGCGACTTCAACTCGTTCAGCACCGCTGCGGCAAAGGCATAGGTAGAGGAAGACGTTTTTACATGCGCAATCAACTCGACTTCCTTGGTCGGCTTCCAGTCCGCCAAGGCGGAACCGGCGGATATGCCGAGGGCGCCGATGCCGGCAAGTGCGCAGCTAAGATGTCTGGAATAGTCTTTGAGCACGAGTATTCTCCTCTCCCTGATGTCGTTTTGCCTGGCGCGAGGCAGCCCGGTGCCTGAAAGCTTCCCTGAAGTTCAGGCGTCTTGCTGCTCTAGGCCAATGGTTCCCTTGATTATTTCACTGTGTGATACATTGGTTTAAAAAAAAATGTTGGCCGCGCCCTTCGATAGTGTCAAGCGAATTTCCCCAGCCGGTCTGGGCTTGCTCTGAACTTCCCCATAAAATAAGGCCTAATCCCAATTTTCGGAGCCGGGCAATCCCATCGGACTGGGATATTTCGATTCGATTTGACCGCGCAAATCTCCGTTACTAGAGTCCGTAACGCACCGATGTTGCAATAATCGGATCGTGCCCGAATTTTCCGGCGAATCCGTAGGCAATAAACATAGAAAATTTCGGGAGATTCTGAATGCCCTTTCATAGGTTCGAAGAATACGAAAACGTCTTGCTGACACCGCACCTGTCGACGGCGCTGGCTCCCGTGATCGAGGGCAAATATCTGTACTATTGCCTGAATCAGAAGGAGGCGGGAACCGGCTCCGAACTGCACTATCATCCGAATGAACTGCTGATTTTTGTCGTGCAGGGCAAAATCAACGCGGTGGTCGGCAAGGATCGCCGGATCATCTCGCCGGGCACCTTCGTTCTGGTGCCGCCAAACGCTCGGCATTCCATGAAAGCGGCCGAAGACGGTCCGTGCGCGTATCTGTACATCAAGGATCAGACGTGGTCGGTGGTCGGCATCGGCGCCGACGAAGCGCCGCCGGAAAAGGCGATGAGCATCGAGGAGGCGAACACCTTCCATGATTCCGGCGAAGCCGAGAATCGCCAAAAGGATCCATCGAAATCGCAGGCGATCATTGACGGAATTCCGGACTGTTATTACCCGTTGTTAAGCCAGCTCGACGAGCCGGTTGGCGTCGGCCGCCGGGTCGTCTGGATCGAAGGCGAGCGCTCGGCGCTCGGATTTTACGAATTGCCGGACGCTTATGACGAACGGATCGATGTCAGCCCAAACGAGCAGTTTTTGTATGTACTGCAGGGTCATATGAACGCCCAGGTGGGCAACGACCAGAAAACCGTAGGCGCGGGCGACATCATCGAAATTCCGAAGGGGGCGTCCTACCATCTCGAATCGGATGGCAAAGCGCCGGTGCGCTTTGTTGCCGTTCGGTCCAACGCTGCGCTGGAGGAGCGGATCGATCGGGAGCGGGCGGCCGCGGCCGAATGACCGCTATGCGACACCGCAATTCCCAGCTTCCGCCGCCAATTCCATTCGGGATATTTCCAGATTGGAGCGGCTGTGTTACCAGCACGACGCATGGATGCATTCGGACACGCGTTCAACAGAATTGATTGCCGCGGTTGGCCGAATTAGGAGAAATTGAATGAAACCGGTTCGATCGGTAAAACGCGCTGTCTCGTTGCTTTTTCTCGTCACCGAGAGCGAGCAGCCGCTTGGGTTAACCGAAATCAGCCGACGCCTGGACCTCGACAAGGCGACCGTTTTGCGCCTCCTGGCAACCCTGGAGACGGAAAAGCTGGTGCAGCAGGATCCGCTCACCAAGCGCTATCGCGGCGGTCCCGCCCTGGCCCGGCTCTCCAATTCCCAGAGCGCCGATCTGCGGCAGATCGCCGCCCCGTTCCTGCGCACTTTGCAGCGGTCGGTCAATGAATCGGTCTGCCTCGTCTGTCCGCGCGATCTCGAACGCGTCTGCGTCGAGGCATTGCCGTCGCCGTCGCAGGAATTGACCGTTGTGCCCACGATCGGCACCACGACCCCGATCTATGCCGGCGCATCCGGCAAAGTGCTCTTGGCCTATCTGCCGGCCCAGGAAGTCAATCGTATCGTCGAAATGACCGGGTTGCGGCCGGTTACCCCGGTCGGCATCACGGACCGGCACTCGCTTATCAAGCATCTCGACGAGGTACGCACGCGTGGCTTCGACTACAGCATCGGCGATGTAACGCCGGGAGCGTCGGCGCTGGCCGCTCCGGTATTTGCCGCCAATGATGAGATCGTGGCGGCAGTCGTGGTCCGGGGACCGGAGATCCGAATGGCCGTGGAGCACATGAAGCAGATCGCACCTCTGGTCAAGCAAACCGCGCAGGACATCAGCGAAGCGCTTGGCCACAGCCAACTGCGCGCCGCGGCGATTGCCTGATCCGATACCGGAAAAGAAACGACAGATGACCATGACCGTCGACACCGACCCCACAGCTCCGGCGCGTTACCCGGTCGTCCTGATTACGGGATTTCTCGGCAGCGGCAAGACAACTCTTCTTGCACAATTGCTGCGCCATCCCGGCATGAACAATACCGCGGTGATCGTCAACGAATTCGGCGAAATCGGGCTCGATCACATGCTGGTCGAAACGCCCGATGAAGAGATGGTCCTACTCAACAGCGGGTGCCTCTGCTGCTCCATTCGCGGCGATCTGGTGAACACCCTGAGCCAGCTTCTGTTGCGCCGGCATGCAGGCGAAATCCCCGCATTCGATCGCGTTGTTGTCGAAACCACAGGGCTGGCGGACCCCGCGCCGATCCTCCATACGGTGCTCACCGACGAGGCTGTCTCGCCGCACTTCCTGCTCGATAGCGTGATAACGGTGGTCGACGCGGTGAACGGCGGCGGCCAGCTCGATCGGCACTTCGAATCCGTCAAGCAGGCGGCCGTGGCGGACCGGATCGTCTTGAGCAAAACCGATCTGGCGACGCGCGAGACGATTGATCCGTTGCTTGGCCGGCTTGCCAAACTCAACCCCGGCGCCGATATCCTCGAAGTCACGCAAGGTGTGGTCGAGCCGGACACCCTGCTAAATTTCGGTACGGATGGCCGCCGGTCGCGGCAGTTGGACATGACGGACTGGCTCCGCGAGAGCGGTCAAGCCGCCGAACAATCGAACGATCATCATGCGCAGCACGATCACGAGCACGACGGACATCACGGTGCCGAGCCGCATGCCCATCATAATCATGATGCCGACATCCGGACGTTTTCCGTTGTCCGCGAAACACCCGTGGAACCGGCCGGATTGGAACTATGGCTGAATATGTTGAGCGGGTTTCGAGGACCCAATTTGCTGCGTGTAAAGGGGCTGCTCAACGTCGCCGGCGACCCCGTCGTCGTGCATGCGGTGCAGCATTTGTTCCACGATCCGATCGCTCTGTCCAAATGGCCGAGCGATGACCGGCGGTCGCGCATCGTCTTCATTACGCACAAGCTTGAGCGGGACGAGGTGGAAAAGACGCTGCAGGCGCTGGATCTATCGACGGATAAGAGCGCGGACACGCCGGCGGACAGCCCCTTCGATACCGATACTTACGAGAAATTCGTGAAGGCGATGCAGTCCTTCGGCGGGTCGGAAAAATCGTCGTAAACGGGTGCCGCGGCGCCAGCCGAATGCGGTCATGACACCGGACATCACGTTGATCGCGACGGCGGCTATCATCGCTGCGGCGGGCTTAATTCGCGGCTATGCCGGGTTCGGCTCGGGTCTGATTATGGTGCCGGGTTTGGCCTTGCTGCATGATCCGGTGACCGCGGTGGTCCTTATCCCGCTGATCGAAATTCCCGCCTCCGCCATGTTGTTACCGCAAGCGGCGCGTCACGCCGACTGGCGCACGGTTCTGCCGCTCGGGCTGGCGATGGCGCTCGCCGTACCGGTCGGTGTCTGGCTCTTGCTGAACACGGATGCGGACGTTCTGAAAATTTGCGTTGCCGCATCGATTCTATTGTTCGCGGCGCTGCTTGCCACCGGTTGGCACTACCCGGGCCGACCGGGACCGACCGCAACGGTGCTGACGGGTTTGGTCAGCGGTCTCTGCGGCGGCGCTTTTGCGCTGCCCGGTCCACCGATAACGATCATGTTGATGTCGAGCGGTACCCTGGCGCGCGAGATTCGGGCCGCCATGATTGCCGTGCTCGGCGTGACCGTGCTCTACCGTGTCGCCATTTTCGCCGCCACCGGATCGATCACGCGCGATATCCTTATTCCCGCCGCGGTTGGCGCGCCCTTCTATCTTGCGACGATCTGGGTCGGCGGCAGATGGTTCAAGACCACGTCGGAAGGTTCATTCCGCAACGTTCTGCTGGTGTTGGTGAGCGGGATGGCGGTTGCTCTGCTGCTGCGCTGAAAGCGACGCATCGGACCGGGCGGCGGGGCTCCGCCATCCGGCCCGATGGCAATTTCCTGCGCCGCGCTACGAGCCGCTTGCCGTACCCACCTTGCGGGTATGGTTCAGCAAACCATAGGCGCCGTTCACCCGGGTTACGAATTTGTCGTAGACCGCATCGCTCGCCGCGATGAATGCGGCGCGATCCACTTCGTTGATCTTGACGCCGGCCGCTTTCAGTTTCTTGATCGCCGCCGCATCCCGTTTCGCACCTTCGGCATAGGCAAACTTCTGGGCTTTTTTGGCTGCCGATTTGATTGCCGTTTGAATTTCCTTCGACAAGCCTTTCCAGGGCTTGCGGCCCGCGATCAGGAATGCGGGAATGTAGGCGTGGCCCGAGAGCGACACGAATTTCGGCGCCTTGCCTGAGGCGATCTCGGGCAACGTCGCTTCCCGGCCGCCGCCCGCCGACGCGGACGCCTTGGCGCCATAGGTTTCGAACGCCACCTTACGCCATCCCGTCGACGCGATGGCCAAGCCCTTCAGGTCCGCCGGCTTCTTGACGACCCGGTCGTTGTTGGCGATGTGACGGAAGCCGTTTTCCCAGACGCCGAGCAAGGCGTATTTCTTCTTTTTCGCCCGCTTGCTGATTTTTTTGATGATGCCCTTTTTCTTGTCCAGCAGGCGTTCCATATTATCGCGGTCCGCGATAACGAACGGCATCTCGAAGAGGCCGTAGCCGGCGTGGAAATTCTTGGACGCGTCGGCTGAGGTCACGGTGAAGGTGATCGTGCCCTTCTTTACTTTTTTGAGCAGAGCTTTCTGATCGCCGCCCGCCGAGATTTTCTTGACGGCCGCCTTCCCGTTGAGCGCCTTGTTTGCGGCCGTCACGAAGGCATCAACCGTCGCATCGACCAGCGAACCGGCTTTCGCGGTATGGGCAATCGTCAAACTCTCGCCGCCCGCCTGTGCGGGATATGCGATCAGCAGGCCGACCAAGGCGATCGCCATCATGGGTATCGAATTCGCTCTTTTTTCCATCGTCTTGTCCTTTCTCCCTATGCCGTATGTTTCGACCTAATCTATTTTCTCACACTGTTGCGGGCTGTTCTCCGACAGCCTGTAATTAGGGCTGTGCACTAGTGTTCCGCCGCCTTGCCGGTGCCGGCCGATTCCGGATCGGCCGCCGGCGCTCCGGCGCGCTTGAAGCCGTACCACGCTGTCGCCAACGCCAACAACAGGATCACGATGGTGATTGGCCGGGTCAGCACCACCATCAGATCGCCGGCATGGATCGTCAGCGCCTTGTTGAGATTGCGTTCGATGATCGGTCCCATCACGAAGGCCAGCATGATCGGCACGCTGGGGATTTCGAGTTTTTCGAAGTAGTAGGCGAGGCTGCCGATGATCAGCACCATCACCACGTGCGCCGCGTAGTTGGAATACGCATAGGTGCCGATCACGATCATCAGCATCACGAAGGGGCCGAGAATCCGGCGCGGCACATGCGCGACCTTTCCCCACACCTTGGCGCCCATCAGGCCGACACCCAGCAACATGACATTCGCCACGATCAGCCCGACAAAGATCGCCAGCACCAGGGACGTACTCTCCTTGAACAGAAGCGGCCCCGGGACGATACCCTTGGTGATCAGCACGCCGATCAGAATGGCGGCGGTTCCCGACCCGGGAATGCCCAACGCCAGCGATGGCACCAGCGTGCCCGCGACGACCGCGTTATTCGCCGATTCGGGCGCCGCGACGCCTTCCTCCACGCCGGTGCCGAATTCGTCTCCCCGCGCCGACCAGCGCTTTTCTTCGTTATAGGCGATCAGCGATCCGACCGACGCGCCCGCGCCGGGGATCGCGCCGATCGCCGTGCCGATCAGGCTGTTGCGAATCCAGGTTGGAATCAGCCGGACGGCGTCGGCCCGGGTGAACCGGTTGCGCTCTTTATGCGTCGCCACATCGGCGGCCCCATGGTCCTCCACTTCGGAATCGCGATGCTCGATCAGCAGCCGGAAGGCTTCGGGCGCGGCCAGCAAGCCGATCACAATGACCACCAGCGGCAATCCATCCATCAATGGCGCGAGATCGAAGGTAAAGCGCAGACCGCCGAAGCCGGAACTGCCGACCGTCGCGAGCAGCAACCCCATTCCCGTGGCGAGAAAGCCCTTGGCCGGATCCCGGCCGAAAAAACTGCCGATGATCGACAAGCCGAACAATCCGAGCGCGAACATTTCGCCGGGTCCGAATTGCAAGCCGATCCAGGCCAATGTGCTGCCCGCCACGATAAAAATCAGCGTGCTGGTCAGGCCGCCGATAACGCCGGAAAACAACGAAACCTTGAGCGCTTTCGACGCCAGACCCTTGCGCGTCATTTCGTAACCGTCCAGCACCGTGACCGCGCCTCCGGGCGTGCCCGGCGTGCGTATCAGGATTGCCGGAATCGACCCGCCATATTCGGCGGCGGAATAGACGGCGACGCAAAACAGGATGGCGTCGGGCCCGTTCATGATGAATGTCATGGGAAACAGCAGCGCGAGCGACTGCGAACTTCCGAAACCGGGGAGTGCGCCCAAGACAATTCCCAGAATGACGCCGGCGAGCAGAACGATCAGCGATGTCGACCCGAACACCAATCCCATCGCGGGTACCAGATTTTCGCCGATATTCTCCATGGTCGCGTCGCCCTAAAACTGGATGTAGCGCGGCAGGATGCGCACGGGGAAGGAGACGTTCAGCAGAAGAATGAAGACGACGTAGAAGAACAATGTCGTCGACAGCGACAGGGCCGCCACCCGTATCACCCGCTGCCGGATCGGGTCGCGCCAGCGGGTGAACAGCAGACCGAACAGGAACAGGAAAGTGCAAAGTTCAAACCCGAGGATCGGCAGCAGGAATATGTAGGCCAACACGCAACCGGCCACCACGGCGAAGGGAATGAGTTCGACCGCGACGGTTTTCGGCAGCCCGGTCGTCGGTTCGGTATCGGCGGCGCGCCGGAACAGGCGCAGCAGCAGCACCGCGACCCAGATCAGGCTGAAGATAAGAATGAGGCGGGGAAAGAACGCATCGCCAGGATACCCGGGGAGCACCGATTCGGAAAAAGTTCCGGTCTGCCAAAAGAGCAGGAGCAGCGCGATCCCGATAGCCGCGATCGTATAGACGAGCGCTTTTTGCAAAGACAGCGTCATGCCGGCCGGCTCCCGGCGCAAGACGACGGCTTCCGGACATTTCTGGCCCGTTTGTTAAGGGTCATCGCAATCTCACGGTTCCGACCGGGGCGCGGCCAGGGATGCGCAATTCGCACAGTCCCGCCGGCCGCGTTCCCGACCAAGTCACCGCTTATTTCTTCAAAATACCCAGCTTGACCATCAAGGCGCGCGTCGCCTTGGTGCCGTCGGCCATTTCCTTGTTCAAAGCGCCGACATTCCCGTAATAGGCGGGAATCACATGCGGCTGCTTCTTGGTGTACTTCTTATAGGCCGCCGTGTTGGAGATTCCGCCCAAGGCCTTCTGTAGCGCGATTATCCGCGCCTTTGGCGTTCCCTTCTTGACCATGAAACCCTGGAACTGATGCGGGATCGAGTATTTGATGCCGAGATCCGACGGTACCGGAATATCGGCAAAGGCCGGATGCTTGAGCCGCTTCTCGTTCAGCAGCAGCAAGACGCGTGCGTTGCCCGCTTTGACGTGCGGCAACCATTTGCCGGGCTGCGCGATGCCGATCTCCAGATGTTTTCCCATCACGTCCTTGACCACGTCGCCGGTCCCGCGATAGGGGACGAACCGGATATTCACGCCGACCGTCTTGTGCAGCAACTCTTGGTGGCGATGATGGATCGACCCGATTTTGTTGCTGCCCATGCTGAGTTTGCCGGGGTTCTTCTTGGCGTAGGCGACGACGTCCGGGTAGGTTTCGAACGGGCTATCCTTGTGCACCGCGATCGCATAGAGGTGTTGTTCCATGCGGGCGATAAGATCGAAATCCTTCGGACCGAACTTGTAGTGCGGGAGATTGAAATACCCGGTGAAACTGGCGCTGATGTGCAGCAAGGTATAGCCGTCCGCCGGTTTGTTCTGCACATAGACCACTGGCTCATGGTTGGAGCCGCCGCTCTTGAATTGAACGTTGACCGGCACGCCCAGCGCATTGGCGTCTTTCAATCGCTCGGCCACCATATGGCACCAGCGTGCCGCGCCCGAACCGGGCGATGTGGAGCAGATCAATTCGACCGGCTTCGAGGGAAAATTTTCCGCGACGGCCGGGCCAGCTGAAAACAGCATGATCGCCGCGATGGCGGCCGGCGCCGCGGTTAGCGACTTGCGTGTATGCATGTTTCGATTCCTCCCATGTGTTCGGTTGTACCCTTGTTTTTATTGTTATTCTCGACGTTGTATTAATTTCGACCGACCGTGCAGCGGCCGCTCTCAGTCCTTGGGTTTGTAGCCCTGTTCGTAATGCGGACCCGACATCGTCCCGTCCACCGCCATGCCGATGATTCCGTGCGACAAGTCCTTGATGGCGCAGAAGATGACATCCTCTTCCTCGGTGGCGATCATCATGTGTTCCGCATTCGCCGGCACGTAGATCAGCGAACCGGCCGGCGCGACGAACGCCTTGCCTTCGATTTCACCCTTGAGCGTTCCCTGCAGGACGTAGTTGAACTGTTCGTTCGGGTGGGTATGCATGCGCGACCCGGTACCCTTGGCCTTGTGAATTCGGCCGACCAGCATGCGGTCGCCTTCGACCACGCCGCCATGCGACGTCGAGTAGCCTGTTCCCGCCGGCACCTTGGCCAAGGCCGCCATATCGAACACATAGGTTCCCTGGCCGGCCTTAATGGCCCCGTCGGTCTTCGTCTTATTTTGGTCGCTCACCTTATACGTCTCCGCCATTTGTTTTGTTTCCGAATGCGCGGCTTGCGTCCGATGCCGCGCGCCGTCGCCGGAGAGGCCGAACCGATACGCAATCCATCGCGGACCGGTTTGCCAATCACCTCAACACTAGACCGCATTGCGGTTTACCACGCAAACCATTGATGCAGTATTTTATCCATCGACACAGGCGATGTACAATATCCCAATTCGAAACGCAGGCTGCGCCACTGTCCGAGCCGCTGCCCCCAATCCGGTCACGGAGAAAATCATGAGCCGTCTTACCCTGGAACACTCCAACACAATTGTCGAAGCGGCGTTGAAGGCGCGGCGGGCGGCGGGCGCGCAGCCCCTTGCCGTCGTCGTGCTTGACGATAGCGGCCACGTCAAATCCGTCCAACGCGAGGATGGCGCGAGCATGTTTCGGCCCGATATCGCGCTCGGCAAGGCATGGGGCGCCGTCGCGATGGGCGAATCGAGCCGGTCGCTGGCGCGCAAGGCGCAGGAAAATCCGAATTTCGTGAATGGCCTGGCGGTCGCGTCCGGCGGGCGGCTGCTGGCCAATCCCGGTGGCGTCCTGATCCGCGCCAAGGACGGCACGATCATGGGCGCCGTCGGCATAAGCGGCGACAGCGGCCCCAATGACGAAAATTTCGCCGCTGCCGGGATCGAGGCGGCGGGGTTGACGCCGGATGCCGGCGAATGACGCCGACCGAACAACGACCGCGGATATACGCATGACCCTCCAATCCGAAATGGATCCTGCCGAGATCGACGTGGCGCCGTCGGATAGCGTGATCGGCGCTGAAATTCGTGGCGTCGATCTGTCTCACCCAATCGGCGACGCCGTTTTCGCCAGGATTCACGACGCGTTCCTCGCCCATTCGGTTATTTACCTGCGCGGGCAGCAACTCTCCCCGGAAAATCTGATCGATTTTAGCAGCCGTTTTGGCACGCTCGATATCCACCACCTCGTCGAGCACACCTTGCCCGGTCATCCGGAGGTTCGCGTGTTGTCGAATGTGAAGAAAGACGGCAAACCATTCGGCGTCGCAAAGTCGGGACGGCATTGGCATTCGGACCTGTCCTATAAGGAAGCGCCTGCGTCGGCGACCGTGCTTTACGGCGTCGAAACGCCACCGGCGGGCGCGGACACGTTATTTGCCGATATGTATGCCGCTTATGCGGCGCTGCCCGACCCGTTGCGGCGGCAAATTGCCGGCCGGCGGGCGATGCACGACCGGAATTTCCGCTATTCGCAGATGTATCCCGACCGGCCACCCTTGAGCCCGGAACAGCTTGCCGCGGTACCGCCGACGCCGCACCCGGCGGTCCGGACCCATCCCGAAACCGGGCGGCCGTCGCTTTTTCTGGCTCGGGACGTCGTTTCCGGCCTCGAGGGCATGGACGATGAGGCGGCGCGGCGGCTGGTGGCGGCGATCGAGGAATTCGCGACCGAGGCGCGGTTCGTTTACGCCCATAAATGGCAGCAAGGCGACGTCGTGATCTGGGACAACCGGTGCACCTTGCACCGCGCGACGCCGTTTCCCGATACCGAGCGGCGCGTCATGTACCGCACGCAAATAAAAGGGGACCGGCCGGTTTTTCGGGCATAAGCCCTGAGTTAAAAATAAAATCAGGAGGTAAGGCATGTTGAGAACCGCGATATACGGTATGGGACGCTGGGGTCAAACCCTGGTCAATGCGGTCCAAGACGACAGCAAGAAAATTCATTTCACCGCAGGCGTCGCGCGCGATCCGTCGAAATACGGCGATTTCGCCAAGGAGAAGGGGTTTCCCGTCTACGCCGACTATGCACAGGTCCTGGCGGACCCGGAAATCGATGCCGTCGCTTTGGCGACGCCCCATTCGATGCACGCGGAAAATGTTCAGCAGGCCGCGGCCGCCGGCAAGCACGTATTTTGCGAAAAACCGTTCACTTTGACCGAAGAAAGCGCGCGCGCATCGGTCGCCGCCTGCGAGAAGGCGGGCGTCATCTTGGCCGTGGCCTTCAACCGGCGCTACCAACCCGCCTTTATCGAGTTGAAAAAACTGATCGACGATGGCCGTATCGGCAAGGTCGTACATATCGAGGGACAGCATTCGGGTCCCGCGGGGTACCGCGACCAGCCCGGCGGGTGGCGCGCTTCCAAGGCGGAGAACCCGGCCGGCGGCATGTGCGCGCGCGGCCTGCACGTCCTTGATTTAATGGTCCAATGCGCGGCGCCCGTGGCCAGCGTTTGCGCGATCAGCGATCACCGCGTGCTGGACACCGAACGCGACGACACCACGGCGATGCTGTTGTCCTTTCGCGACGGCGCCAGCGGCTATCTGTCCACCGTCATGGTGACCGGCAATTTCTGGCGGCTGCACGTCATCGGATCGAAAGGCTGGGTGGAGATGCGCGGCGAACGCCGCCTCGCGGTTGCCGGGCTCGAGGGCGAGCCTGAAATTATCGATTTCGATTACGTGGACATCGAGCGGGCGGAGCTCGAAGGGTTTGCCGACGCGGTCGCCGGCAAGACGGCCTATCCGGTGCGCTACGATGACGCGATCCATAGCATTGCCGTGCTCGAATCGATCGAACGTTCGGCGGAGAGCGGTGCGCGTGTCGAGATTCCCGGATGACCTGGGAAAGCCGAAAATTCGACCCGCCGCGCCTTGCCCGTTGACGGCGGTTACGGCATCATTCTAGATAGATTGAAACAAAGGTGCGGCGTGCGCACCGGCGATAGAGACAAGGTAGCAGCACACCGGCATATCGTCGGACGCGCACAAGCAGGGAGGATCGACGCATGGCGTCCAGTAAAAACACCACGGTAATCAAAGGCGGCAAACTGATCGACGGCAATGGCGGCCCGGTGGTGGACAATCCCGTCATCGTCGTGGAGGACGGCCGGATCAAGCAAGTCGGCACCGCCAAAAGCATCGACGCGCCAAAAGGCGCCGAGGTGATCGACGTGGCGGGCCAGACCCTGATGCCCGGAATGATGGACCTGCACATCCATCTCAACATGTTCAACAACCTGACCTTCAAAAATTATCGCGTCGCGCAGTGGGAGGTCACGCCGGAATTGCAGCAGATGTACATGCTGTTCCATTCCCAGCTCTGTTTCGAAATGGGCTTCACGACGTTGCGCGATTTAGGCCTGATTTCCTCGCGCGGGCTGATGACCGACGAATGCTGCGCGGTGCGCGACGCCGTGGACGCCGGCATCTTCGCGGGACCGCGCCTCATTATCGGCGCCTTCACCACCGGCACCGGCACCCATCTCGACCTGATCAATCCGCGGGCCGCTCTGCGCCCCGGCTTCAACACCGCCGATGGCCCGGACGAGTTACGCAAGCTGGCGCGGACAAATCTGCTCAAGGGCTGCGACGTGATCAAGACATGTGCGTCGGGCGGTGGCGGCACCGACCGGGAAGAGCCGGATGTGCGCAACCACACGCAGGAAGAGCTCGACGCCATCGCCGACGAGGCGCATGCGCAGCACAAGCGCTGCGCCATTCATTGCTTCACGCCGGATGCCCAGCGCATGGCGCTGAAGGCCGGCGCCGACACGATCGAGCACATGGTGTTCCACGATGACGATTCGATCGAAAAAATCGCCGAGGCGGGCACGCCGGTAACACCCACGCTGCTGCACCGAACCGACCACGCCATCGAGGTGCGCCGCGAGATCGGTACGCCGGAATTCACACTGACCAAAATGAAGCGCATTCAGCCGAACTGCTATGAAACGTTTCAAAAGATGTACAAAGCGGGCGTCAAGATCGCGATGGGCACCGATATGGGCTTCGAGCCGGATATGGGCAGCAATGGCGACGAGCTTGCCGTCTATGTCGATCTCGGCATGAAGCCGATGGACGCCATCGTGGCCACGACGCGCAATGCCGCCGAGGCGCTGGGCATGCTGGAGGATCTCGGTACGCTCGAAGCCGGCAAGATCGCCGATATCGTCGTCGTCGACGGCGACCCCTCGACCGATATCAAAGTCCTCGGGAAGCGCGAAAACATCCAGATGGTCATGAAGGACGGCACTGTTTTTGTCGACCGTCGCCCCGGCAAGGATGTCCGTGTCATCCAGGCGGAGCATAAGTCCTGGAGGATCGTCGACGCCTGATCGGCGCCGCATGGAGGCCGGCGACCGTGTCACGTTGCCGCGCCCGCACATCGCTATAGTGTGAATGCGCCGGATCGAAACCGTTTGTGGATCGACCCGGCACATGAATGACGCCGGGTGCTAGTGGACCGTCAGGCCGCGCCTTGCTGAACCGGGTGCGTTGACGCGCTACCGTTTGCGCGCCGGACTCGCATCCGCTCGCGCATCCTCAGAAAATGTCGCATCAAATTCAACGCGGTCTCGGCGTTTACCGTTGACTGCCCACCGAAACCCAAGACGTCGCCTTTATCCTCAACGGCGCGCCGGATGCAATGGCGGCGGCCTCGGACGACAATGCCCCTTTCATCGAGCTGCCGGTGGTCGCGCTGCACTCGTCCGGCATCGCCGGAGATTAATTGTGCAACGCAGCATCGCCTTAACGTGACCTTAAATTCATTTGCCGTTCATTACGCCTTCAACCATATGACACGCGCTATCCAGATGTGACGACCGCCGGCAGATATGAGTTGGGCCCATGACGATAACAACGGGACGTGAAATCAACACCACGTCTTACGATTGCTGCGTGAAAGCGCTCGCACTCGCGAGGGGCCTTCCCGCTCCCCATCGATCCGGCCACGGGGGATTAGAGAAACTCTTTTAAAATAAAGAGGCTGATAGAATTTCGCGACGCCTTTCCGGAGGCGGCTGTCACCGGGATGTCAAAGCAAAGACTTCATCGCCGAAAAGAGCATCGCCGTGCACGCCGTGAAGATGCCCTTGGAAGAGCGAGACGACACCGGCTTTGGGCCAGGCAGCACCCGTGGCCCCGAACGCATTGATGGAATGGAAGAATGAGCATGAAACCTGTTGTAATTGCTGACTATGTACGGTCTCCCTTTACTTTCGCCAGCAAGGGCGAACTGAAGGGGGTGCGGCCGGATGATCTCGGGTCGCAAACGGTCCGCGGTTTGCTCGATCGGTGCGATATTGATCCGCAAGACATCGAAGACCTGATCCTGGGCTGCGCCTTCCCCGAGGCCGAGCAGGGGCTCAACGTCGCGCGGATGATCGGTTTGATGGCCGATCTGCCGTTGAGCGTGGGGGGAACGACCGTCAACCGGTTCTGCGGCTCCTCCATGCAGGCAATCCACATGGCGGCCGGCGCGATTCAAATGAACGCCGGTGAGGCCTTTATTTGCGCGGGGATCGAATCCATGTCCCGGGTGCCGATGCTGGGATACAACCCGTTGCCCAACCCGGATCTCTACGAGCATAAGCCCCAAGCCTACATTGCCATGGGCCAAACGGCGGAAAATCTCGCGACCAACTACCAGATCGCCCGCGCCGAGCAGGACGACTTCTCGGTCGCCAGTCACAAGAAAGCCGCCGCTGCGCAGGCTGCCGGCCGGCTTGCCGACGAGATCATTCCCATCAAGACGCCCGACGGCGTTGTGGCGGCCGATGGCTGTATCCGGGCCGATAGCTCGGCCGAGACACTGGGAACACTGCGGCCGGCGTTCGACGAAAACGGTTCCGTCACCGCTGGAAGCTCGTCGCCGCTGACCGATGGAGCGTCGGCGACGCTGATTTGTACGGAAGACTACGCCGGGAAGAACGGCCTATCGCCATTGGCGCGCATCAAATCGATATCGATTGCAGGGTGCCGGCCGGAAATCATGGGGATCGGTCCGGTAGGCGCTACCAAAAAAGCCGCCAAGCGTGCCGGCATCGACATAAACGACATCGATGTCATCGAACTCAACGAGGCTTTCGCAGCCCAGGCATTGGCGTGTATTCGGGACCTCGATCTCGACATGGGTAAGATCAACCTGGATGGCGGGGCCATTGCGCTTGGCCACCCTCTGGGGGCAACCGGCGCCCGGATCACCGGCAAGGTTGCGTCGATCTTGAAGCGCGAGGGCGCGAAAACTGCGCTGGCCACCCAATGCATTGGTGGTGGCCAGGGCATCGCCACGATTCTGGAAGCGGTCTAATGCGTGAAATTCAGAAGGTCGCGGTAATCGGCGCGGGAGTCATGGGGGCCGGCATCGCCGCTCACATCGCCAACGCCGGCGTCGAGGTTGTCCTGTTGGACATTGTTCCGAAGGACGCGGAGGATCGCCGTGTCATCGCGAAAGGCGCCGTTCAAAAACTCTTGAAGACCGACCCGGCTCCCCTGATGCATCCCCGCAACGCCAAGCGCATTCAGCCCGGTAATATCGAGGATGACATTGCGTTGTTGGGCGACTGCGATTGGATCGTCGAGGCGGTCATCGAGAACCTCGAAATCAAGCAGGATCTCTATCGGAAGGTCGACGCGGCACGGAAACCCGGCTCGATCATCAGTTCGAACACGTCGACCATTCCCTTGTCAGCGTTGGTCGAGGGATTGCCAACCGGATTCCAAAGCGACTTTCTGATCACGCACTTCTTCAATCCGCCGCGCTACATGCGGCTGGTTGAGATTATTGAAGGCGCGGACACCCGCCCGGAGGCAGGAAGGGTCGCGCGTGATTTTTGCGACAAGCGCCTCGGTAAGAGCGTCGTCACGTCCAACGATACGCCGGGTTTCATCGCCAATCGCATCGGTACGTTCTGGCTCCAGGCAAGCGTCGTCGAGGCAATGGACGCCGGATTATCCGTCGAAGAAGCGGACTCGGTCATCGGGCGTCCCATGGGGATCCCGAAAACCGGTGTGTTCGGCCTGCTCGACCTGGTTGGCCTCGACTTGATGCCGCATGTGCTGGACAGCCTTCGGACCGCGCTTCCGTCATCCGATCCGTTCCAAGATGTTTATCGCAAGCCCGAGCTGATCGAAAAGATGATTGCCGACGGCTACACCGGGCGGAAAGGAAAAGGCGGCTTCTATCGCCTGAACACGAGCGGCGGCGGCCGGGTCAAGGAGGCCATCAATCTGCAGACCGGCGCGTATGCGAAAGCCGTTCGGCCCGGTCTCGCCAGCGTTGCGGCGTCGAAGAAAGGCAGTATCAAGGCCCTTGTTTCCCATTCTGATAAAGGCGGCGTCTATGCCTGGAAGGTCATGTCCAAGACGCTTGCGTACGCGGCGTCGCTGGTGCCGGAAATCGCCGACGATATCGTGGCCGTCGATGAGGCCATGCGGCTGGGCTACAATTGGAAATTCGGACCCTTTGAAATGATCGACAAGCTGGGGGCCGCCTGGTTCGCGGACCACTTGGCGGCGGACGGTATGGCCGTTCCGGATTTCTTGAGGCAGGTCGGCAGCGGGTCCTTTTATCGCGTTCAAAACGGCGCACTTCAATATCAGACCGTTGATGGCACCTACTCGAATGTGCTCCGTCCGGACGGAGTGCTCCTCCTGGAAGACATCAGGTTACGGTCGAAGCCGATCGCCAAAAACATGTCCGCGAGCCTTTGGGACGTCGGCGACGGCGTCGTTGTGCTGGAGTTCCAGTCCAAGCTTAACTCGATCAATCCGATGATCCTGAGCATGATCCGGAAAGCCATCGATATCGGCGAAAAGGACTACAAGGCGCTCGTTATTTACAACGAAGGCAGCAATTTTTCCGTTGGCGCCAACATCGGCTTTCTGGTCGTACCCTCGATGCTGAAACTGTCCGGTGTCGTGGGCTGGATGGTCGGGCAGGGCCAAAAGGCCTATCAGGCGCTTAAGTTCGCGCCGTTCCCCGTGGTCGCGGCGCCGTCCGGCATGGCCTTGGGCGGTGGATGTGAGGTGCTGCTGCACAGCGATGCGGTGCAGGCGCATGCGGAAACCTATGCCGGATTGGTCGAGGTCGGTGTCGGCGTCATCCCGGGTTGGGGCGGTTGCAAGGAACTGCTGCTCCGTTGGGCAGGCGATACCAAGACCCCCAGGGGACCTATGCCGCCGGTGATCAAGGCGTTTGAGACCATCAGCATGGCCAAGGTCGCGAAGTCGGCGGCGGAGGCGAGAAGCCTGCGCTTCCTGAGCGCCGATGATGGGATCACGATGAACCGGGATCGGCTTTTGGCCGATGCCAAGGCGCGGGCGCTCGCACTGGTCGATGGCTATGCGCCACCCGAACCCAAGGAAATCCAACTGCCGGGATTGTCCGCCAAAGTGGCGATGCAGATGGCGGTTGGCGATTTTCGCAAGCAAGGGCTGGCAACGCAGCACGATGCCGTGGTCTCCGGCGAACTCTCGACCGTATTGAGCGGCGGCGATACCGATCTCACGGAAACCGTCATCGAAAGCAAATTGTTGGAGTTGGAGCGCACGACGTTTAAGCGCCTTGCCATGAAGGCGGGCACGCTCGCGCGCATTCGGCACATGTTGAGTACCGGCAAGCCGCTCCGCAACTAAGCCATAGGATTGGGAAGACGACATGATGGAAATCGCGCTCGTTTTGGGAACTGGCGCTCTCATTGCCCTTGGCCTCGCGTATACCGGTCGCGTTTTCTTCGGTTGGCTGGTCATGGCGGCGACCGGGCTGGCGACTTGGCGTCTGATGGGCGAGCCGTCCGGGGCGGTGTTTTGGGGCGTTGCGGGCGTTGCCGTCGTGTTGTCCCTCCTTTTCGGCTTCCCGGCCCTTCGATCCGTCGTGCTGTCCTCCGGTATCATGAAGATGGTGGCGCCGCTTTTTCCGAGGATGGGCGAAACGGAGCGAATTGCTCTCGAAGCCGGGACCGTGTGGTGGGACGGCGATCTGTTCTCCGGCGATCCCGATTGGAACAAGCTGTTGGCGTTCAAGCAATGGACCCTCACCGCCGATGAGCAAGCCTTTCTCGATGGTCCGGTGGAAGAGCTGTGCCAAATGACCGATGACTGGGAAATTTCCCAGCAGCGCGATCTGTCGCCGGAAGTTTGGGCGTTCATGAAGACGAACAAGTTCTTCGGCATGATCGTGCCCAAGGAATATGGCGGGCTTGGTTTTTCCGCATCCGCCCATTCCGCCGTGGTGACCAAAGTCGCCAGCCGCAGCGTCACGACGGCGGTCACCATCATGGTGCCGAATTCGTTGGGCCCGGCCGAACTGCTGGTTCATTACGGCACGGATGAGCAGAAGACGCGCTATCTCTCAAACCTCGCCAGCGGCCACGATATTCCCTGTTTCGCCCTGACCGAACCGGGCGCCGGCAGCGATGCCGCCAATCCGCAAAGCACCGGTGTCGTTACCAAGGGTATTTTCGACGGCAGGGAAGTCCTGGGCCTTCGTCTCAATTGGCGCAAGCGATACATTACGCTGGCTCCGGTGGCGACCGTGGTCGGTCTCGCCTTTCGCTGTCTGGACCCCGACGGTCTGTTGGGCGGCGACGAAGACCGCGGCATCACCTGCGCGCTCTTGCCCAACGATCTGCCGGGCATGACGATCGGCGACCGTCACGACCCCATGGGCGTACCGTTTCAAAACGGTCCCATCTTCGGCGAGGATGTGTTCGTGCCGCTCGATTTCGTCATCGGCGGTCAGGATGGCATCGGCAACGGCTGGACCATGTTGATGGAGCAATTGGCGGCCGGCCGCTCCATCTCGCTACCATCGCTGTCGGCGGGGGCAGTTCAACTGGCGACCCGCGTGACGGGCGCATACGGCACGGTTCGCGAGCAATTCTCAACCGCGATCGGCCGCTTCGAGGGCATCGAAGAACCCTTGGCGCGAATTGGCGGCTACACCTATTTCATGAATGCCGCCCGGACGCTGACCGCGAGCGCGGTCGATGCGGGGGAGCGTCCCGCCGTCCTTTCCGGTGTCGTCAAGGCGTATCTGACCGAGGGGATGCGGCTCGTCGTCAACGACGCGTTCGACATTCGGGCCGGCGCCGCCATCTGCCGCGGCCCAAAAAACATCCTGGGCCGCGGCTTTATCGGTGTTCCCATCGCCATCACGGTGGAGGGCGCGAACATCCTGACCCGTTCGCTCATCATTTACGGCCAAGGCGCGATCCGCAGCCATCCGTTCATTCAGGATGAAATGGCCGCGATTGCGGACCAGGACGTCGCGCGCTTCGACAAGGCCTTCTTCGGTCACGCGGCCTTCATGGTGAAGAACATCGTGCGGTCCCTGATGCTGGCGCTGACCGGCGGCGCATTGGCGTCGTCTCCGGTGACCGGGCCGGAAGGCCGGTACTACAAGAAGCTCAGCCGCTACAGCGCCTCGTTTGCGTTGGTCTCGGATGCGGCGCTGGCCGTCCTGGGGGGTAACTTGAAGCGTCGCGAGAAAATTTCGGGCCGGCTCGCCGACGCCTTGGCATGGCTCTATCTCGGATCCGCCGCGTTGAAGCGGTTCTATGACGACGGGCGGCCGGCGCGCGATTTGCCGCTGGTGGTCTGGTCTTGCGATCTGGCGCTCCACAATATCGAGAAAGCGTTGGACGGAGTTATCGATAATTTCCCCAACCGTGTCGTGGCGTGGTTCCTACGGCGGTTGGTATTTCCGTTCGGCACCGGCGCCAAGCTGCCGAGCGATGAACTGGGCGCGAAAATTGCCAACGGTCTGCTCGATTCCAACGAAATGCGATTGGCGCTCACCGCCGACATCTTCATTCCGGATGAGCAGGAGGCCGGCTTGGGCCGGCTGGAGGCGGCCTTGACCGACGTCGTTCAGGCCCAGCCGGCGAAGCGGAAACTGAACGCGGCGGTGCGTTCGGGCAAAATCCAGACCAAGCCGCAGGACAGCCTGTATGCCCGCGCCTTCCAGGCGGGCATCATCGATGCGGACGAGAGCGAAGCGTTGTTGCAAGCCGATGTCATCCGGGACGAGGTTATCCAAGTCGATTATTTCGGGCCCGGCGACTACGCCAATCTCAAAGGCTGATTGCGCGCGGCCGTCGCGTGCCGCTCATCTATCGAGCGATCGGCGCGCCAATCTGCACGTCGAATGAAGTGCGGCGGAAAATGCTGGGTTGAGCGGGCGGTCATTTGCAACTCGGCATGCTAAACCTAAGGGCTGACGGATGTCGGGGCGCGACTTGTGACAATGCCATCCCAACATCGAGACCTGGAAGGAGCGACCGATGGGAGCGCTGTTATTCGAACCGCTGGAATTGCGCGGGCTCCGGCTGAACAATCGGATTGTCGTCGCGCCGATGACCCAGTTCTCGGCGGATGACGGGACGGCCGGAGACTGGCATTTGATGCATCTCGGGAAGTTCGCGGTCTCGGGCGCCGGTCTGGTCTTGCCGGAATCGACCTATGTCTCGGCGGAGGCGCGCAACACGCCGCTCTGTCTTTCGCTGTACAACGACGCCCAGGAAGCCGGCGTGAAGCGGATCGCGGATTTCTTCGAGACCTATGGGACGGCGGCGCTCGGTGTTCAACTGTGCCATGGCGGGCGCCGCGCGTCGGCGCGCGTTCCCTGGAAGGGCGGCGGACCCCTGCCGGTTTCGGATGGCGGCTGTGTTACGGTCGCACCCTCCGCCATTCCGATTTCCGAGGAATGGCCCGATCCGCACGCGCTGACCAAATCGGAAATCGCCGACGTTATCCAATGTTTCGTCGACGCGGCGCGCCGAGCGCGCCGGCATTCGCGTGATCGAGTTGCACGGGGCGCACGGATACCTGATCCATCAATTTCTATCGCCGATCAGCAACCGGCGGACAGATTCCTATGGGGGCAGTCTTCAGAACCGGATGCGGTTTCCGCTGGAACTCTACGAGGCGGTGCGCGCCGCGTGGCCCGATCACTTGCCGATCGGTCTGCGGATCTCGGCGACGGACTGGATCGAGGGCGGCTGGACCGTGGACGAAACCGTCTCGTTGGCCCGCGCCCTCGATGCGTTGGGATGCGACTACATGCATGTGTCGAGCGGCGGACTCAGCCCTGCACAAAAAATCGTCACGGGCCCCGGCTACCAGACCGGGTTTGCGGCCGCGGTGAAGGAAGCCGTGCGGATGGCGGTCATCACGGTCGGTCAGATCCGCGACCCGCTGCAGGCGGAAACGATCCTACGCACCGGGCTGGCGGATGCGGTGGCGCTGGCGCGGGCCGTGCTGTTCAATCCGCATTGGCCGCTGCTGGCGGCGCGCGAATTGGGTGCCGATATCGCCTATCCCCGACAGTACGAGCGCGGCCATCCGGACCGCTGGGGTTCGATGGGCATCAACGCACCGGGCAACCGGGAACCTAAAACTTAAGCAGACTATGCGCTGCTGGGCGCGCGCGGCCCGAATCGCTGCCACGTATAGATTCCGGCCAGAAGGGTGGCGCCGGCGATATTGGCGGCATAGCCCGGCAGATTCGCGGGCAGGTTCAGATCGAACGGCAGGAAGCAGAAGATCGCCGCCACCGCCAGAAGGCCCCATTCGATCCAGGTCGCCCGCCGCCGGAAAAACGCCATGGTCCAGCACGCGAAGGCCAGGGTTCCAACGGTTGCCGTCGCCATTGTCCAAGCGGCGCCGAGGGGATTCGAAAAATCGAGGATCGGCGTAAACGCGAACAGCAGTGGCATGATGTAGAGCATCTTCGCGAATCGGAAGCTCATCCAGCCGGTTTTCCAGGGATCGCCCTGGGCGATCGACGCGGCGACGAAGGCGCCGAGACAGACCGGCGGCGTGATGTTGGAGTCCTGCGACAGCCAGAAGACGATCAGATGCGCGGCGATCACGGCGACGCCCAGCTGTTCCAAGGCCGGACCCGCGAGAACCACCAGGACCAGATAGGACGCGGTGATCGGCAGCGCCATGCCCATCAGGAGCGAGGTGAGCGCGACCAAGAGCACCGCCAGCAGGACGCTGCCGCCGGACAGATCGACCAGGATCAGGCTCATCTTGAGGCCCAATCCGGTCATCGCGATCATCCCGACGATCACGCCGACCGCCC